>JABGYD010000028.1 GCA_018675425.1 Kordiimonadaceae bacterium
AAATATATAAAATAAAATAATTAACGCGGGGTGGAGCAGTCCGGTAGCTCGTCAGGCTCATAACCTGAAGGTCGTTGGTTCAAATCCAACCCCCGCAACCAAATAAAAAACCCTGGCCAGTGTGGTTAGGGTTTTTTTATGTTTCTGCAGCAATCGTGAAATATCGAACTGGGCATCACCGCATAAGGGGCCATTATTTCTTGTTCAGAATTACATTCAATAATATTTATTTCAGATCCTTGATTTTGATTAATTTTGTGGATTTCCCTATATAGCTGAAAGAACAGCGTAACAGGCTCCCATGGTGTGGTAATCTGTTTTCCCTGTTGGGCTCTTGATATCACTATATCTTTGATTATTGGCGTCTAATTTGCAATACCATGCACCGTAGTCATGATCGATCATGTGGTCCCATGAGAATTGCCAAATTTTCTCATAATGATCCCAATATTTCGGATTTTTGGTTTCTTGAGCAAGAAAAGCCGCCGCAGAAAATGATTCTGCCTGAACCCAAAAATATTTATCACCATCACAAATTGAACCATCCGAGGCAAAGCCGTATGAAATGCCTTTATTCTCATGATCCCATGCTTTTTCCAAAGCTGCGTCAAAAAGATCGGTCGCACGGTCCACCAGCCATTTTTGATCATTATAACCATTTAAAATCATAAGTAATTTTGACCATTCCGTCATATGTCCCGGTTGAAATCCCCACGGACGAAACAAGTTTTTTGGGTCTGACTTATTATAATCCCAATCCACCTGCCAATTTTCATCATAATGTTCCCATATCAATCCATCGCATTGACCGGCTTGACGCACACAAATATTTTCAGCAATCAAATAGGCCTTATCAAGAAACATTCTATCATCGGTGGCTTCAAATGCTGCAATCATTGCTTCACAACTATGCATATTGGCGTTTTGCCCTCGGTAAGGTGACAACTGCTCCCAATCCCCATCACATTCATCAGCATAGAGGCCGTAATCCTTTTCCCAAAACTGTTCTTCCATTACATCAAAAGTTTCATAGATGAAGGCTTTGGCCGTAATTATACCCGCTTTCAACGCTGTTGCGTAGCTTAATAAAACGAACGCTAGGCCGTAAGAATAATTTGTAGAATCCGCGACCTCTCTATTCTTTATGACCCAGGCATAACCCTCCGTACTCTCATTACGGTGCACATTTCTTAAAAAATCAATTCCGTGCTGAGCGATGTTTTTATAGGCATCATCATTGAAATACTGTGCATACATTGAATAGGTAAAAACAAACCGACAACTGCTGACCAAATGTCTTGTGCTATGATCGAATATGGTGCCGTCATCTTTGAAAAGTTGGAAAAACCCACCGTTTGGATCAATACAATGAGGGTGATAAAATGACATGGTGTCTTTTATGTGCTTTTCCAAAAATGTCTTGTTATGAAATTGAGGGTTCATAAATAATTATCCTAACATTAAGCCGTTAAGGTCATGCTGATTGGGCAGCGACGTAAAAGCCCCTTCTTTTGTCGCAGCAAAAGCACCGCAAGAACTAGCAAACGTCAAAACCTGATAAAGTTCATCTTTATCCCGCACTAATTCTGGTAAGTTTGTTGGTGTAAAATTTTTTTCGGATAATCCATATAAAAAACCGCCAACAAAAGCATCCCCTGCTGCTGTGCTATCGCGTGTTTCCACTTTGGGTGGGTCCAATGTCAATTGATCACACTTCAGATAACAAATCAAAGGGTTCGCTCCATCGGTGACAACAACAATCTCACTTTTCCCCGCGAGGAGCCTATCAATGGCCATATCTTCACGTCCCCCATCCGCTAAAAACATAAGCTCTTCTTTGCTCAACTTCACAATATGCGCCTGAGCGAGGCAATCCCAAACTCTGGGAAGAGCATCTGATATATCATCCCACAGATTAAGTCTTAAATTAACATCAAAACTAACCAACCAATCATTATTTTTCGCCATTTTCAAACCAACAAGGGTTGTCTTATATGCTTCTTTTTCAGTAAGAGTATTGGAACATGCGTGAAAAATACCATCCTCTTCAAACCAATGTTGGTTAAAATCATTTCTATCAAAATTTAAATCTGCGGTATCGCTACGAAAAAATTCGAAACTTCTTTCTCCAGACGCGTCTCTTGAAACAAAGGCTAATGCTGTTTTTTTATTTTCTATGCGGTAAATATAATCTGTTTTAACCCCCATTTGAACAAGAGCATCATGTAAAAATTCACCAAAAATGTCGGTGCTTATTTTTCCTGCAAAATAACTGTCCCCACCCAACTGTGCCACTGCCGCAGCGACGTTTGCGGGGGCACCACCGGGGAATTTGGTGAACTGTTCATTGTCCTTCTGCTTTGTTTCCAAAATCCTATCAGACAACATATCCACCAATATTTCTCCATAAGAAATTATGCGGATCATTGGTGACACCAAATAGAGTAAACAGTCATTTCCTTCTCCTTTATCGCAGTCCATACATTCAGATACAGACAAACCCGAATTGTTTTTTTAATTTATATCTAATTTATACACATCAAGATTTTAAAAACTCAATTCTTGATTGCCCGCCGCCAGAATAATTAGAGAGATATTTAAGTTATACCTAATTTTTTCTGAATATTTTCAAGTGAAACCCCTTTGGTTTCCGGCATGATTTTAATCACCCAGAACAGTTGAACAACCATCATCACAGCATAAAAGGCGAAAGTATAACCACCAGAAATTTCCGCGATAATAGGGAACGTCCAACTGATTGCCGCTGCCATAAACCAATGAACAAAACTACCAAAGGCTTGACCTTTGGCGCGCACCCTGTTGGGGAAAATTTCACTTAAAAACACCCAAATAACAGCCCCCTGACCAAAGGCATGTGACGCAATAAACACACCAAGACTAATCAGTACAATTATCCCACCTTCACTTGGTCGACCCCCAGCAAAGTCATCCCCATAGGTAAAGAACGCCCATGCAACAACACTCAGGCTGATGATATAGCCAAAGGAACAGACCAGCATCAAAGTTCTGCGTCCGAAACGGTCAATCACGGTCATCGCCATCATGGTGAAAAATAAATTTATAACACCAACACCGACCGTTTGCAGCAACGCCGATTCCTCACCCGAACCCGCCATTTTAAAAATCGTTGGTGCATAATACATAAGCGCGTTTATACCCGAAAGTTGATTAAACATAGCAATGGCAAAAGCCAGCATGATCGGCTTCGTATAAGCACGTTGGAACAGAGGTTCTTGTAAATCATGATGCTGTGTATCAATAGACTGCTTTATGTCTTCGATCTGATCCATAGCCTCCTGATCGTCAAGCCCCAATTTACCAAGAGTTGCCTGCGCTTCCTGTGTTCGGTTTTGTCTTACCAACCAGCGCGGGCTATAAGGTGTAAGGAACAAAAGAACAAAGAACAGTGCCGCCGGAACCGCTTCAACGCCAAACATCCAGCGCCACTCAACCGCACCAAGATCCAAGCTCGAAATATAATAGTTCGAAGCAAAGGCCAACAATAAGCCAAGCACAATATTAAACTGGGTAAAGGCCACAAGCCGCCCACGCATATGCGCAGGTGATATCTCAGCAATATAAAGCGGGGAAACAACGGACGCCGCCCCAACCCCAAGGCCGCCAATTAAACGAAAGATGACAAAGGAATACCAATCCCATGCAAAGGCACTACCAATGGCTGAAACAAAATATACAGCGCTAATAATAAAAAGCATATTTTTACGGCCATAAACATCCGCAGGTTTTGCCGCAACCAACGCTCCAATGATCGTACCGATCAACGCTACCGCAACAGTAAGGCCAAGTGAAAACTTGCTCAAGCCATACACCTCTTCCAGCGCCGTTGTCGTACCGGAAATGACAGCCGTATCAAATCCAAACAACAACCCACCCAAAGCCGCGATCAACGCGCTTTTTATTAAATAATTATACCTCATGATGCAATCTTCGACCCTCTGTTCACTGACTTCTTTTTATTTTGAGTGAGAGCTTACGGGCTATGCCAAGGATTTATCAAGAAATTTTTATATTTTGAAAAAATATTGACGAATTTTCATTTTCAAATTTTCGTTCAACTTTCATTAGGTAAAGGTCCGCACATCGGTGCATACGAGCCCCCGTAACCAAATAAAAAAATATTCCCCAAAATATATCAATAATGCTATGTATGCCAATATCTATAATATTATAAGCGTGCATCGTAAATTTGAAAAAGTTGAACTAATGAATATGAATACATACGAAGAAGTTTACAGTGGCTGGCAAAAAAATCCGGAGCTGTTTTGGGCAGAGGCCGCGGCAGACCTATTCTGGTATAAAAAGTGGGATAAGGTTTTAGAGGATAAAAATGCACCCCTCTATCGTTGGTATTCAGGAGGAAGAACGAACACTTGTTATAATGCGCTTGACCGTCATGTAGAGGCTGGTCATGGTGGACGTATGGCACTTATTTATGATAGCGCTATGACGGGTTCGATTAAAAAAATCACTTATTATGAACTACAGGAAAAAGTTGCAAAGTTTTCTGGAGTCCTTAAAGGCCTTGGGGTGGATAAGGGTGATAGAGTATTGCTATACATGCCGATGATACCAGAAGCGGTAATGGCCATGTTAGCGTGTGCTCGAATTGGTGCTGTTCATACTGTGGTGTTTGGTGGATTTGCTTCAGCAGAGCTTGCTAAACGTATAAAAGATGCACAACCTAAAGTTATTGTTTCAGCCACATGTGGGCTTGAACCGGGAAAGGTTATTAAATACAAGCCGTTACTTGACGAGGCTATAGACCTTGCCAAAACAGAGATTAAAACTGTAATTGTTGAAAGATCAGAATGCGAAGGGACTTATAAAAAAGGGCGTGATTTTAAGTGGGCGGAGTTGATTGAGACTGCTGACCCTGTACCTTGCGAAGTGTTAGAAGCAACAGACCCACTTTATATTCTTTATACATCAGGAACGACAGGAGCTCCAAAGGGGATTGTTCGGGATCATGGTGGCCACATGGTTGCCATGAACTGGAGTATGAAAAATGTATATGACATGGACCCCGGAGACGTTTATTGGGCGGCCTCCGATATTGGCTGGGTAGTTGGTCACTCTTATATCGTATATGGACCGCTGATCCGTGGATGTACCACGATACTTTACGAGGGAAAACCAGTTGGCACGCCAGATGCGGGAGCCTTTTGGCGGGTAATTTCAGATCATAAAGTGAATGCTCTCTTTGTGGCGCCAACGGCAATTCGGGCTATTAAAAGAGAGGATCCTGATGCTAAACTATTAGGAAAATATGATATTTCAGATTTTAGGACATTGTTTTTAGCTGGAGAACGTGCCGACCCAGATACTGTTAGGTGGTCGGAAAATATCTTAGGTGTTCCAGTAATAGACCATTGGTGGCAAACTGAAACGGCTTGGTCAATTTGCGCAAATTTTATGGGAATTGAACATATGCCGGTTAAATACGGTAGCTCTAGCAAACCCTCTCCGGGTTTTGATGTGCGCGTGTTTAATGATGAAGGAGGGGAAGTTCCTGCCGGCAAATTAGGTAACATTGTTGTAAAAGAGCCCCTTCCGCCGGGCGCTATGTTGACCGTTTGGCGGAATGATAAACGCTGTATTGACACTTACTTTAGTGAGTTTGATGGGTATTATTTGACAGGTGATGCAGGGCACAAGGATGAAGACGGATATCTATATATTATGGGACGCACAGATGATGTAATAAACGTTGCAGGCCATCGCCTATCAACAGGAGCCATGGAAGAGGTTCTGGCGGAGCTTCAAGAGGTCGCAGAGTGTGCCGTTGTTGGTGTTTATGATGAACTTAAGGGTCAAGTACCTTTTGGGTTTATTGTATTAAAAAGTGGTGTAGCAGAATCAGATCAGGAAATTGTGGAGCGGAGCATCAAGGCAATCCGAGCTGAAATTGGTGCGGTAGCTAGTTTTAGAAATGCTGTGATCGTTAAGAGGCTACCTAAGACAAGATCTGGAAAAATTTTAAGAAGAGTAATGAGTAGTATTGCAGGGAAAGAACCATATTCGGCCCCTGCAACACTGGATGATCCAGAAATTTTGGATGAAATTAGCGCTGTTCTATTCAGCTAAAACTTTGTCGAGCGAAGCAAGAAGCTTTGCTACCTCCTCAACTGTATTGTAGTGAGTTAGTGAAATGCGCACGGCTCCATTGTTTTTGTTAAGAACAAGGTGGTCGGAAAGGCGTCTTGCATGAAAGTCCCCGAAACGAATGGCAATTTTATGTTTATCCATGGAGAGACAAATTTGCTCAGAATCTTTATTATGAACTGTGAATGCAATTGTAGGAACCTTCCGGGGATCGCTACCATCTTTTATACCCAGAATCCTGCAGTCATTACGTTTTTGAAGATAATTAAGCACTAGTTTGCATAGAATGGTCTCTTGCTCCTCAATGTCAACAAACGCTGCTTCAAGCTTTTTGCGGTTTGATCCGGTTGCCCCTGCTTGCTCACCAAGCGTTACCAGATAATCGACTATCGCCCCGGAGGCGAAAGAAAGTTCATAATTAGCGTTGCCGGGCTCCATTTTTGCGGGGACTTTATCTTTTCCGTAAAAATAATGATAAAGACCATCTAACTCTTGCAAGTGATCATGGCGACAATAAAGGGCCGCATGGTGCGGGCCGTATGTTTTATATAAACTGAGTGCATAGAAATCTACATTCCAATCCAGAACATCAATAGCGCGATGTGGCGCATAAGCCACAGCGTCAACACAAACAAGAGCATCGCGCGCGTGGACAAACGCCGTTATTTCTTTAACATTATTGATAGTACCGAGCAAATTTGAGACGTGTGTGAAAGCTACTAATTTTGTTTTCTCCGTCATAAGTGCGTCAAGCGTATCAAGCTCTAATTCATATGTTTCTTCATTCATCGGCCAGAACTTAATAATAACGCCCCTTTCTTCAAGCCAAACCCAAGGGCCAATATTACTTTCGTGATCTGTAATAGTGACGATGACCTCATCTCCGGCCTTAAATTGGCTCGCCATAGACTTCGATAGAAATTGTAAAAGAACGGTTGTTGATGGGCCAAAAACAATCTCGTTTGTATGAGCTGCGTTAAATAAGGTCGCTATTTTCTTACGCCCTTCACCAAATGCATTAGCGGCTGCTTTTGAAGCATCATAACTGCCACCAAGCTGAACATTGTTTGAATAGTAATAGGTATTAATATTATCAACACAACCCTTGAGGATTTGTGAGCCACCGGCATTATCCATAAATGCCCATTCATTTTTTAAACTAGGAAATTGGTTCCGTACATAATTCATATCAAGTGCCACTTTATTTTTCCTTTATCTTTAGTGGTTGAGTACCGCTTTTAAGAAGTTCTGAGTTCGAACCTCCTTAGGGGTATTAAAAATTTCTATTGGACTTCCTTGCTCTACGATCTGTCCGGCATCCATGAAGATGACCCTATCAGCTACCTGTTTGGCAAATCCCATTTCATGGGTAACCACAATCATTGTGACGCCGGTTGTTGCTAGATTTTTAATCACATCAAGTACCTCACCAACCATTTCAGGGTCAAGCGCTGAGGTTGGTTCGTCAAATAATAACGCTTTGGGTTCCATGGCTAGTGCCCGGGCTATAGCTACCCGTTGTTGCTGACCTCCTGATAGTTGAGCAGGATATTTTTCAGCTTGCTCTAAAATACCAACCTTATTTAGTAAATCCACAGCAATTTTTTCTGCGACCTGGGCGCTGAGACCCTTCGCTTTTATTGGAGCAAGCATAACATTCTTAAGTATGGTAAGATGTGGGAAGAGGTTGAAGCTCTGAAATACCATACCAACTTGTGCGCGAACGTTTTTTAGATTTTTTCCTTTTTGCACTAGAATTTGATCTACGATAATTTTACCGGATAGATCATATTCTTCAAGTAAATTAATGCAACGGATCAGGGTTGATTTACCTGAACCTGAAGGGCCAATAACGCAGACCACTTCTCCTTCTTTTACGTCAAGGTTAATTTTTGAAAGTGCCTGAAAGGTTCCATAATGTTTAGTAACATTTTCAAGTTTAATTAATGCAGTCATCAGCGGCTTCCCCTTCTAAACTTAACCTCGAGACGCGATACCCATAGGACCAAAGGTAAAAGGAACATTAAATAAATTACAGCAGCAGCAATAAGAGGGGTCGGATTTGCCGCAACAGCTTGCGCTTGAGTGGCTTGTTTTAAAAGGTCTGGCATGGCAACTACTGAGGCAAGCGCGGTATCTTTGATTACATTGATACAATTATTTGTGAGTGGTGGAATAACTATTTTAATTGCTTGTGGGAGAATAATTTCGACCATTGTATTTTTATAGCTGAGCCCCAGCGCTTCAGAGGCCTCAAATTGTCCTTGAGGAACCGCCTCAATACCTGCTCGGAAAATTTCAGCAGTATAAGCGCCGGAAACTAGGGTTAATGCAACAGCGGCAGCATTAAAGGGGGAAAAACTAAGGCCTACAAATGGTAGCGCATAAAAGATGATAATTAGAAGTACTAAAAGCGGGATCGAACGAAATATGTCGATATAAGCTTTTGCGGCCACCTGAATGGCTTTGTGGCCATAAAGCTTGCTAAGGGCAAATAAAAGACCAAAAATTAAGCCGGCAATAATAGCAATAAAGCCCAATTGAATTGTAACCACTAAACCGGCAATTAACATGGGGTAGGTTTGCATAAATACATCCGTGTTTAGGAATGTGTCTACAAAATCTAATATAAGCCCTTCATCGGTTGCAGGCATAGGAACAACCCTAACCGTTGATGTTGTATCTTCAGCGAGAGCACCAAACCATTTGGCGTGAAGGTCATTAATAACACCAGCTAGTTTTAGAGAGGTAATCGCTTTATTCGCTTGACTAACGAGGGGTTTGTTTTTCCCCATCATAAGTGAGTACCTACCGCCTGTAGGTATGCGCTCTACCACGACTAAGTTTGGTTTGTCTTTGGTATAGTAGAGAAGTGCGGGAATATCGCTGATATATCCCTTAACACGTCCAATAACTACATCAAGCATTGCTGGCGCAAGACCTTCGTATCGTCGAATTTCTGCAAAGCTATATTTTTGTTTATTCTCGGTTGCCCATATATCCCCAGTGGACCCTGTATCAACCGCTATAATTTGATTGCGTAAGTCATTAAGGCTCTCAATCCCATTCCCCTTGACGGTGGTCAATGATTGGTCGCTGTCATAATATGGTTGAGTAAACGACATCGATTCAAGTCTTTTTTCAGTAATGCCTATTGAGGAGATGGCTATGTCAACTCGGCCAGATTGAACGGCAGCAAACAAACCATTGAAGGGTATGTTAATAATTTCAATTTTCCGGTCAAGGAGTAGGCCAATTTCATTGACTAAATCTATTTCAAAGCCAACAAACTTTCCGGTTGTGTCTTGAAATTCCCACGGGACATTACCTATATTAGCCCCAACAATAATTGGACTTTCGGTATTTTGAGCCAAGGAAATGAAAGGCCATATGAAGCATAAAAGAATAACCTTAAATACTACAAGAGAACTTTTGTTCAATATTTTATTCTTTTTATTTATTATGTTTTTTCCAGTCTTTTATCAAGCCTCTCCAGCAGCCTGTCAAGGTCCTTATGATCCGCGCTTGACATGCTTGGTCCAGGAGTTCGGACTTTGGAGGATGAAATAGCTCCGCGGCGGTGAAGAGTTTCTTTGCGTACAGCAAGGCCATAACCTGGTTGCTGTTCATGTTTGATGACCGGTAAGTATAAGTCAAATAAATCTTCAGCATCGTCGTGATCGCCATTTTCAAACTTTTTACAAACACTGACAAGCATCTCTGGATAAGCAAACCCCGTCATTGCCCCGTCAGCCCCGCGGCTAAGTTCTTGGGGCAGATAAAGACCGCCGTTGCCACAAAGAATGCTAATGCGACGAAGTCCTTCTGCTTTAGATCTTGAACGAAGTTCTGAAAGTTTTTCTAGCCCAGGCCAATCTTCATGTTTAAGCATTACTACTTGTGGAATTTCTCGAATAATGCGCATTAAACAATCTAAGGAAATCGGCGCTTTGGTGACGAGGGGAAAATCTTGATATATCATTGGAATTTTTGATTCAAGGGCTTTATCTACCTCAACATAATAATTGAAAATAGTTTCGTCGTTATGATGGGAAGAATTAGGTGCAACCATAATACCGGCTGCGCCGGCTGCCATTGCTGAATTTGATAACTTAATCAATTTTTTTATGTCGGGATTACTTACGCCGACAATAACTGGAACACGCCCATCTACGCGTTTTATTACGCGGTTCATCACATTTTTTGATTCATCGGGGCTAAGCTTTTGCGCCTCGCCCATCATACCGAGAATTGTGATCCCACTAACACCTTTCTCAAGATAAAAGTCAGTTAATCGATCAAGGCTATCATAGTCAATACTATCATCGTCAAAGAAGGGGGTCGCGGCAATAATGTAGACACCCTTGGCATGTTCATTAAGAAGTTTAGACATATTTTATCCTTATATAAATTTAGCATTAAAATTGGTTTTTGGATCAATTTCTTTAACTAGCCTATTAAGCGGCTTAGCAGCTTCGGGGCGTTGACGTTTTAGATATTGACCTGAACCACGATCTACCTTTAGCTCTTCATCTTCGATGACTATCCGACCGCGATTAATTACGGTTATAGGCCAGCCGTTTGATACCATCCCCTCATAAGGAGTATAATCCATATTATCGTGAATGGCATCGGCTGTTATTTTAACTTGTTTTTTAGGGTCCCAAAGGGCGAGGTCGGCGTCTGACCCGATTGCAATAGTACCTTTTCTTGGATAAAGACCATATGTTTTTGCGGCATTAGTAGAAGTGACTGCTACGAAGCGGTGAATATCCATGCGGCCTGTTTGAACGCCTTCCGAAAAGAGTAAAGGCATTCTAATTTCAAGACCAGGAACACCATTGGCAATTTTATCAAAAGTTGGTTTTGGCCCTGCTGCGAGTTTTCCTGAACTGTCATGGCGGTAGGGAGAGTGGTCTGACGAAAATACACTAAATGAGCCATCAATTAGACCCTCCCAAATTGCTTCCTGACTTTCCTTATCACGCGGGGGGGGGCTGCAGCAGAACATAGCCCCATCCATGCCGTCCTTATCAAGATCATCAATAGTTAGAAAGAGGTATTGTGGGCAAGTTTCGCCATAAATTTTAAGACCACGTTTTTGAGCACGTCTGATTTCATTCAGGGCCGCCTCGGATGAAACATGAACAACTAGCATAGGGGTATCGAGAAGTTCGGCTAACGATATAGCCCGGTGGGTGGCTTCTTTCTCGGCTATTTGGGCATGGGCGATTGCATGGTAGCGCGGGGCACCACAGCCCTGATCCAATAATTTTTCAGTTATCCAGCGAATAACGTCGTGATTTTCAGCATGGATCATAACCATAGCTTGCTCGCGCCTAGCTGCTGCTAAAACATTAAGTATTTCATAATCATCCAATTTAAGATCATTATAAGTCATATAAATTTTAAAAGAAGTGATACCGTCTTCAATCATGGCAGGAAGCTCTTGACCAATGATGGCGTCGGACGCATCAGATATAATTAGATGAAATCCGTAATCAATTACAGATTTTGGGACAGCGCAGGCCATATAATCATCAACAACGTCACGAAGGCTTTGGCCCCGATGCTGTGCTGCGAAGGGAAGAATTGTTGTCGTTCCGCCAAAAGCAGCTGAGACGGAACCCGTGTAAAAATCATCAGCAGTCATGATGCCGCTGGAGGATTTTTGTTCGATATGACAGTGCGCATCGATGCCTCCGGGTAGAATAAGAAGAGATGATGCATCGATTTCTCGTATTCCTCTCTCTAAATTTTCACCAAGAGCAACTATTTTTCCATCTTTAATGGCGACATCTTGTTTAAGTGTTTCTTTGTCGGTAACGGTCTGACCATTCCTAATTACAAGATCGTAGAGTTCAGTCATATTTTTTATCCTTAGCATAAAGAGGGTAGTTTTTATTAATTGAAGTTGGTATTCATGTGGAATACCATTTGGATACCACATAATCAAGTGACCAAATAATACAAATTATTAACTTCGCAAGGATTTTTTAAAAGTTGAAAGATATGCTAGAATATCAAAAATTTAATGCTGGTGATGATCCAGCATTAGCTCGCATGGCTATCTATATTGTTGATGTTAGAAAGAGTATTCTAGATCATTGGGAATTATAAATTATGAAAAGAAAAACTAAATCGCGCCTGCTTATGTTAAACGCTAATTCATCTCAATCCGTGACGGAAGGAATGGAATCTGAGCTTGCTGTAAAAGCAGCACTCTTGAATATAGTTATTGATTATGATCAGATTGCAGCGGCGCCAGAAGCAATCGAAAGTAGTGAAGATGTATGCCTTGCCCACATGTTAGTAACCAAGCATGTACAAAGTTGTAATTATGACGCCTACGTTATTGCATGCTTTTGTGATCCCGGCGTAGCTGAACTTAGGGCCTTAGGGTATCAAAATGTTTTTGGTATTGCAGAAAGTGCAATGCATGTTGCCGCAAATATTGGAAGTAAATTCGGGATACTTTCAATATTAGACGTTTCAGTCGAACGTCATATTAAACAGGTAGAGAGAGCTGGTCTATCTAATATGTTGGCGGCGGACCTCGCACTTAATCTTGGTGTGCTTGATCTGGAGGATAAAGGTTTAGCACGCCCACGAATAGAAAAAGTAGGTAGAAAGTTAGTTAAGGAGTTTGGAGCAACCTCAATTATATTAGGTTGTGCCGGAATGGGTATTCACCGACAATGGTTGCAGGAATTGCTGGGAGTCCCAGTTATTGATCCATGCTGGGCGGGAATGGTAATGGCTATGGCGACACTTGGTGAAAATATAAAAGACACAAAGATTAATTAGCAAAAAAAAGATATGTAAATACTTTCAGAAAACTATATAACAA
This sequence comes from Kordiimonadaceae bacterium, assembly GCA_018675425.1. Taxonomy (GTDB): domain Bacteria; phylum Pseudomonadota; class Alphaproteobacteria; order Sphingomonadales; family Emcibacteraceae; genus Pseudemcibacter. The sequence continues at coordinate 12,995 of JABGYD010000028.1, forward strand.
AATTAATTTAAATTATTAGGAGTAAAAACAAATGGATTTAGGAATTAAAGGGCGCAAAGCAATTATTTGTGCGTCATCAAAGGGGCTTGGTAAAGCCTGTGCTATGACATTAGCTAGGGATGGTGTTCATGTCTTTATCAATGGCCGTAACACTGAAACACTTGAAGCTACCGCAAAAGAAATTCGTGATGCTACAGGTTCAGAAGTTACTGCTGTGGCTTGTGATGTTACCACTAATGAAGGTAGAGAAAAACTTTTAGCCGCATGTCCTGAGCCGGATATATTAATTAATAACGCTGCTGGTCCACCAACCGGAAACTTTCGCGACTGGGACCGGGATACATGGATCAAAGCCCTCGATAGCAACATGCTTACGCCGATTGAATTAATTAAAGCAGTAGTTGACGGAATGATTGAGCGCAAATTTGGGCGTATTGTTAATATTACTTCCGGGGCTGTAAAGGCACCTATTAATGTGCTTGGCCTTTCAAATGGAGCGCGCGCAGGCTTGACTGGTTTTGTTGCTGGAGTTGCCCGTACAACAGTAAAAGACAACGTCACTCTTAATAACATTCTTCCTGGGCCTTTTGAAACAGATCGGATTGCTGAGGTCATTGCTGGTGAAGCTAAGGCAAAGGGAATAAGTGAAGGCGATGCACGTGTAGGTCGTATGGCCGCTAATCCATCTGGCCGTTTTGGGCGTCCTGAAGAATTTGGGGATGCATGCGGATGGCTATGTTCTGCGAATGCTGGCTTTGTTACTGGTCAAAATATTCTGCTTGATGGCGGAGCATTCCCTGGAGTGATATAATTATTTCAGATCAATGATTTAAAAGGCTCCGTTTTCGGGGCCTTTTTTATTTTTTATTTTTTGAATTATTCTGATAGTGTAGTTTTAAATAATAAAGGAAAATAAATATTGTTGCTGGCTTCACTCAGAATATTACTTGTAAGTATTTTATTAGCAGTTAGTGCCCATGGGGATGCTTTGGCTTACTTTGCCGAAGAAAAAAAACCTAATATTATTTTACTTTACGTAGATGACCTAGGGTTCGGGGATATAGGCGTGAATGGGGCAACGGCAGTAAAAACTCCTAATATTGATCAACTTGCGGCAGAAGGCCTAAATTTCACAGATGCTCATAGTACGGCTGCGACCTGCACCCCTTCCCGTTACGCGCTCCTTACTGGGGAGTATGGGTTTCGCATTGAAAGTGATATTTTGGAGGGCGATGCACCGGCACTGATTAAGCCTGGAAAACCAACTTTACCACTAATGCTAAAGAAGGCGGGCTATAAGACCGCTGTGATTGGAAAATGGCACCTTGGGCTTGGTGATGGTAATATTGACTGGAACATAGCGGTAACACCTGGACCATCGGAGGTAGGATTTGATTATAGTTTCCTGATGCCTGTAACGGGTGATCGAGTGCCGACGGTATATCTTGAAAACCAAAGCGTGGTTAATTTGGATCCGGCTGACCCGATCGAGGTTAGTTATATCAAAAAAATTGGAGACCGACCTCACGGATTGGACAGACCAGATCTGCTACGCTACGCCGCTGACCCTCAACACAATGAAACTATCATTAATGGTGTTGCTAGAATAGGCTCTATGAGTGGTGGAGAAGCGGCGTTATGGGATGATGAAAAAATTCCATTTGTGTTTACGGACAAAGCTCGAGACTTTATAAAATCAAGTGCTGATGATCCTTTTTTTCTTTTTTATTCCTTTCACGATATCCACGTACCACGTATGCCAAACGAGAAATTTATTGGTATGACTGAAATGGGTCCACGTGGTGATGCAATTTCTCAGGTAGACTGGGTCGTTGGCGAGATCGTCGATACGGTAAGGGGTCTTGGGATCGAGGAGAATACTATCATTCTGTTTACCAGCGATAACGGGCCTGTGCTCGATGATGGTTATGCTGATCATGCGGTTTTAAGTTTGGGAAGCCACAGACCTTCTGGACCATACCGCGGCGGAAAATATAGTGCCTTTGAGGCAGGGACACGTATGCCAACTATCCTCCGTTGGCCGGGTTCAGTGGTCCCTGGCGTTAGCGACGCTTTGCTTTCACAGGTAGACCTTTATGCGTCGCTCGCGAGCTTGCTTGATATCAAACTTGTTGCAGGTGAAGCAATAGATAGTATTAATACGCTTTCCGCTTATCTTGGAACCTCTTATCATGCACGGGATTTTATTATTGAAGAATCTGTGGCCACCCTTTCTATTCGTGCAGGGAACTGGAAATATATTGTTCCGACTGAAAAGGCACGGAATATAAGGGCGCAGTGGGTTGAAAAAGATAAAGGTATAGAAGGTGGTTTCACACCGAACTCACAACTTTATGACCTTATTTCTGATAAGGGAGAGCAAAAAAATGTTGCTGAGCTTTACCCTGAGAAAGTCATGGAGATGCAGAAAAAAATCACCGAAATTCGCAATTCAGGCTTTCGAAATTAAAGCCCATTGGAGTTATATTAGAAGCTTTAAAAATTATTTACTTTACAATTGGCAATACAATATATGATGGATGGTCTTTAGAAAGATGGATCGTATTATGGGCGATCACACCCTTGCTTTCATCGTAATTATTACCGCCCGTGTTGAGGTTACGGACAAACTTTGGAAAATTTGATGATGTTACCTCGATACGGATGCTGTGACCTTTTTGAAACTCGATACTTGTAGTCATTGGCGTCATATCGAGTTTATAAATTTCACCTTCTTTCATCATTACTTGTTTGCTATATCCCTCGCGGTAACGAGTGCGAAAAATGGTATCATCAATTATATAAGCGGTGCCATCTGGCGCAACATCCACAAGTTTAACTGCGAAGTCTGTGTCTTTAGCATCTGATGAAACATGAAGAACGGCGTCAACAAAACCAGTTACCTCAATTGGTTCTTCAAGAGGATCGGTTGTATAAACTAGTACATCATTTCGTGCCTCAATTGTTCGTTGGTCAAATGAACCTGCTGTAACAATACCTCCGTTACAACAGTCTCCACCACCAATCGTTTTTACAGGGATCATAGGGTCGTAGTAGTAGCTATCTTCACCGTCCTCTGTAGGCTCCTCGAAATTTGCGTATCCATCACCAAAGAGGCTATTGGCATTAGTATTCGAGTGGAGGTAAAGACGAACATTTTTGGCAGCCTTTGGGGGCCATTCATCATCACCCTGCCATTTGTTTGCGCCCATTGTATAATATTGATTGTGAGGGGTTTCTTGATCAAAAGCTATGTTTTTACCTTTGAGCCATTTATCAAACCAGGCGTAAACAAGGCCGTCTGTATCAAATGATGTATCGCCTAGGTCGCGATCTCCACTAGTAAAATCAGGACCAAGACTAGCGAATTGGCAGTGGTTGTTAGGTCCTACAACTACATATTGATTTTCACGAACTTCTGCGTCGATACCATTTGTGCGGGCGTGATTTGCCAATGCCATATTTGGACCGATGGAGACATCGTACCATGAATTAAACCAAAGTCCTGGGACACCCCACTTCTCATTGTCATGATAAAGGCCGCCATCAAACCACCCTTCAGATGCTGGGCTACGTTTTACAAATTCCTCAAATGTACCTTCCGGCTCCCCCATGCTTGTGAGCAGCTCTTGAATTGGCAGATGAAAAATTTGTGATTGCCAATCCACTGCGGGCTTGCTTGTTGAGAGATCATTATATTGGCTGATTTGGGTACGAATCTCTGGACTTAACCCCTCAGGTATTTCTGCACGGAGCGGGTTATCAACTCCGTAAAGCCATATGAAAAATAGAATGCGCTGAACGCCGCCAGTATACCAATTTCCGTGTTCCCAAAATTCTCCCACACGGCCGATACCAGCACCTGAAGCCTGTGGAACCATCGCAGCGTGAGCTGGATGATCCATGGCGGCAAGCCCATGTTGCCACTCTGCTGTTGAAGAGCAACCAATAGTACCTACTTTATTGTTCGACCATTTTTGGGCCGATATCCAGTCAAGAGCATCATAGCCATCGGTGCGTGGGTAGCCGAGAATTTCAAATTTGCCCTCAGAAAAATAACGCCCGCGTTCATTTTGTAGAATATAAGCATAACCGCGGCTGACGGCTTCAACGATATTATAAAGTGTACGCCTTGATGGCACATTCATATTATAGGGTGTGCGGACAAAAATTGTTGGCACAGGTCCGTCTATATTCTTCGGCCGATAGACATCAGTGGAAAGACCCACTTCATCACGCATAGGAACTAAAAGTTTTGTCTCTACGATTGCAATTTCGCTGATGATTTTTTTAAGGGCTGCTTCCGTATACTTTGTATAATCTTGAGCTTGAGCTGGTAGCGCGTAAAATGCGACCAGGGCGCTTAATAAAAGAATGCGACTTTTGATCATAATGTAGTCCCTTAAAAGTTTTTATTATCCATTAAAAAGAATATAACTCAGGTAAAGCTATTGTCAAAGAAACTTGAATTTACCCTAATTTAAAATTATATTGTAAAATGTATAAATAAAAAAATTATTTTTACTGGTGTGACTGCTATTGGAATATTAAAATATGTTATCCTACTTTTTGTATTCATGGCAGTTTTGACCTCAGCTCTAACCGCTGTGGTTTTATTCTTAACTATTTCAGATAAATAAAAGGAAAAATAAATATGTTATTTAGTGGTTTATCCGAAATGGGCGATGACCCAATTCTTCTTGTTTCTAAAATGTTTAAAGCATCAGCAAACCCAAATAAAGTCGACTTGGGTGTAGGAGTTTATAAGGATGCCAACGGCCACACAGCAATTTTGAATAGCGTTAAAAAAGCTGAACAATATTTAGTAAGTAATCAGGATACAAAAACTTATCTCTCACCAGCAGGAAATGCGAATTTCAATCAGGTAGTGCAGGACATGCTAATTGGTGCTGACCATCCAGCTGTTCATGAAAGCCGGGTCTCTACTTTTCAAACACCAGGGGGAACGGGCGGTGTCCGCATAGGCCTTGAACTAGTTAAAAAGTGTAATCCAAATGCTGATATTTGGATTTCTAACCCCACTTGGCCAAACCATACTGCTGTCACTAAGTCACTGGAGCTAAAACCTAGACAGTACCGCTACTATGATACCAAAGGAGGTGTTTTTCTCTTCGAGGGAATGATGGAGGACTTAAGCAGGGCAAAAAGTGGTGATGTGGTCATTCTACACGGCTGTTGCCATAACGCATCTGGTGCGGACCTTTCTAACGATCAGTGGGATGAGCTAGCGACTGTAATGCTAGAAAAAGGGCTTGTGCCTTTTGTGGACTTTGCTTATCAAGGCTTTTCTCGGGGTCTCGAAGAGGACAGCTACGCTGCCCGTTTAATGAGTACGATGCTACCGGAAGCATTGATTGCAAGTTCCTGCTCAAAGAATTTTGCCATGTACCGTGATCGTGCCGGTGCTATTACATTGATTTCATCTAGCGCAGAAGAACATTTAAAAAACGAGTCTCATATGCTTGGCGCGGTGCGCGTAAATTATTCTATGCCACCGGATCATGGTGCTGCTGTGGTCGCCCATATACTAGGGGATACAGACCTCCGAGCTGAATGGATCTCGGAAGTTAATAAAATGCGCAATAGAGTAAAAAAGATGCGTAAATTATTTGTATTAAAGATGAACGAAAAGGCGCCCAACAGCGACTTCAATTATATTGAAGAGTTAAACGGACTGTTTTCTTATTTAACTTTAAGTGCGGAGCAAATCCATACGCTGATTAATGATTACAGTATCTTTCTTATGGCTAATGGTCGTATCAATATAGCCGGTCTTACCGAGGCTAATATTGATTATGTCACCGATGCCATTGCATCACTTTTTAATAGTGAAAGTGTATAATGATGCCTAATTGGTTGGATATAGTTCCGCAAGGTTGCCCCTTTGTGAAAATGCAAGGTCTTGGAAACCATTTTGTTATTGTTGATGGTCGTACGCGAGCCTTTGCGCCGCCGGCTGTTGATATTGCGACCATATGCGATCCACGTGTTGGTGTTGGCGCAGATCAACTTTTAGTGATTGAACCCGTTAGTAAGGCTGGTAAAGGTGCGTACGCTAGAGTAAGGATTTACAACCCCGACGGACCAGAGGTTGAAGCCTGCGGTAATGCAACCCGTTGTGTAGCCCTTCTTTTATTTGAAGAAAGTGGCCTTGATGAACTAGGTCTTGAAATTAATTACGAGGTGCTAAACTGTAGGCGTGACGGTGTAAATATTAGTGTTGAAATGGGAAAAATTTCGTTTGACTGGCAAAAAATACCACTTGCGGTAGCGCATGACACCCTACATGTTGATATTACAGATGAGGGTTTAGGGGATGGTGTTGCAATTAATGTGGCTAATCCACATCTGATTTTCTTTGTTGATGACTTGGATAAGATTGATGTGGCGGGCGTGGGTGCTCGTATTCAAAAAAATGCTCTTTTACCAAAGTCGGCAAATGTAGGTGTTGCCGAGATACTTAATGATAACCATATAAAATTTCAAGTTTATGAAAGACCAGGCGTACTTACGGCAGCTTGTGGGAGCGGATCGTGTGCGGTGGTTGCCGCGGCCCTTGCGAGAGGATTAATAAAAAGTGAATATACTTATGTTGAAATGCCAGGCGGGGTACTGAAAGTTAGCTATAAAGACGATGTTTCACCTGTAATGTCTGGTCCTGCAGAATTTTGCTACAGTGGAGTTCTAGCTAAGTGAAAGAAAAAAAATGATAAAACTATTTTTAATTATGATTATGGGCGTTCTTTCATCATGTAGTAAAGAAAACATTATGGAGAACAATTTGATGAAGATCGATCAAATCTTTTCTGATTATAATTCACTAGGAATGCCAGGAGCTGCGGTGATGATCATTCAGGATGGGACACCAATCTTGCAAAAAGGTTTTGGTATGGCTGATTTGAAACAAGGTTTGCCAGTGACCCCGAAAACAAATTTTCGGCTTGCTTCAATCACTAAACAGTTCACGGCTATGAGTATTTTGCAGTTAGTTGAGCGTGGAAATTTATCATTAGACACTACCCTGCTTGATATTTTCTCAGAGTTTCCGGATTATGGAAAAATAATTACCATTAAGGATCTTTTACACCATACTTCTGGTCTCTACGATTATGAGGGTCTAGAACCAAAGGGACAAGTGCGACAGTTAAAAGATAAAGATGTTCTTACTTCGATGATGAGTATGGAGGGGGCCTATTTTCCAGCAGGAGAAAAACACAGATATAGTAATACGGCCTATGCGGCCCTTACCCAAATTATTGAAAAAGAAACAGGTATCACTTTTGGGAATTATCTAAAAAATAACATATTTGATCCACTAGATATGGATAATACACTCGCTTATGAAAATGGTATTAACGAGGTTTCTAATCGAGCATATGGCTACACGATTGAAGAAAGTGGGGTCAGACTTACGGATCAAAATAAATACAGTGCGGTACTTGGTGATGGTGGAATTTATTCAAACCTTGAGGATCTTTATAGGTGGGACCAGTCTCTTTATACTTATCAGTTACTCGGTCAGCAGTATCTCGATGCGGCATTTTCTAATCACAAGACCAGCAGAGGAAAACTGATGAATTACGGGTATGGTTGGCGCATAGAGAATTATAAAAACATGGATATTCTTTATCATACAGGCAGTTCTATTGGATTTAGAAATATAATTTACCGGATACCATCAAAGAATTTTACAGTTGTTATTCTTACGAACCGTGATGCTGGTGGAGAGTTTAGTAAACTGACATCCGCCCATAAGATCATCGATATTTTCTTTTAGTCAAGTGACCACCTAAGATTGCCGCCAGCGCGTAGTGGCACGCATTCTTCATTACCAAATGGGATAACATCCGCAATCACACTCTGTTTTCTAGACAAGGTTATTTTATCTTGATTACGCGTCAATCCGTAAAAGTCGGGACCGTTGAAACTGGCAAAAGCTTCAAGTTTATCAAGTGCTTCCGCCTTATCAAATATTTCAGCATAAAACTCTATTCCGCCATGAGAAGAATAAATTCCGGCGCAACCACAGGCGCTTTCTTTTGTTTCTTTAGTATGTGGGGCACTATCGGTGCCAAGAAAGAATTTTTTACTAGAACTTGTTGCCGCTTTAATCAAAGCTTTTCGGTGTTTTTCTCTTTTTAATACCGGAAGACAGTAATGGTGAGGGCGAATACCTCCATTAAAAAGTGAATTTCGGTTTAATAGCATATGATGTGCGGTGATTGTAGCAGCAACATTATCTGATGCACCTTCAACAAGTAGAACTGCATCTTCAGTCGTAATATGTTCAAAAACTATCTTTAAGGTTGGAAAATTTTTGATAATTCCAGTTAGAAACTGATCAATGAAAACGCGTTCACGGTCAAATATATCTACGGTTGGGTCGGTTACTTCACCGTGAACCAAAAGGGGCATGCCTTCTTCTGCCATGGCTTCAAGGACATCATAACAGGCAACAATATCGCTGACGCCTTGATTAGAATTTGTTGTGGCACCAGCAGGGTACCACTTAACAGCATGAACAAAACCACTTTCTCGAGCCTTTTTAATTTCTGAGGCACTTGTCCGGTTGGTAAGGTAGAGTGTCATGAGAGGGTCAAAAGTGAGTTTATGTTTATTTTGAAGCGCCCCAATAATACGGCTACGATATTCGCCTGCCAGCCGAGTTGTAGTGACTGGATCTACAAGGTTTGGCATAATAATTGCTCTTGCGAATCTATCCGCTGTATCCGAGAGAACGGAAGGTAAAAATACACCATCACGAACATGAAGGTGCCAATCATCAGGTTTTGTAAGTGTTATTTTATTACTGGCTGTCATAAGGTTCGTTCCATGTAGATTAATTGTAAAGATTATTTATCATATTTTATCTTTACAGCGCATACTTTTTTGCAATTGGTAGTATTATTTTATCTAGATAGTTGTTGAGGTAGGATTTTATGTCATTTTCACCACTATTTGCGACGCCAAGATTAACAAGTGACACTAAAACAAGGTTACTTCCTTCAATTTTTCTGACATCTGCAGTAAAGCCAAGTATCTCACTATGTATTCCTATTTGGCCATTTATTTTTGAAGGATTAATTTTTTTTAAATCGGCTTTGCTGAGAAAATTACCACCCCATAATTTAGCTGAAAATAGTGCAAGCTCTCGCGCCGACGTCACAACACCACCCGCTAACCCCTCCGACGATAGATTAGCACCAGATGTATTAATCAGTCGATTAAGTCCAAATTCAAACTTGGAATTTATACCAACTTTAGAAATAAACGTATTGGTTGCTAAATGGTAGCTTCCTACCAAACTACCCGCCGGAACTTTCTCAAAGCTATCATAGTAAGTACTTTTAAGATTGAGTGGGTCTAAAATACGGCTCCTCACTTCTAGTTCTATTGGGCCACCAGTTAATTTTTCTATGATTAAACCTAGTATACTGGAATTACTTTTTGAGAATGAGTAATATTCGCCCGGACTATGGACGGCGGAATGTATATCGCGTTTGATGTATTTTAATTGCTCATCTCTGCCCCAAAGGTATTTGGGGTTCATCTGAATACCGCGGCCCCTCCTAGCCCAGGCCTCATTATCTGCCCATGAGTATATTCCGCTAGTTTGATTAAGTAGTTGATAAAGATTTGCACTTTTCGCGTTAGGGATCTCATCTACTATTGCACCTAAAATATCGTAAGGAGTATCACTAAGGTTAATTATCCCATCTTGAGCCATTTTTATAATCACCGTGGAAACATAAAGACTGGTAATGTCTCCAATCCCAAAAAGGTGCGCTTGGGAAGCGGGCTTCTGACTTACTATGTCAGAATAGCCTGCTGCACCGGACCAAATCATACCTTCAGGAGACGCTATGGCGACAGATATTCCTGGAACATGCCCCCGAGCAATCTGCTCAAGGGCACCTTGCATTTCGAGATTGATTTTTTTTCTATCTTGAGCATAAGATGTCGAGAAACAAATTAGAAAACCAACGAGTATGGCTTTAGAAGATAAAAAATTTATAAAAGAATTTTTCATCATCTGATTTTATTCCCACTTTCATCCCAAACTTCTATATCCCCAAGCTCTAACCCACGGATATTTTTCTCAATTTTCGCCAGATCTCCAACAATAACCCAGATCATGGCATCTGGACGTAGATACCTTTGCGCGGTTTGCTGTAACAGTTTAGGGTTAAGGGCAGCGTACTTATTATAAAGTGTTTGAGCATAATTATAAGGCCTCCCGAAATTTTCGTTACTCATGATATAGCTCATTAGACTACGGTTAGTAGAAAATCTGCCAGGTAGAGGTAACGTATTTCCTTTGATCATTAAGTTCAATTCTTCGGAACTGGGTGGCCGATTTGACTGATAGTCTAATATTTCTTTTACAATTTCGTTCATGGCAAGGGCTGTTTTATCCGTCTGCACCGACGTGCTAACTCGAAATGACCTTTGCCTTATTGCCTGTCCAATACTACTACTGGCGCCGTAAGACCAACCTTTATCTTCACGTAGGTTCATATTAATCCGCGAGGTAAAATTTCCACCTAAAATATCGTTCATAGCGTCAACATTGAATGCATTTTTATCGGTCGACGGGGTTACTAGGTGTGCTGCGAGAATAATAGACTGTGCCGCCTTTGGACGATCGACGAGAATTATATGGCTTTTATCTAAATAGGACGCATCTGTTAATGTTTTTATGCCTTTGGATCGGCTCGGAAGTAACCAATCACCAAAGTAATTATTGAGTTCCCCAGTTATTTCTTTGAGTGTAGTATCGCCAACTACATAAATTTTTGCATTATCGGGCCTGATCCATAACTCATGAAAATCAATAAGGTCCTTACGATTAATACTCCGTATCATAATTTCTCGCTCTAATATTGAGCGACCACTATATACATGATCTTCGCCATAAAGAACTTTAGTAAGCAGGCTACCCGCGATGCTGTCGGGGCTCATCTTTGCCTGTTCGAGCTGGGCAAGTGTTAACGACCTGTCGCGTTCAATATCAGTAGATCTAAATGCAGGGTTCTTGATAACATCAGCCCAAAGTTTGATCGAATTAGATAGGTTTTTTTTCAGTGCCGAAAGGCTAATGTTTGAGCTATCAAGACCGTTTGAAAACCCTATGCGTGCGCCAAGTTTTGTTTTTAATTCGTTAAATTCTAGTGATGATAATGTTTTGGTTCCCTCATTCATATTACCGAACGTGAAAGAAGAGGTGCCAAATTTTACGTCGTAATCTGTAACTCTACCAGCATCGAAACGAATGGCAAGATTAACTGTTGGCACGCTATTACGTTCTGCAAGGGTGACCCTAATGCCATTAGTAAGTATAGCGTGCTGAAGAGGAGGAAGGTTTATTTTTTCTTCAGCCTTAAAGTCGGGAATTTTACTCCGATCTGCTGTGGATTTTAGAGTTTTATAATTGCCAAAAGGTACTAAATCAAGTTTGTAAAACCCTTTAGTTAGCCATTGGTTTATCACCTTTTTGATACTTTTTCGTGTGGTCGAGCTTTGCCAAAATTGCTTTTTATGGATAAATCCCGGATCATCAGCATATATGGCTCCACTCGCTAAAATTGAGCCTTTACTGGAAATACTCTCCATCGTACGGATCATACTATTTTCGATGGATGACTTTACGCGGGTAAGCTCTTTTTTTGAAGGGCCATCTTCTAAGAATTTTGAGAACATATCTTCTACGACCTGTGTTATATTTTTAGCATTCTCTCCCTTTTTAAGTTCGGCGGAAACCATAAATATACTAGAAAGTTCTCCAGGAATTATTGATGCAGAGGCACTATTTAGCCGCTCCTGTTCATGGACAAGTTTTTTATAAAGCCGGCTATTACGTCCCCCACCAAATATTGAAGCTGCAATTTCAAGTTCCGCAAACTCCTTGCTCGTGCGACCAGGTACAGCCCATGACCAAGTCAAATACGTCTCGGGCACACGATCTTCCATCACTTCATATCGATTAGTTTTGTGGATGGGTACCCATGATTTTTTTTGGGAAAGCGGCGGCCCGGCAGAAATATCCCCGAAATATTTTTGTGTGAGCACCTTTGATTGCTCAATGTCAATATCACCACTTAAGACGATGACAGCATTATTTGGTCCGTAATATTTAGAAAACCAAGCTTTGACATCTGTAAGCGAGGCATTATCAAGATCTTCCATCGACCCAATTGTTGAATGGTGATAAGGGTGATCCTTCGGATAGACACCTTCATAAATATGATAATATAATTTTCCCCCAGGCTTGTTTTCGCCCTGGCGTTTTTCATTTTTAACTACGTCCCTTTGTTCATCAAGTTTTTCTTTTGATATTGCCCCGAGCAGATGTCCCATACGGTCAGATTCCATCCACAATATACGGTCAAGCCCACCAACGGGAACGGTTTGGTAGTAATTAGTTCTGTCGCGAGATGTGGTTCCATTGATGCGGCTAGCTCCAATTTCCTGAAGAGGTTTAAAAAAATCATCATCATAATTTTCACTGCCGTTAAACATTAAATGCTCAAATAAATGAGCAAAACCACTTTTTCCTTCAGGTTCATCCTTGGAGCCAACGTGATACCAGACGTTCACAGAAATAATTGGTGCATTTTTATCTGTATGGACCACGACCCTTAGTCCGTTAGCTAGAGTATATTGCTCATAGTCAATTCTTGGCGTATCATCTGCGAGCGCCGATGATAGTGTAAAAAGTAAGTAAATGAATAGATATCTAATTTTAAGTTTCACTCTTGGCTCCGATTAATTAAAAGTTAACTATCATAGTCATATTAAATGTCTTAGACGAATAAATAATTTGTGAAATATAGTGAATAAGTAAATGTTAAAGATTACGGATAAAATTTATATTAATGAGGATGATGTCGAGGTTCGTTTTATTCGTTCACCAGGCCCTGGAGGTCAGCACGTAAATAAGGTAGAATGTGCTGTACAAATTCGCTTTGATGCAAATTTTTTTCAAGCTTTGGATATGTCAATGTTTGATCGTCTTAAAAAATTATCTGGTCAACGCATGAATAGTGAGGGCGTAGTTATTATGACCGCAAATAGTACCCGCTCACAAATTCGAAATCGTGAAGAAGTTATGGTCAGATTAGTTGAACTTCTTAAAAAAGCTGCAACCATACCAAAATTTCGAAAAAAAACACAACCGACTTTTGCATCTAAAACGAGGCGAATAGAAGGTAAAAAACGAAAAGGGAGCCTTAAAAAACTTCGAAGTAAAAAAACTTCTGAATAATTAGATCATCTAAATTTAGGCGGGCGAGGTTGAAAATATGGTTATGCGTTATCATTTTCTTTTGAGGCTGAAGGCTCTTTTTTATTTTGATTGCCTGCCCATACGGGCATTGTCACATGATTATCGGCAGCAATTCCTGCTCGCATCAAAACCAATGGAATAGTATATAATAGTATTTTTAAATCAAGCATAAGACTACAGTTATCCACGTACCATACATCACGGATAAATTTTTTATTCCAGCTTACAGTATTTCGGCCAGTAACCTGTGACCAACCACTAATGCCAGGACGCACTTCGTGTCGGCGCATTTGTTTAGACGAGTATTTTTGTTTGTATTCTGCGACTAACGGGCGGGGGCCGATTAGGCTCATATCGCCAATAATTATATTCCAAAGCTGCGGAAGTTCGTCAATGCTCCAATTACGAAGAAATTTACCAAAGGCTGTTAGGCGGTAATCATCTGACATCAGATCACCATTTTCATCTTGGGTGTTGGTCATGCTACGGAACTTGAAAATTTTAAAGACCTTCCCTTTATAACCAAGTCTATCCTGAGTGAACAAGATAGGACTTCCCATTTTACCTCTAATTAGAATTGCAATTATAATCAGAAATGGCGATAGGATTGTGAGAATAAGTAAAACTAGCAATAAATCCAAAATTCTCTTCCAAAAGTTTTTATAGTTTAATCTTTTCATTTTAATAGAACTTTAATTTTCACTTATAGTTATAATATAACAATTAGCTATAATATAACAATTAGTTTTAATATAACAATTTTTTCTCATTTCATTAACAATAAAATTCCATAAAAAGCAAGAATTGCTGCTTCTTTTTCTAATAAAGTTGCCATTTTTTCTTCAAGCTCATTAACGGTTGGATCCTCACCATAAACATCATCTCCAAGGACACAGTCCATTGCAGCTTGCTTCATCTCGCTACTTGGTTTTGTAACAGTGTCACTT
>JABGYD010000055.1 GCA_018675425.1 Kordiimonadaceae bacterium
GTCTCAGACAATATCAGTATGTTCGATAGTATGAAAAATCGCATCATAAGAGCAGATGAGGTAGTCGAAAAATTTGGTCTTGGGCCAGAAAAAGTTATAGAAATACAAGCTCTTGCTGGGGACAGCTCAGATAATATTCCGGGCGTTCCCGGTATTGGAGTAAAAACTGCAGCACTTCTGCTCGAGGAGTTTGGTAACCTAGATACACTCCTAGAAAGAGCGTCTGAGATTAAGCAGAATAAACGTCGGGAAAACTTAATTGAATTCGCGGATCTGGCGCGTCTTAGTCGCGAACTCGTCACCCTATCACAGGAGGTTCCAGACCTTCCAGATTTTGGGAGTTTCGAACTTGGTGATATCGACCCGGAGAGAGTACTGCCTTTTCTAGAAGAACAAAACTTTAGAAGCCTGCAAGCTAGGATCCTCAATCATCTAGGTCCTGATGTATCGGCAGAATTCGCCCCGACTGAAAATGTGGCACCAAAAGAAGTGACTTACGAAACGGTCAGTACGATCGATGCACTCAAAAAATGGATCAACGTAGCAGAAAAATCGCGCCAAGTGACCATAGATACGGAAACTACATCTTTAAACGCTATGGCGGCAAATCTGGTTGGTATTTCACTATCAGTAGAAAGTGGTGCAGCTTGCTATATCCCATTACAACATGTCAGGGTCTCTGAAGAGCACGTTGATCTCTTATCAGAACCAAACGAAAGCCCAATGCCAGATCAGATCCCTTTAGATCAAGCTCTGGAACTTCTTCGTCCTCTTCTCTCTAACCCTGCAGTTCTAAAAATTGGTCAAAATATAAAATATGATGCATTAGTTTTAAAAAAATATGATGTTAGTATCAAACCATTTGATGACACAATGCTTTTATCATACGTGCTTGACGCAGGAGTTAACAAGCACGGGATGGATGAACTTTCACGAGTACACCTAGGTATAACACCAATCCCATTTAAAGAAATTGCTGGTAAGGGCAAGAGCCAAATAACCTTTGATAAAGTGCAGATCGATAAAGCTACAGAATATGCAGCGGAAGACGCAGATATTACTGGTAGACTGCATCGCATTCTAAAATTAAGACTTACGCAGGAAAAGATGGTCACCGTTTATGAAACCTTAGAACGCCCATTAGTTAAGGTACTCGTCGAAATGGAGCATAACGGAATTAAAGTCGACCGTGATATGCTTGCGCGCCTTTCTAATGAATTTGGCCTACGTCTAGCCGAACTAGAGGGAGAAATTCATAAACTTGCTGGTCATCAATTTAATATAGCGTCGCCCAAGCAACTCGGTGAGGTTCTTTTCGATGAAATGGAAATTCCCGGCGGAAAAAAAAGTAAAACCGGCGCATATACAACTGGCGCCGATATCCTTGAGGGGCTTGCAGCAGACGGCCACTTACTTCCAGAAAAAGTTCTCAAGTGGAGGGGTTTAGCCAAACTTAAGAGTACTTATACCGATGCGCTCCAGAATGAAATAAATACGGACACTGGGCGCATACACACTTCCTACTCTATGGCATCAACAACAACAGGACGACTTTCGTCAAACGATCCTAACTTACAAAATATTCCTATTCGCAGCGACGAAGGTCGAAAGATACGAAATGCTTTTATCCCTCAAGAGGGTTTTAAACTTGTTGCCGCTGATTATAGCCAAATCGAACTTCGTCTACTTGCGCACATAGCTGACCTTGATAGTCTTAAACAGGCCTTTAATGACGGCATCGATATTCATGCTATGACAGCATCCGAAGTTTTTGGTGTTCCAATAGAGGGTATGGATCCTTCCATTAGACGGCAAGCAAAAGCAATCAATTTTGGTATTATATACGGTATCAGCTCATTCGGGTTGGCTCGCCAATTGGGTATGAGCCGTTCTGAGGCTAAAATGTTTATCGACCGATACTTTGAACGCTTCCCCGGCATTCGCCATTATATGGAAGACACAATGGAATATTGCCGCGACAAGGGGTATGTGGAAACTATTTTTGGTAGAAAAATACACATCGCTAGCATTAATGACACAAATGGTATGAAACGTTCATTCGGTGAACGAGCGGCCATTAATGCTCCAATTCAGGGGTCTGCAGCTGACATAATTCGCCGCGCCATGATTAAGATGCCAGACACAATAAAAAATGCGGGTCTAGGCGCCAAAATGCTTCTTCAAGTCCACGATGAATTAGTATTTGAAGTTCCCGAAGAGGAAGTAAATAAAACCATCCCCTTAATCTGTAAAACTATGGAAAATGCGGCTCTACCATCACTTGAGATATCAATCCCGCTAACCGTTGATTGCGGTGTTGGTGACAATTGGAATAAAGCTCACTAATATAACCTTTTGAAATAGCTGTATTAGTGACATACATAATGATACAAAAAAATTACTCTATTTTTAAAAAGTAACTATTGAAAGATTACACCCTTACATTTACATCTACTTAAGTAACAAAATATAGAAAAATAAAAATGGATTTAAAAAATGGGTAATTTTGCTTATTTATTAGTAGACTTGATCATGGGCTTATCAAGTATTATTTCAATGCTACTTTTTATCTACATTGTTATAAGCATGCTAGTTTCTTTCAATGTGATTAATACCTACAATAAATTTGTTACCCTCATCTACGGTGCTCTTTATAAATTATTTGAGCCCATACTAAGGCCAATCAGAAATACTCTACCTAACCTTGGCGGAATTGACCTGTCGCCAATCATCGTTTTTTTTGCTTTAAAATACATCACCCCATTCATTGCTGAGGTTATTATAAGGCTCGCTTGATATATTGCATTCTAAGGATTTAATTTTATGACCGCCTCTATCATCGATGGAAAAATGTTTGCCAAAAATCTGAAAGAAGAAATTGCTCGCAAGGTTGAAACTCTAAAGATTAATCATAATCTTACGCCTGGGCTTGCCGTTATATTGGTTGGCACAGATCCCGCTAGCCAAGTATATGTAAGAAACAAGAATAAATCGACTAATGCAGCCGGTATGAATAGTTTTGAATATCTGATGGATGATAATGTCAGCGAAGAAGACCTAATTACCAAGGTTAAGGAACTTAATAAAGACCCTATTGTTCACGGCATTCTCGTACAGCTTCCTCTCCCTAAACATATCAACGAGGCGGCTGTGATTGAAACGATCACTCCAGAAAAAGATGTGGACGGGTTTCATGTTATTAATTCTGGCCTCCTTGCGACGGGTGGCAAGGGCATGGTGCCCTGTACCCCTCAGGGATGCATCATGATGCTAAAAAACCACTTAGGCAATCTAAGTGGTCTTGATGCTGTAGTTGTTGGAAGGTCTAATATTGTTGGCAAGCCGATGGCACAGTTACTCCTGAACGAAAGTTGCACCGTAACCATCGCCCATAGCCGAACCAAAAACCTTGCAGAAGTTGTCGGGCGTTCTGATATTGTTGTTGCAGCAGTAGGCGTTCCTGAATTAGTAAAAGGTGACTGGATCAAAAAAGGTGCAACTGTCATTGACGTAGGGATCAACCGCATAGAAATGGAAGATGGTAAAACAAGACTTGTCGGAGATGTAGAATTTAAGGCCGCCGTTCAGCGTGCGGGTGCAATCACACCTGTACCTGGTGGTGTCGGCCCCATGACAATTGCTGTCTTATTACAAAATACTGTAACTGCAGCCTGCCGCCTACTTGGTGTCAATGAGCCTGAGTAAAGGCAATTATTAAAATAAAAATTGCTAATTCTCTTATTTAATGTACCTCTGTAGAAAATAATTTAAGAGAAATCAATGGCGACGTTAGAAGCACAATACGGTAAATGGGATAAGGACAGAATTAAAAGGCAGTTCTCACAACTGGTTTCCTTATCAGTTCCTATTATTTTTCAACGTCTTGGCATTATGACCCTAGGTATTGTTGATACAGCCATGGTCGCACGTTACTCTACTATAGAAGTTGGTTATCAAGGTATAGCCAATAGTGCTCTCGCATCTACATTGATCGTTGCTATTATTGGGCTACTTATGGGAACAATGGTTCTGACCTCCACAGCTTATGGAGCAGAGGATTATAAGAAGTGTGGCCGTATCTGGCGTCGCTCGATACCCTACAGCCTTGTTATTGGTTTGGTCGGTTTTGTAATTTGTCTATTTGGTGAACCAATTTTACTATTCCTAGGACAAACAGAAGATGTTGCCCGTGGTGGTGGAGAAGTTATTGCCGTTTTATCGATAGGCATTCCTATGGTAGCCCTGATGCTTAGCTCGCAATTTTTTCTAGAAGGTATTAACCGGCCTCTACCAGGTATGGTGTTAATGTTAATTGCTAACATTCTTAATATATTCTTAAATTGGACCCTTGTATGGGGTCACCTTGGGTTTGAACCAATGGGAGTGATTGGATCCGCATGGGCGACCAACATAGTCAGAATATTCCTTGCTATATCCATGCTGTGTTATGTAATTTTTGCTTTAGACCGTGAAAAGTTTGGCCTTTTCGAGAAGGCAGATACAACATGGAAATCATGGAAAAAGCTTCGCCATATTGGTTACGCAGCCGGCTTTACTAATACTGTTGAACATTTAGGCTTTGCTGCACTTTATATCTTTGCAGGATTGTTGGGAACTATTAGTCTCGGCGCTCTGACAATCGCCTTTACTACATTTGGTGTTCCATTCATGATTTGTTATGGAGTTGCTGGAGCTACAGCCGTACGAGTAGGTATTGCTCTTGGTCGCAAAGATCGTCAGGATATGGCGTTAGCGGGACTATGTGGTCTCGCATTTAACGGAATGATTTGCCTCCCATTAATGGTTATTTTAATATTATTTCCCACTCAAATAGCCAGCCTCTTTAGCACAGATGTATTACTTATCGCAGCAACCGCTCCGTTGATTGCTCTATCGGCCTGGATGCTATTTCTGGATACAGCACAGACTGTGATCGGTAATGCTTTGCGCGGGGCTCAGGATATATGGATGCCTGCGATATTTTATATAATTTGTTATAGCTTAGTTATGGTCCCACTAGCCTATTATCTTACCTTTACTTTAGATCACGGTACCATCGGCCTAATTGAATGTATTATCGTTGCAAGTTTCCTATCAATCAGTTTATTATTATCACGCTTCTTATATCTAACCCTTTTAAAAAAACAACCGGACCATGACTGAAAATAGCAAAAAACTCACACTTTCTATCATCTTAAGGTCTATTATTTTTAATTGTTATTTTTATACCTCTTTTACCTTGGCCATCATATTTGTTCTAACTCCACTCTCATTTTTAAAATCTCCCAAACCCCTAAGGCATGGAATATTGCTTCTAATTAGATCTACTATTTTTATGTTTGATAAAATTACAAATGTTAAAATAGTAGAGCGAGGGTTAGAGAATATTCCAAAAGACAAGGGTTATATATTATGCAGTAAACACATGAGTAACATTGATGCATATTTTCTTTTTAAACGAGCCCCGAGTTTAACAGCTATGGCTAAAAAAGAATTATACAGAGTTCCACTTGTCGGCAGGGTATTGAATAAAATAGGTGTACTTTCAATCAATCGAGGTGCTGGCGAAGCGAAAAAGAAAACCTCAGTATTTGCCCAAAAGCTCTTGAAACATAAAATACCCATGATCATATTTTCCGAAGGTACACGAACTATAATTGGCGAACGTCGACCTCTAAAGTCTGGGGCGTTTTTTTATCAACAAGAAGGAAACCTTGATATCATCGTCGTTGCTCATAATTCAGGCGTCTCATGGCCAAAAAAATCATGGGTCAAATGGCCTGGCACATTATATGTAGATTATTTTCCACCAATGCCTCA
>JABGYD010000026.1 GCA_018675425.1 Kordiimonadaceae bacterium
TCTTATCTAAAAACGATTTGTAGTCCATTTTTTCGTTAGCTGCAAAATATTTTGGGCAATTTTCATCAAAAAGGGAAAGGCACGCAATTTTATCGCGTTCCTTGTACTTTTTAAAACTTATAGACAAATATTAAGCCCTGCCAGCACGCTTATCTAGTTCAGCTATGGTAATCCAGGCACCCTCAATAGCACCGGCCATCCAGCCAGAGAGACGAGGGGCTATGCAATCACCAGCAAATAATACTCGATTTTCGCCTTTAAGTATGGTGGGTAATTTTTTTATGCTGTCGCCACGCCAACTAGACCACCCAGACTTATTATACTTTTCATCTTCCCAAATAATACCAGCGGCCTTACCGTTAAAGTTTTGTCTGTAATTTCCAGGATGAATATTTTCCCCTGTTGACAGTGCATATTCTACTTTTTGATCTATATTCATTTTACTGAATGCCGTCGAAAGTCCTCCAAATAGATAGGAAGCTAATATAACACCACCATTATTACCATGTAAATCTGCAGATGGATAAGCAATAGTTCCCGCCATACTAGTTGATGAAACACCTCCATAAATCATATCTTCAACTTCCCAAAAGCGTGTCTTCATTTGAAGACCAAACTTCGAAACCTGGCTCGGAGCTGGTGTTTTCATTGCATCAATGATGTCTTGATTAAAATCGTTTTCAATTTCTGTGACTACTGCAAAGGGAATAGTAGAAATAAGGTAATCGCCTTTTGTTGTTCTTTCCCGACCACTTTTTGTATCCTTGTAATTTATAGAAACCCCGTCATTGGTTTGTGATATTTTCGTCACTTCTTTGTTGAGTTTCATTGTACCTCTGGGCAGGGCGTCACGAAGTGCAAAAGATAAAGCGTCCATGCCTCCTACTGCCTGAAACATACATGTTGGATGATCAGACGTTAATTCTCGAGTTTGAATGTTTAAATTTAGGAGCTCGCTCAGATCATAAGGTTCAGATAAAGTTCCATAATTCTCTCCCGCACCTTTATATGTGGAATATCCACGGATTGCGTTAGCCTGGTATTCAAAAGTATCAGCATTAATTAAACCCATACTTTTTAGATAAGTTAAAAGTTTTTCAATATCTTCCGGAGTTAGTATATCATCAAGTGCTCCACCTGAGGCACATTTGGCGAGTAGTTCCGCTACATGACCTTTCCTATCGGCCTCCATATGAATTCGACGAACGCGTTTATTATTCAAAGGACCTTCAATGGAGTCAGAATATACATAGCTTTGACTGCTATGGTTTAACATAACCTCTAAAGGGACTCCAAGAGTACGGCAATAATGTAGTGTTGAATGATGTTGACCTGGAATACGCCAAGCTCCATGATTTAGATATTGCCCATGTTCAAAATCACAAGTTTCAATTGTGCCATCTGCTTGAGTAACCTTTGTTCCTTTTCTAGAACAGCTGGTTCTACCACCGGCAAAATCACGTGCCTCCAAAAGTTCAACCTCATAACCTTTTTTACTGAGTTCAAGAGCGGAAACCATACCAGCAAGACCTGCACCAAGAACAATTACCTTTTGACCCTTTCCGGATGTGCTAAGCATTGGTGGTGCTGTCATCTCGGATGCAAAACTGTTTTCGAAGCCACTTAGCGCCGTCATCACAGCTGCAGACCCACCAATCATTCCAATGGTTTGTAAGAAATCTCGCTTAGAAATAGCATTGTTTATTTTCTCGGTCATTTTATTGCTCCATGGTAATTTTTTTAGTGTTCTGAAGTATAATTTTTTTTAACTCTAACATTTATATTGTAGCAGTATAAGAGCATGTTTTGTCAAATGATTTATCAGAAAATAGTTGTTATTTTATTAATCAGACTGATACCATTAATTTCTTAAAATTTAAATAATGAGGGACTAAAATGATTGATAGAAGAAAATTCATGTCAGGTGCCTTGGCAATTCCTGTTTTACATAGTCTTGGGGGTAAAGTATTGGCGCAAAAGAGTGATCCAAATTTTACACCAGCAATAATAGGGAAACCTTGGGATCCGGAACGAAATGCACTTGTTTTTGACGCTATGGGGGAGATTAGGGATACTTATTCTGATCAGTTAATCGAGGAAATGTTGGCAGCTGGTATGCGAGGTATTGCAGTCACATGCGGTAACCCAAGACAAGATAACCTATCGGTTGAAGGCGGTTTTCAGTCAGCACTTGAAGAAATGCTTTGGTTTGATAGACATATAGAAGATAAATCACAATACTATTTAAAAGGAAATAAAGTTCTTGATATTGATAGGGCCCGTGCAGATGGAAAAATAGCAATTTTTTACATCACGCAAAACTCAGACCATTTTATGCGTGAACTTGATAACGTAGATGTATTTTATGGTGTTGGTCAACGTTCTTGTCAACTCACTTATAATTATCAAAATTATGCCGGTTCTGGCTGCATGGAAACTCATGGTTCAGGTGTTACTGACTTCGGTGGTCGGTTGATTGAAAAACTAAACGATATAGGTATGATGATCGATTTAAGTCATGCAAATGTCCAGACTACACTTGATGCTACAGATATTTCATCTCGCCCCATCCATATTTCTCATACGACATGCGCTGATGTTCATGAAAACCCAAGAGCTATGCCAGATATCGCCTTAAGGGCTGTGGCTGAAAAAGGGGGGGTTATTGGCATGACACAGATTCGAACCTTTATGACTATGTCGAGGTACGGAATGGTGGATCTTTATTTTGATCATATAATGCACGCAGTAAATGTAGCAGGTATTGACCATGTTTGCATTGGTTCTGATAGAGATCATCGACGTTTAGTTGTTACTCCTGAATACTTAGAGGAAATGCAACGGGAGCAAGGACAGCGTTTTGATATAAGGCGTGTTCCATTATATTTTGAAGAATTAAATTCTCCCCGACGAATGGAAGTCATTTGGGATAAATTAATCAAGCGAGGCCTTTCAGAGGATACAGTAGAAAAAATTACCGGGCTTAATATTTATAATTATTACAAAGAAATTTTAGGTTAAGGTATGAAATAAAGCGCTTACATGATAAAAAATAAAACCTATTATCAGGCTATTGGTAAAGAACCCATTGTAGCAAAAAATGGTATGGCTGCTACCTCCCACCCAATTGCAACAGAAGTAGCGATTGAGGTGCTAAAGGCTGGTGGCAATGCAATGGATGCAGCAGTTTCTGCATGTGCGGTTCAATGTGTTGTAGAGCCGCAATCAACTGGTATTGGTGGTGATTGTTTTGCTATTTTTTCACCTTTAGGTAAAACAAATTATAGCGCTTATAATGGTTCTGGTAGAACACCTGCCGCCGCAGATTCTTCTTGGTATCGGTCCCAAGGAATTACTAACATTTCAGAACAAAGTCCTCATGCTGTAACTATACCGGGGGCTGTTGATGCCTGGGATTGCCTTATTAGGGATCATGGGCGCATGAAATTAGCTGAGATTTTAGAACCAGCAATTAAACTTGCTAAAAATGGTTATAAAATACTTGAGCGAGTTGGAAGGGACTTTAAGCACGCAGAGTACTATATTAATTCTTCATCAAATGCTGGAAAAATTTTTATGCCAAATGGAGTATTGCCAGAAGTTGGTGAAATTCACCAGCAGCCACTTTTGGCAAAAACTTTAGATATTATTGCTTCTGAAGGTAGAGAAGGATTTTATCATGGAAAAATTGCAGAAGATTTAGTCACTTACTTACAAAGTTTGGGAGGATTACACACACTTAAGGATTTTCACAACGCGTCTGGAAATTACATTGACCCAATATCAGCAGAATTCAATGGTTATGAAGTTTATCAATGTCCACCAAATGGCCAGGGTATTATCGCTCTTATGTTGTTAAAAATTATGGAGCGATTTAAAAATAATAATAACTCACCATTAGACCCAGAGCTGGTTCATAGAGAAATTGAAGCTGGTAAACTAGCTTATCATTACAGGGATCTCTATTTGGCCGATCCAGACCATACTGGAGTTCCGGTAGATGAAATGCTTTCTCACGAAACTATAACTCGTTTATTTAAAACTATTGGTAATAAGGCTATACAATCACTTTCGGAATATGAACTGCCAAACCATCAAGATACAGTTTATATAAGTGTGGTGGATAAAGAAAGAAATTGTGCTAGCTTTATAAACACTCTCTTTATGCCATTTGGTAGTGGTCTTCTGGAACCTAATTCCGGGGTGCTACTTCACAATAGAGGATGTGGGTTTTCAATGAGACGGGGACACCCTAATCAGATTGCAGGCGGGAAAAGGCCTTTACATACAATTATTCCGGCTATGCTTGCAAAAAATGGCCGAACAATTATGCCGTTTGGGGTGATGGGAGGTGCATATCAGGCATTTGGCCATTTACAGTTTTTAAGTCGTTTAATTAATTATAATTATGATATTCAGCAGGCAATGGATATCCCTCGTTTTTTTCCTAACCCTATGACGGGTGAGGTAGAGATAGAAGAGGAAATTAATCCAGAGTTGATTAAACAAATCAAAATGAGGGGGCATAAAGTTGTGTTGAGTTCATCACCAATTGGTGGTTCTCAGGCTATTTGGATTGATTATAAAAATGGAACTTTAGTTGGTGGTTCTGATCCACGTAAGGATGGTTGCGCTCAGGGCTATTAAATTACATGGTATATAAGTAATATAATAAAAAGACTTGTTAAATATTCTTAATACTTATAATTTTTGTGCTTACAAAATAGGACTAAATTTATGAGTGAAGATGTACTGAATAAAGTTTTTGAAATAATTGAAAAATCCGAAGATAACATAGTTGAACTATGCCAAGATCTAATTCGGTTCCCAACTGTTAATCCGCCTGGAAATGACTATAAAGCCTGCGTTGAATATATCGGTGATCGACTTAAAGTCCGTGGTTTTAAAGTTGAATATATTAGAGCTTTTGGTACACCAGGGGACAGTTCGGAGTTCCCACGCTATAATGTAGTAGCTCGTTATGACACAGGAAGGCCAGGGCCTTGCGTTCATTTTAATAGCCATATTGATGTTGTTGAAACTGGTGAAGGTTGGACGAAAGCCCCCTTTGCGGCAGATCTTATTGATGGTAAAATTTATGGTCGTGGCGCATGTGATATGAAGGGTGGCATGGCTTCGTCAATTATTGCGGTTGAGGCTCTTATAGATAGCGGCATTGAGTTAAAGGGAGCCATTGAAATATCTGGTACTGGTGATGAGGAATCTGGTGGTCTAGGTGGTGTTGCATATTTAGCAGAGAAGGGATACTTTTCAAAAGATCGAGTAGACCATGTCATTATACCTGAACCACTTAATGTTGATAGGGTTTGTTTGGGTCATCGAGGAGTTTGGTGGGCGGAGATAGAAACACACGGCAGGATAGCACATGGGTCTATGCCATTTTTAGGTGATTGCGCTGTTCGTCATATGGGGGCGGTTGTAGCAAATTTTGAAGATAAACTTTATCCGGCCATGGCAGCCCGCTATACCGCAATGCCTGTCGTCCCTGAAGGAGCAAAACAGTCCACCCTTAATATTAATAGTATCCATGGCGGACAGGCAGAGGGTAATGAAGGTTTGCCAGCACCCTGCGTACCTGATAGTTGCCGGATGATTATCGATCGTCGATTTTTAGTTGAAGAAGAATTGGAAGAGGTCAAAAGTGAAGTTGTCAATATTCTTTCTTCTCTAGAGAAGTCTAGAGAAGGATTTAGTTTTGATATTAGGGATATGTTGGAAGTTATACCAAGTATGACTGACAGTAATTCACCTGTTGTAAAGGCCACGGTTGCTGCAATTGAAGATGTTCTTGGTATTACACCTGAATTAATTTGTTCACCCGGAACCTATGATCAAAAACATATTGATAGAATTGGCAATCTAAAAGATTGTATTGCTTATGGGCCGGGGATACTAGAACTTGCTCATCAACCTGATGAATATGTTGTGGTTGAAGATATGATAAATTCGGCAAAAGTAATGGCGTCATCTACGTATAAATTGCTTTCACAGTAGTTTAATCAAAATTTTAACTTATAGTTATACAATTATGAATAATTAAATATTTAAAGGGTCTAATGTTAACTGGTATATTGAATAATTTAACAAGACGTAACTTTGTATTTGGTCTAGCGGCCTTTGGTTTAACACTAGAATGTCAAAGTCTTGTTTATAAAAATAATACAAAAAAAAGCGAAGCCGATGGTCTTTTACACATGCGATTAAATGGTAAAGTTGATGTTTATTCTGGTGGTGGCCATCATGGTGTATATTCTAGTTGTGACACTCTAAAAGTTTTAAAGCGAACGTTGAATTTTAATAATAATGATTTTGTTATTATTGCGGGTGATAATCCAGATCAGCTTCCTGGGTTTTTAGGCCAAACCCTGCATCATATGAGTTTTACAAATGCAAAAACTAACCAAAAAGCTGCATCTATCTTAAAACAAAAATTCAATAATCAGGGTGGTAATATCTTTGTTGAGCCCTCATATATTATTGATAAAGGGATTTCTAGAAAAACACAAAAAATAATTAACACCCTCAAACCAGAGGGTATTATTGTTGCTGTGGAGCACATTATTTAATGAAAATAATTAACTTAGTTATTATCTTATTATCTAGCTGGCCATGTATAGCGTGGCCAGTGACTTTAAATGTTGGATTACAGCTTGAGCCACCTAATTTAGATCCAACCTCTGGAGCTGCAGCTGCAATTGATGATGTCGTTTATGGCAATATATTTGAGGGACTTGTTAGAATTAATGAAGATGGTGATGTTCAGCCAGGTCTTTCTCTATCATGGGATATAGGTGATGATGGAAAATCTTATATTTTTTATCTTGCTAAAGGTGTTTTGTTTCATAATGGCGATCCCTTTACTGCAACTGATGTCAAATTCTCTTTTAGTCGGGCCCGGTCAGATAGCTCTACAAATGCTAAAAAATATATTTTTAAACCTATCGTTGATATTAATGTTATTGATCCACATACTGTTATGATCACTCTTGATCAGGCAAGACCAGATTTTCTTTTTAACATTGGTCTTGGGGACGCTGTCATTGTAAATAAAGATAGTGCGGATAGAAATTCTTTTAATCCCGTTGGAACTGGACCATTCAAATTTATCAAATGGGTTAGAGGAGATAGAGTAGAACTTGAGCGTTATAAAAAATATTGGGGTCCATCTGTTTTTCTTGAGGGTGCGCACTTTAAATTTATTACGGATCCTTTATCTGCCTATACGGCAATGAAAGCTGGTGATATTGATGCCTTTCCAAATTACCCTGTCCCTGAGAACTTGTTTTTATTTGAAAATGACCCTGCTTATGAAGTTGTTATTGGTCTGACTGCTGGAGAGACAATATTAGCTACAAATAATAGAAATCCCCCATTTGATAATGTTTTGGTAAGAAAGGCTATTGCCTATGCTATAGATCGATCCGAGCTAATAGATGGCGCGATGTTTGGTAACGCAGTGCCTATAGGTAGTCACTTTGCTCCTAATCACCCAGATTATATAGACTTAACTGGACTTTTCCCTCATAATTTAGATCAGGCACGTCAATTATTATTATCAGCGGGTTATCCAAATGGTTTTTCTGCTAGCTTAAAACTCCCCCCTCCAATTTATGCCCGAAGAACTGGAGAGCTAATTGCTAGTCAACTAGGGCGTGTTGGAATTAATATTAAAATAGAAAATATGGAATGGTCACAATGGATTGACCAAGTTCTTATTAATAAAAACTATGATCTGTCTATAGTTTCACATGTCGAGCCAATGGATATAAATATCTATGCTAACCACAATTATTATTTTGGATATGATAATGATGAATTTAAGCAAATTATTCTAGATATTGAAACTAATACCGATGCTTTAAATTCCAGCCGTCTTTACAAACTTGCACAGAAAAAAATTGCTGAGGATGCCGTTAATGGATATCTCTTCCAACTTGGAAAATATGGAGTTTGGAAGACTGGATTAAAAGGAATGTGGAGCAACTATCCAATACGTTCGAATGACCTAAGGGGGGTTTATTTAGAGGGTGATAAGCAATGATTTCTTTTTTATTAAAAAAAATTACCTCTTTAATAATTACTCTTCTTGTATCAACGGGTGTTATTTTTATTTTAATAGAAGTTGTACCGGGTGATCCCGTCGCTTTTATGATGGGCCTTTCTGGAAGTACAGATGCGGCAGATGCCTTAAGATTAGAACTTGGTCTTAATGTTGGTCCTTGGGATCGCTATTTTGATTGGGTATCGGGAATGGTTAATGGAAATTTTGGTATAAGTTACACATATAGAGTTCCCGTAGTTGAACTAATAAGGGAAAGGGCGCTAGTTTCAGTTCCCCTCACGATCTATGCTCTTTTACTGTCAACAGTAATAGCAATACCGGCAGGCTTGATTAGTGCAACAAGAAGAGGTTCTTTAGTTGACACATCATTTATGGGCTTTGCACAGTTAGGTGTGGCAATTCCTAATTTTTGGTTTGCTATTTTATTAGTTCTCTTTTTTTCAACTACTTTAAAGCTGTTTTCAGCTAGTGGTTTTCCTGGTTGGGATGCGGGCTTTTTCATATGTCTTAAGGCACTCACCTTACCAGCAATTTCTCTAGCCCTGCCGCAAGCTGCTATTTTATCTCGGGTTATGCGATCATCTGTTCTTGACGTTATGAATGAGGACTATATTCGGACCGCAAGGGCTAAAGGCCTTAGCAAGAAACAAGCCCTATTTCGCCATGGGCTCCGCAATGCTATGATACCAGTTCTTACTATTTTAGGCCTTCAGTTTTCATTTCTCTTAGCCGGAGGGATAATTATTGAAAGTGTGTTCTCATTACCAGGATTGGGCCGCCTTGTGTTTCAATCAATAATACAGCGTGATTTAATAGTTGTTAAATCTATCGTTACATTATTAGTTTTTTCAGTTGTAACAATAACTTTTATTGTCGATTTACTCTATGCGGCTGTTGACCCAAGACTTCGGGAAGGAAATTCATGAAACATTTTTCAATTAGCTTTATTGTTGGTGGTGGTCTTTCTGTTTTGTTTTTAATGGGAGCCTTACTTTCATTTTTTTGGACCCCATATGATGTGGAATTATTAAATATTAAAGGCAAGTTTGCTTCTCCAGGACTTGAACACCTTATGGGAACTGATCATTTTGGTAGGGATATATTATCAATGGTCATGGTTGGCACTAGAAATGCTATTGCCGTATCATTAATAGCAGTAGGCATAGGTGCAACCATTGGGGTTCCCCTTGGGTTGTGGGCCGCTGCTACGTGTATGAATGGTTCTCGTCTTATTGATGAACTGCTTATGCGAGGAAATGACCTTATATTTGCGTTTCCTTCGCTTTTGTTGGCCATTTTGATCACAGCGGTATTTGGGCCCAGTATTATAAATGCCATTATAGCCATTGGTATTTTTAATATTCCCGTATTTGCACGAATTTCACGCGGGGCAGCTTTAAGTATATGGCCAAAGGAATATATATCTGCAGCGCGCGTAGCTGGTAAAGGTGTATCAAGAATAAGTTATGAGCATATTTTGCCAAACATTTTGAATTTATTAATAGTTCAGGCAACAATTCAATTTTCAATTGCAATTATTGCAGAGGCGAGTTTGTCATATGTGGGTCTTGGTTCTCAGCCACCCAACCCAAGTCTTGGACGTATGCTTAACGAGGCTCAAACAATGATATTCTTTGCCCCGTGGCTTGCTTACTTTCCTGGAGGAGTAATAGTTGCCTTGGTCCTTGGGTTTAATTTAATGGGAGATGGAATACGTGACTTATTAGATCCAAAACTTCGACAAAAAAGTATAACAGGAAAGGTCAGCAATGACGCTTCTTAAAGTAAAGGACTTTTCCCTCTCAATAAACGATGAAATTATTCTTCATAATATTAATATGGAGATTAAGGCTGGAAAAGTGTTGGCCATAGTAGGAGAGAGTGGTTCAGGTAAATCTATGATGTCGTCTGCTATTATTAATTTATTACCGCAGGGAGCTAAACTTAAAGGTAAAATTTTACTTAATAATGATAATCTCCTAGATAAGTCTGAACGCGAGATGTGCCTTCACCGCATGAATGATTTAGGTATGATTTTTCAGGAACCTATGACTGCACTAAATCCTCTAGAAACTATCGGCACACAAATTATGGAAGCCATTAAACTAACAAATCCAAAAATTCGATATAAGGATCTATTAAAAAAAGCCGAATTAATTCTTGAGCGGGTTGAAATGGATAAAAATCGTTTTCCACTAAATACATATCCACATAAGCTTTCTGGAGGTCAACGACAGCGTGTAGTTATTGCTATAGCTCTGTCACAAAACCCTAAACTTTTAATAGCGGATGAACCAACGACAGCACTTGACGTAACTACACAAGCAAAAATTATGAAACTTCTTATGAAGTTGGTCAAAGATTACGGGATAGGAATTATTTTAGTAAGTCATGACTTAGCGGTTGTCGCAGACCTTGCAGATCATATTGTTATTATGAGAAAGGGAAAGGTTGTTGAGCAAGGGGATACAAAAACTTTTTTTAAGTCTATGAAACATAGTTATTCAAAACAATTATTTGATGCTGCAAAACACAAATTATATGAAAAAAATATAACTGTGGGCTCTGAAGTATTATTAGAAGTTCTTAATTTGACAAAAGAGTATAATCTAGCAAATAAAAAACCTCTTAAGGCAGTTAATAATGTAAGTTTTACTCTTAATCGAGGAGAAAACCTTGGTTTAGTGGGAGAGAGCGGTTGTGGAAAATCTACTCTTGCCCGCTGTATATTGGGACTTGAAAAATTCAGTAAAGGTAAAATACACATTGCTGGAAGGCCGTTTTATGGACAAAAAGAACTACGCCGCTGCATAAATGTAGTCTTTCAGGATCCATTTGGAAGTTTTAATCCTCGACATACAGTCGAACGGCTCGTAGCAGAGCCTTTTTATGTATTAAAAAAACCTTTAACAACTTTTGAGAAGAGGGTTAAAGTCCTCCGAATGCTAAAATTAGTGGGTCTAGGTGATGGGGACTTAAAAAAATACCCTCACGAATTTTCTGGAGGACAGCGACAAAGAATAGCAATTGCAC
The DNA here is from genome assembly GCA_018675425.1 of Kordiimonadaceae bacterium. Classification (GTDB taxonomy): domain Bacteria; phylum Pseudomonadota; class Alphaproteobacteria; order Sphingomonadales; family Emcibacteraceae; genus Pseudemcibacter. The sequence goes on from JABGYD010000026.1 coordinate 11,117, forward strand.
GTGCTTTGATAACAGAGCCAGATATAATACTTCTCGACGAGTCAACTTCTGCTCTTGATGTAATAATAAGAACTCAAATATTAGATCTTCTCAGGGACTTAACCAAGAAGTTAGGAATTTCTTATTTATTCATTTCACATGACTTAACAACTGTAAAAAATATTACAAACAGGGTTTTAGTTATGAAAGACGGCGTTATAGTTGAGGAGGGTTTAACTGCTGAGATCTATAAAAATCCAAAACATCACTATACAAAATCATTGATTGAAGCGAGCCCGGATATTACAAGGGCTATTAAGAGTAAAGAGGAAAATAATAATGAAAATACCCTTTAATAGTGAACAAATACTCATAAATGGTAAGTGGCAGAATGCTGAAAATAATAAAACATTAGACGTCATTAATCCATCAAATGGGGAGCTACTTTGTAAAATTGGTCGCGGATCATTCAATGACATTGACTGTGCTGTTGTGGCAGCTCAGGATGCGTTAAATGGGGTTTGGGGCAATTATTCCGCAATGGAGCGGGGTAGAGTGATTACAAAAATAGGTGAAAAAATACTAGAATATATTGATGTTCTAACAGAGCTTGAAAGTCTCGATGTTGGGAAACCTACTAAACAAGCCCGAGCAGATGCAATTGCAATGGCCAGATATATGGAATTTTATGGAGGATCTGCCGATAAAGTTCATGGCCATACTATTCCCTATATGGACGGGTATACAGTTTTTACATTACGAGAACCACATGGTGTTACAGGTCATATAATTCCTTGGAACTATCCAATGCAAATTACGGGACGGTGTGTTGGTGGGGCCTTGGCGATGGGTAATACTTGCGTACTAAAGCCAGCAGAGGATGCATGCTTAACTGCCCTCATGTTTGCGCGAATTGCAGAAGAGGCTGGGTTACCAAAGGGCGTTCTGAATGTTGTCACTGGTCTTGGCATTGAAGCTGGTGCAGCACTTAGCAGTCACCCTGGGATACATCATATTAGTTTCACAGGTTCAGTTGGTATTGGTAAACTTATTCAGAAGGCTGCAGGTAACAACATTGTTCCCGTTACACTTGAACTTGGCGGTAAATCTCCACAAATAATTTTTGATGATGCAGATTTAGATGCTGCATTGCCATTTTTAGTTAATGGGGGAATTCAAAATGCTGGCCAAACTTGCTCAGCTGGAACTAGAATACTTATCCAGCGAGGCGTTTATGAAAAAGTAATTAAAATGATGTGTAGTAAAATATCTTTACTCAAAGTCGGATCAGCCATTGATGATCTTGACCTTGGACCACTCATATCACCAAAACAAAAAATTGTTGTAGAAAGATATATTGCTCATGGAGTTGAAAGTGGCTTAAAAATAGCTGCGCAAGGTCTAATCAGCGATGATTGCCCCTCAGCAGGTTGTTATGTTGTACCTACATTATTCCGAGATGTTCCGCCAGACCATAAACTTGCTCAAGAGGAAATTTTTGGTCCTATTCAAGTTGCAATTCCTTTTGATACTGAAGAGGAGGCTGTAAATCTCGCTAATGGAACAGAATTTGGTCTCGTGACGGGTGTTTGGACCCGTGATGGAAGTCGACAATTACGTATTGCTAAAGCCATTAAAGCTGGCCAAATTTTCATAAATAATTATGGTGCCGGTGGTGGCGTTGAGTTGCCTTTTGGTGGAGTGGGAAAATCAGGTTTTGGTCGTGAGAAGGGTTTTGAGGCACTTTATGGCTTCTCTGTTTTAAAAACAATTGCTGCTTACCACGGCTAAATTAACAAATTAGAAAGATTATATAAAACTATGAAATTAAAGAATAAAATTGCAATTGTGACGGGCGGTGCCTCTGGATTTGGAGCTGGTATTGTACGTAAATTTATTGCTGAAGGGGCCAAAGTTGTTATTGCAGACATAAATATTTCGTTAGCTGAAAAACTAGCTAGAGAACTTGGTGAAGAAGCTATCTCCGCAGAGGTCGATGTTTCTGATAATATAAGTGTTAAGCGCCTGGTAGAGAGTACAATATCAAAATTTGAAACGATTGATATTTTAGTCAACAATGCGGGTATAGGCCATCAACCTCAAGCACTAGATAAGCTTTCTGAAGATGATTTTGATCGTATTTTTAACGTAAATGCTAAATCTGTTTTTTATACAGCCCAACAAGTTGTTCCTATTATGAAAATAGCCAAGAGTGGGGTAATTTTAAATGTAGCAAGTACGGGAGGAGTTAGTCCAAGGCCAAATCTAACCTGGTACAATGCTTCAAAGGGTTGGATGATTACGGCTACTAAAGCAATGGCGGTAGAGTTAGCTTCATTTGGCATCCGTGTAAATGCTATTAACCCTGTTGCGGGCGAAACCCCTCTTCTCGCAACCTTCATGGGAGAAGATACTCCTGAAATACGTGAGAAGTTTCTTTCAACAATCCCAATGGGCAGATTTTCAACACCAACTGATATGGGAAATACCGCATGTTTTCTTTGTAGCGATGATGCAAGTATGATTACTGGCATTGCTATGAATGTTGATGGCGGACGTTGTATATAAGTAATCAATTGTAATTTAATTTTAATTGGACAAAATATGTTTAAACCTGGACCACAAAACTTAATTACTGACGTTGAAGGAATAAGCGTTGGACACGCGCAGGATCAAAAAGTTAGGACTGGAACTACATTACTTTTTTGTCCAAGCTCCGTAACTGGTGGTGTAGACGTTCGTGGGGGTGGGCCTGGCCTTCGTGACGTGGAGGTTCTTGCTCCAGAAAACCTTATCGGTCGTGCAGATGCTGTAATTTTATCTGGGGGCAGTGTGTTTGGTCTTGCAGCAGGTGACGGAGTTGCAAAGATACTATCTAAACAGAATATTGGTCTAAAATTTACGGAAACTATGCCGGCAGTGCCTATTGTTGTTGGGGCTATATTATTTGATTTGGTTAACGGTGGAGACAAAAATTGGGATTTAGACACTCCTTATCATGATCTTGGAATTAAAGCTCTATCTGACGCTCAAGAACGAAATGGAGCAAGATTTCCCCTTGGTAACCATGGCGCAGGGCTTGGGGCCCGTGCTGGTAATAAGGAAGGAGGGCTCGGGTCAGCTTCGCTTGACCTTGGTGATGGATTAATGGTTGGAGCTCTAGTTGCCGTAAATAGTGTTGGCAGTGTTTTTATGCCAGATGGTAAGACTTATTGGGCACAACCCTTTGCTTACGGTGATGAACTTGGGGGACAAAAGTCAAACCCTAATCAAGACCCTGCGATACAGCCCATACCAGACGATGCCAAACTAAAGGGAATGACCGCCGGCACTAATACTACGATTGGAGTTATTGCTACGTCTGCAAAATTAACTACGGCTGAATGTAAGCGTGTAGCAATGATGGCACACGATGGATTTGCAAGAGCTATTCGACCCGTTCATACACCTTCTGATGGGGACACAATATTTTGTATTTCAGGCGGCACTAAAGAAATTCCCAATGGCACAACAAGAGCTGGTTGGTTAAGTGAAATCGGCTCAGCTGCAGCTGACACTATGGCAAGGGCAATTGCCAGAGGTGTTTATGAGGCCCAGAAATAATATTAGACAATTAAATTTAAAATAAATTTTGATTTACTATTCTGTTTTATATTGTTTAATAGTTGAAAGAAATTGCTCGAATTCCTATAAAGGGAATTCGAGCAATTTATATTGTATTTAAATATTATCAATTGCCATCTTCATTGCGGCAAGGGCACCTTTTAATTTATGTTGAGTTGTAGCAAGGTTCATGCGCATATAACCACGACCACCAGTACCATAATTTTCACCTGGGTTTAGGTTAACACCAGCCTTTTCGATGAAAAACTTTTGTAACATATCGCCCACACGTTTTCCCTCTTCTGGTTTACCTAATTTTTTAGCAACTGAAGAGCAATCTATAAATGCAAGATAAGTACCTTCATGAACATTGTAATCTATATCACGCATACTTTTGGAGCAAAAATCTTCTAATAAGCGGCAATTTCCATCCATGTACGCTTGCATATCATCCATATAAGTAGCACCATGTTTATAAGCAGCGTTACAGGCAATCATGCCAAGTATGTTTAATGATCCCCGTTGGTGCCCACTTTTTTTCAAATTATTAATCATTTCCATGTTATCAGAAAAGAGATAGGCTACGTGCTGTGCTGCAAGATTAAATGATTTGCTGGTAGATTTTAATGTGTAACTTGACATTGCATATTTTTCACCAAGGGTGGCGTATGGAGTATAAGTTGCGCCTTTGTTAATAAAATCACAATGAATTTCATCAGCAACAACAAGAACACCTTTTTCTATACATAAGTCGCCCATGGCCCTCATAATATCTGGGCTCCAACAATTTCCAGTTGGATTTTGAGGATTACAAAATAACATCACCTTTACTTCGTTTTCATCTATTTGACTTGCCATTGCCTCTAGATCCATTTCCCAATTGCCATCAATGAGTTTTAAAGGATTTTCAACGGTAGTAAATTGTGCGTTACGAACTACACCAAAAAAACCAGAATAACCTGGAGTTTGAACAAGAATTGGTGCTCCGCTTGTATTATGAAGTTTGAGAATGGAAAGGCAGCCATCGAGAACACCATGCGAGTTTAAAATACTACCAGGCTTAACTTCTTGATTATAACGTTTTTTATTCCAAGCTATAATGTTTTCATAATAATCTGCTGGTGCTGCTTGATAACCCCAATTTTGATGACCCATACGTCTCATTAGCGCTTCAGTAACATGAGGTAGAGTTCGAAAGTCCATATCTGCCACACCCATAGGAAATGGAACATCAAAGGGTCTTGCGCGCCTCCGTATTCCATCCCACTTGGCGTCTCCGGATCCAATACGATTAAATTCCTCATTAAGATCGTAGGACATAGACATTGAAATATTACCTAACCCTCTAGCATTAGCTGCTGATGGAAGTGCTAGTCCACCTCCAATAGCGCTCCCAATAAGGGCAGTAGCGCTTGCACCTTTCATAAAAAATCGACGATTTAAATTTTTACTTTTTAACATATTTCATTCCTATTATTTATTGAACTAAGTCAGATTGCATCAGTGAATACAATCTGTCAATGATGTGATTAATAAAGATCCCGCAGAACAGCAAAGTCTCTTATTTATGAGTAAATTTTCTAAATATTATTTATTGCAATTTCAATATTCTCCATTGCCTTTAATAATGTTGCTCTATTAGTAGCTAGATTCATTCGCATAAACCCGTCTCCACCCTTGCCGTAATTTTCACCTGGATTTATGTCGATCCTCGCGTTATCCAACATCCATTTTTTAAGATAAGAACCACCAGTATAAGTTTTAATGCTAGTAACTCCAAAAAAGTCAGTGGCTGTCACGTTATTAGCTTTATTATAAATGTTAAGTTCAGAAGCCTTTGTTTCAACATCTAACTTTTCAGAAAGTTCCCTACAGTCAAGCCAGGCAAGATAAGTACCCTCTTGAACTTGATATTTAATAATTGGAATACGGTCTGCACAAAATTTTTCAACATATTTTGCATTTTCAGTAAGATACAGGTTTTGTTCATCAATATAATCATCTCCGTGTTTTAAGGCCTCGTTTGATGCAATCATGCCCATTATGTTAAGGAGTAGACGTTGATGCCCGCCTTTTAATACCTTGTCGATATATGAGCGATTATGAGAAAACATATATCCAGTGCGATGTGAGGCTAAATTAAATGATTTGCTAGTTGATTTATATGAAATGCTGTTTTGAGCATATTTGTCACCGAGGGATGCGTACGCTACATATTTATTGCCATTCGTGACAAAGTCACAGTGGATTTCATCAGCAATCACAAGACAGTCATGGGCGTTACAAATATCCCCCATTCTGCGCAATTCATCAGCCGTCCAACAATTTCCAGTAGGGTTTTGTGGATTGCAGAGGATATATAATTTAATGCCTGTAGAAATTTGTGCCTCAAAATCATCCCAGTCCACTACATAGCGACCATCATCATTTCTAATCATTTCACTCTCTGCTTCATACATATTGGCTTGATGAATAGTAGCAAAAAAACTCGAATAGTTTGGAGTAAGAAGAAGTACGCGATCACCATCTTTACCAAAAGCTTTTAATGTAGAAAGAACTCCGTCTAACACGCCTACGGAATTCAAGATATTTCCTTGAGGTACATCTGCGTCATATCTTCTTTTATTCCAGGCAACAATATTTTTAGAGTAATCTAGGGGGGGCAATTCATAACCCCAATTTTCTGTTTCAAGACGTTTTTTAAGTGCTGAAGTAACTTGTGGTAATGTGCGAAAGTCCATATCAGCAATGCCCATCCCCACATCAAGCTGGTTATCTGGATTAAACATTTTGATCATGTCAAATTTAACGCTGTTTGTACCGACACGGTTATAGCCAGCATCAAAGTTGACTTTTTCATATGGAGTTATTGTTTCATTATCTATTTGTTGAGGTTCTGAACCTACTTGTTCTGCGCAGCCTGTAAGGGTTGCAGTTCCAACTAAAGCAGCAACACCAGTCCCTTTGATAAAAAAACGGCGATTAATTGTTGAAAGTGATTTCATTTTTTATTTCCCTGATTAAAACTCCCAATTCATTCGTATCATGGTCCTGTCAAAAGTGTCAACTTCTCGATTGTGGAAAATTTATTAATATAATAAAATATTTTTCTATGAAGCGTGGGAAGGGGGTTATATATAGGTGGTACACAAGTTTATATGATTTTAGGTCTATTTCAGAATGCATAACAATAAAGTTAACAATAGTTCTGCTGAGAATAACAAGACTACTAACAATGGTTTAGGTAACTCAAATCGCGGAAACAAAAATCGAAAAAGAAAAAAGAACCGCAGTAATGTGTACGGCGTTGTTGATTTAGGCACTAATAATTGTAGGTTATTAATTGCCATTGTAAAGGGCAACGGTTTTAAGGTTATCGATAGCTACTCCCGTATTGTGCGCCTTGGTGAAGGTTTTCAGAAACAAAAAAGTATTTCTGAAGAAGCCATAGAGCGAACAATATCCTCTCTAAAGATTTGCATGGAAAAAATGAACCGTCGAGGTGTTACCCGAATGTGGAATGTTGCTACTCAGGCATGTCGTGAAGCAGAAAATAGTAGTGAATTTTTAAAAATTGTTGAAGACAACACAAAAATCAAACTTGATATCATTGATTCAAGAGAGGAAGCACGCCTGGCGGTTCTGAGCTGCAAGGAGCTTCTCGATACTAAATATAATAAAGGTATTATCTTTGATATTGGCGGGGGTAGCACGGAAGTTATTTTTGTCGAATTTTGTAAGAAAAAAAATCCAAAAATAATTGATTGGGTTTCATTACCTCTTGGCGTGGTTAACCTCTCTGAACAATATGGTACTAAAGAAGCCTTAACTGACGAAAAATATATTGAAATAAAAAATCTAGTAAAGGAATATCTAATTCCTTTTGAGAAAAAAAATCTTATTAATGATGCAATAGCTGAAAATAATGTTCAACTTATGGGAACCTCTGGTACAGTTACAACCTTAACAAGCATGTTTCTTAAACAAACTTTCTATGATCGTTCAAAGGTAGACGGAACTTGGGTGAAATCTAATGACTTAGTGAACTTATGTAATGATTTGTCAACTATGGACTACACTGAGCGACTTGCATTAAGAAACCTATCTAATGACAGAGCTGATCTCGTAGTTGCAGGGTGTGCAATTTTTGAAACGATTGTTGATATATGGCCTATCCAGGATGTACGGGTTGCAGACCGTGGTATTAGGGAAGGTATGTTGCACCATTTAATGGATAAGCAACGCCGAAAAAACAAGGCAAACCGTCGTAATAAATCCATTAAGCGTAAAAACCTGGATAAAAATAAAAAATTAATTAATCATATTCAGCAGTCTAGCGATGACTAAAAAACCTAAGCTTAGCAAAACTGGCAAAGAACGAAAACTTGATCCACGCGGAATTGTTCGAGGGGCAAAAACTCATGTTAAAACAGCTCGCTACAGAAAGTCATCCTCAACACGTTGGCTTCAGAGACAGCTTAATGATCCCTATGTAGCTGCAGCTAAACGGGATGGATACAGAAGCCGCGCTGCTTATAAAATTATTGAATTAGATGAAAAATTTAACTTCCTACACGGGGCTAAAGCTGTTGTTGACCTTGGTGCTGCTCCTGGTGGATGGTCGCAGGTTGCTGCCAAAGAATGTGCTGGAAATATATCAATTATTGGCATTGATTTACTTGATGTTTCCCCTGTGGCAGGAGCAACTATGCTTAAAATGGATTTTACAACTCCAGAAGCGGAACAGACCCTTTTGAAATTGATTACAGGACCTATTGATCTAGTAATGTCAGACATGGCAGCATCTACAACCGGACATCAAAATACTGACTATATTCGCACATTAGGCTTAATGGAACTTGCATTTGATTTTGCAATAAAGGTTCTTGGGGAAGATGGCACATTCATAGCCAAAGTTTTTGCTGGTGGCACCGATGCTAATATTCTCGCCAATCTTAAAAATAATTTTAGGTCTGTGCGTCATTTTAAACCTCCAGCAAGCAGATCTGAAAGTAAAGAAACTTATTTAGTAGCTCAAGGTTTTAAGGGATAGTTATTAGGTTAAAGATAATAACTCGTAAAATAGAATTTGACTTAACTTAGACAGTTACCATTTAATTATAATCGGAATAGTTAAACCTACTAATACAAATTTTCTTTCATGGATATTTTATGAAACAAACACTCAATCATTTATTAGAAAAAGGCATTGCGGCACATAAAGAAGGAAACCTTCAAAAAGCGGAGCATTTCTATAGAACTGTTTTGCAGACCTACCCAAATAATCCTGATGCTAACCATAACTTAGGGGTTTTAGCTGTTTATTTAAGTCAAACAGCCGCTGCCTTACCCTTATTTTTAAATGCCCTTCAAGCTAATCCAAATATAAAGCAATATTGGATGAGTTATATCGACGCCCTTATTAAAACAAACCAACCAAAAATTGTTAATACAGCTATTATTCAGGCAAAGGGTTATGGGATTGTAATAAAAAAACCTCATAAAAAAATTGTTAGGCTAACAACACTATTGAACGGAGAAGCTAAAGTTAAAGTATTTTTATTACAGCTTCCGGCTAAGAAAAAAATTGATGATATGTTGGCTAATTATGAAAATGGGGAGTACGAGGTTGCCAAAGGTTTAGCCTTGCTTATAACTCAAACATTTCCAAATTATCAATTAAGCTGGAAGTTACTTGGAGTTATTTATCAACAAAGTGGAAAATTTAATAAGGCATTAGTGGTTAATAAAAAATCTTTAAAACTTAACCCCAATGACGCTGAAGCTCATAATAATTTAGCATCTACGTTAACCGACTTGGGTAAAATAGCTGATGCTGAAAATTCGTACCGGGACGCTATAGCCCTAAAAGCTGATTACGTAGAGGCACACTACAGTCTTGGTTTGTTATTATTTGAACATAAGCAATATGAAAAAGCGATTGAACATTTTATGTTTAAGGATTTTAATAAAAGCAAATTTTACCTACTAAGGTGTTTTTACTTCTTAGATAAAAAAACACTTTTTTTTGATCAATTAAATGACTTTATAAAAAAGGGTGTTGTTCACCCGATGCTGGGCTCACTTGGTTGCCGTTCTAAACTTCGGTATGGGATAGAAAGACCAAACTTATTTTGTAAAGATCCGTTAAACTATATTTTAAAAACAGATTTAGCAGTTTTATATAATTTTGATAAAGTTTTTATAAAGACGGCTAAAACTATTTTAAAACAAAAAAAAATTCCAAATAGAAGACAAAGCCTTTTAACCAACGGTTATCAGACTTCAGGTAATTTATTTGATCTAGAGCCAGAATTGACAAAAGAAATCCAAAAAATAATATGTCTAGAAATTGATAAGTACAAAGTTATCTTTGAAAAAAGTAAAGAGGGTCTAATATCAGGATGGCCAGCTACATATAGCCTATACGGCTGGCTTATTAGTATGAAAAGTGGCGGTGAATTGCAACCTCACATGCACGAAACTGGCTGGCTAAGCGGAAGTATATATATAAATGTCCCTAAAAAACAGGAAACTGAAAGCGGAAATCTTGTTGTTTGTATAGAAGAAGATATATTATCAACTAATAATACTAATAAAAGAGAAAGTATTGGCGTAGTTACAGGTAGTATGTGTCTTTTTCCGGCTTCTTTGCTTCACTATACAGTACCATTTGAGTCACTAGAAGAAAGAATTGTTCTAGCATTTGATGTTGTACCTAATTAATTATATAATAAATTTTTATTATTATGTTCCTTAAAATTAAATTATAGCATCGTCATCATAATTAGAATTGTATATGAATAAGCACTTGATTAGACACCAGTTAAAATCAATTTTACAACTTTATAAATTAACCTCTTACGAATTTATAAATAGCCATTTAATTCCATTTAATGTTAAACATATCATCCACCCTTAACTAAAAATAATGGCTATATAAGTCGATGGAAATTGAACAAACCCTACTACCTAGAAATAATTCTGGCCTTTCTGGCCATGAGGCAGCGGAAATTACGTTTTTAAATGCTTTTAATTTAGATAAAGTCCACCATGCTTGGATGGTTACTGGTCCAAAAGGTGTAGGAAAAGCTACACTTGCATATAAAATGGCTAGATTTCTTCTAAGTAATGCTCCTACTAATGTTAAGAACACAGCATTGTTTGATAATGTTTTAGAAAAAAAAGCAATTACCACTCTAAATACAAACCTTGAGAGCCAACCTAATTGTTTAATATCAGCTGGTAGCAATCCAGATTTAATGGTGGTTGAAAAGTCTGAAGATCCTAAAACTGGAAAGATGCGTAATAACATACTTGTTGAGGATATCCGTAAAATTAATAGTTTTTTTCATAAAACCTCAACTGCAGGTGGGTGGAGAATTGCAATTGTTGATACTGCTGATGAAATGAATAGAAATGCTGCAAATGCAATCTTAAAAACACTTGAGGAACCGCCAAATAACTCAATACTTATTATACTTTCAAATGCACCTGGCAAATTATTACCTACTATTAAGTCCCGCTGTAGGATGTTACCCTTAAAGCCATTAAAGTCTGATGCCGTAAAAATTATACTTCAATCTTTCTTCTCCACTCATGAAAATAATGTAATTGATGGTTATGTTGCGTTATCCAATGGAAGCCCGGGATATGCAATTTCCCTGATAGAACATGATGGGCTCAAGCTTTATAAAGAAATGTTAAACTTACTCTCTACTATGCCCAATATTAATGTCCCACTAATACATGAATTTGCAGGATCTATTACGACCAAAAAGTCGGGAGACATGTTTTTACTGTTTTCGGAAATGCTCAGTCATTTTATAAGCCGTATGATCCGGTACGTTAGTTATAAGGGAACAATCCATACTCACAATATCAAGCAGTCTCTAGAAAATGAATTTGAGTTAATGGATGAATTAGGAGCCATAATTCCACTTGATCAGTGGGCTGAGCTATGGGAAAAGGTATCTGTACAAATGAAAGAAGCTGATGCCCTAAATATGGATCGAAAACAAACGGTTATAAACATTTTGATACATATCAATTCAGCACTCAAGATTAAATAAAATTTGAAAGAACAAGTTAATGTCGGCAAAACCATCCTATTATATTACCACTCCTATTTATTATGTGAATGATATCCCTCATATAGGGCACGCCTACACGACCCTTGCATGCGACGTTCTTGCCCGTTTTAAACGCCTCGATGGGTTTGAAGTATTATTTTTGACTGGAACAGATGAACACGGACAGAAAGTTGAAAAGTCAGCTGCGGCAGCCGGAAAAACACCAAAAGAGTTTTGTGATATAGTTAGTCAGCGCTTTCGGGATCTTGCTGAAGTTATGAAATTTTCTAACGATGATTTCATTCGCACAACTGAGGATCGGCATAAGAGGGCTTGCCAGGCACTTTGGAACAAACTTTTGGATAATGGTCACATTTATCTTGATAAGTACGCTGGATGGTATTCTGTGCGTGATGAGGCATTCTTTGGTGAAAATGAGCTTGTTGAGAATAAAGAAAATATAAAAGTGGCCCCTACAGGAGCTCCTGTTGAATGGGTTGAAGAAGAAAGTTATTTTTTTAAACTTAGTAATTTTGAAGAGAAACTTCTTTCTTTTTATGAAAATTTACCTGCTACTGTGCTTCCTAACACGAGAAAGAATGAAGTGAAGAGCTTTGTTGAGGGTGGCCTAAGGGATTTATCAATTTCGAGAACTAGTTTTAATTGGGGTGTACCTGTGCCTGACAACGATAAACATATTATGTATGTTTGGATTGATGCACTAACAAACTACATCACAGCTGCAGGCTACCCTGATGTTGGAAGTGAAAAATTTAAAAATTTCTGGCCTGCAGATATCCATATGGTAGGCAAGGATATATTGCGTTTTCATGCAGTTTATTGGCCCGCATTCTTAATGGGTGCAGGCCTTGAACCTTCTAATCGAATTTTTGCGCATGGGTGGTGGACTAGTGATGGTCAAAAAATTTCAAAATCACTTGGGAACGTTATAGATCCTTTTGGTTTAGTGGATGAATTTGGATTAGATCAAGTACGGTATTTTCTAATGAGAGAAGTTTCTTTTGGTAAAGATGGTGATTTTAATCGTCAATCGATGATAAATCGTATTAATAGTGACCTTGCGAATGATTTGGGCAACCTAGCACAACGCTCACTTAGCATGATTTATAAGAATTGTGATGGTGCCATACCATGTCCTGATGCACTATCCCTAGATGATAAAACACTACTTGATATGGTTGATTGCTTACTGGTTTATGTGCGAGACTGTATTGACAAACAAGCCATTAATAAATATCTAGAATTAATCTGGAAGGTAGTATCCGCAGCTAATATTTATTTTACGGCTCAAGAACCTTGGGCTTTAAAGGTGACAGACCCAGCTCGGATGGCTACAGTACTTTATGTTACTGCAGAAGCTATTCGTCAAATTTCTATTTTATCACAACCAATCATGCCAGATAGTGCGGCTAAATTATTAAATACTCTTAATATTCCGATAAATGAACGAGGTTTTGAATATTTGGGTGGTGTGCATAGGATTACCAGTAAAAATTCTATAGAAAAACCACAAGGTGTTTTTCCAAGGTTTATTGAAACATGACTTTTATTGTTGACAGCCATTGCCATTTAAATTATGGCGATTTAGCAACCGATTTAGATGGCGTACTTAATCGTGCTGCTGAAGCTGGTGTTGGAACCATGTTAGCTATTAATGCTAGACTTTCTGAATTTAATGATGTGTTAAGTATAGCCCAATCAAATGATAAAATTTGGTGTACTGTAGGCAGTCACCCACATGACGCTGTGGATGAGTGGGGTATTTCAGCGGACCAATTAATTAAGCTAGCAAGCCATAAAAAGGTGGTTGGTATTGGTGAAACCGGTTTAGATTATTTTTATGAACATTCCCCACGGGATAAGCAAAAGGATAATTTCATCGCACACATAGAAGCAAGTCGCGAAACAGGATTACCATTGATTGTCCATGCTCGCGATGCGGATGATGACTGTGCAAAAATAATGGAACAAGAAATGGCAAAGGGTGAATACCCAGCTGTAATACATTGTTTTACTGCTTCCGAAGCGTTTGCGAGGCGGAGTCTAGATATTGGTTGTTATATATCGCTTTCAGGTATTGTTACTTTTAAGTCAGCTAAAGTACTTCAAGAAACAATAAAAATCATTCCACTTGAAAAGATGTTAATTGAAACCGATGCACCATTTTTATCTCCTGTTCCAATGAGGGGTAAATCTAATGAGCCCTCATACGTAAAGCACACTGCAGAGTTTCTTGCTCATCATTTCGAACTTGGTTACGAAGATTTTGCTAAAATAACTACAGATAATTTTTTTAAACTTTTTGATAAAACAGAAAGACCATCAAAAACATGAAAATTACTATTTTAGGGTGCGGCACATCACAAGGTGTTCCTAGGATTGGCGGTAAGCTAAATAATGGATGGGGAAATTGCAATCCCAACGATACTAAAAATCATCGTCGTAGGGCATCTATTATGTTCGAACAGGGCGATACAAGGCTCGTTGTTGATACTGGACCAGATTTTCGAGAGCAGGCCCTTTCTGCTGGTTTTTCAAAACTTGATGCTGTTCTGTATACACATGACCATGCGGACCATACTCATGGTATTGATGATCTTCGTGCTATTGCCCAAAATATGAAGTCTGAAGTGCCAATTTATTCGAACAAACACACCATACGGGTCCTAGAAGAAAGGTTTAACTATATTTTTAAAAATAAACCTGGATACAATGCAATTTGCAGTTCAAATATAATTGGACTTAATCCATTTACGATTGGTAACTTTAAAAATATCCAGGCTATAGAACTAATTCATGGAAATATATTTTCTTATGGCTTTCGATTTAATGATATTTGTTATTGTACTGACTTTAATAATATCCCAAAAGAGTCCTATCAACATTTATATAACTTAGACCTTTGGATAGTTGACTGTCTTCGTGAAGATCCACATCCAACACATTCACATCTGGAACAAACACTACTTTATATTGAAGAATTTAAACCTAAAAGAGCTATTCTTACACATATGACTGCCGAACTAGATTACGAAACATTAAAAAAGCATTTGCCAAATGGGGTTGAACCCGCCTATGACGGCATGATATTAAATTATCAGGGTTAAGCTTCATGGAAAACTTTAAACGCAATATATTTTTATTATCCATGGCACAGTTCATTCTTCTTGCATCAGTGGTTACGGTTATTACCTACTCGTCTTTAGTGGCAAAAATTATGACTGGTAGCACGGCCCTTGCAACAATCCCTTCTGCAACAGCATTTATAGCAACGGCCATGTTTGCATTCCCAGCATCCATCTTTATGAAAAAATTTGGTCGTAAAAAAGGATTTTTTACGGGTGCTTTTTTTGCTTGTATTGCTGGTTTCTGTGCAGTCGTGTCAATTTATCTAAATAACTATTATTTATTATGTTTTGCAACATTTTGTCACGGTATATATCAGTCATTTGCCAATTATTATCGTTTTACTGCCTTAGAAGTATCACCTCCTAAATATCATAAGCAGGCTGTATCCTACGTAATTTTAGGTGGTGTTTTTGCGGGCTTAAGTGCTCCATCGTTGGCATTTTTATTTGAAAGTAATTTCTTTATACCCTTACAATATGCTGGAACTTATTGCCTTGTTATGGCTCTAAGTGTAGTTGCTTTTTTTCTTATTTCCCAGATTAAACTACCACCAAAAAAACAGCCCCTTTTAAAATTTACCCCACTTAAAAACCCAAAACTGATAGACGTTATCAAGCGGCCAGCGTTTGTATGTGCGTCTTTGAGCTCAGCCTGTGCTTATATTACAATGTCCTTTATTATGACGGCAACACCACTTGAGGTTGTTGAAGTTTGTGGTTTTCTTGTAGCCGATGCTGCAGGAATAATTCAATGGCATTCAGTATCAATGTTCGCTCCAGCAATAATTACAGGTACCCTTATAGCGAGGTTTGGCTCTGTCAAGATGATTACTATAGGAATGATTTTCATCCTTGGGTCAACCATTACAGCAAAATCAGGATTAACATTATATAATTTTTATCTTGCTTTAATACTAATAGGTATTGGTTGGAACTTTATGTTCACCGCAGGTACTACCCTCTTGCAACAGGCTTATAATGAAGAGGAAAAAGCTTTTGTTCAGGGTTTGAACGACTTGATAGTTTTTGGTTTGGCCGCTATTGCAACTCTTGCATCAGGATTTATGCTCTCAACTGTCGGATGGAATATGATGAATAATATGGTTGTAGGTGTTTTAATTTCTTTAATATTTATCATTTTATGGTTTATGCGTATTAAAAAAAATACTGCTAAAATAACTACTTAAATTTGTTTTATATGGAATACAAATTGTTTAAAGTATTATTGAATAACTGGTTTTATCTTTACTTTATAAAATTCAATTTAATTTCAAATATAAGTCTTTTTTTTTCCAAATTAGTAATTAATGTTTTTGTTGTTTTTAATGTCCTTTTTTTTGGAATTCAGTCGTAATAAATGAGGATAAGCTATGTTAAAACCTCTTGAAGTACTGATCAGTGTTGATACGTCTTTTTCATTAGGTGAGGGTGCTAAAAAACCTTTTGAATATAATCCTATTGGAACGCGTTCCGTAATATGTGATGGAAATGGACTTGAGTTTGTCCTTGATGCGTTAGACAGGTTTCAAATTAATGCTAGTTTTTTTATTGAAACTGCAAATAAATCATACTTTGGTGACGAACCAATGGGCAATATCGTTAAGAAAATTTTATTTGCAGGACAAGACACCCAGCTACTGGTCGACCCTAGCTGGTGCCATTTTGAACAAAGTGGCAACTATTCTGCCAATGATAGCTGTGCTGGCCGTGATTTTATAGAACTTAGAAAAATTCTTGAAAAATCATCAAGAACTTTTAAAAAATGGAACCATAAAAAACCACAAGTTATACGGGCCGTTAATGGCCAGGTTGATCAGATATTCTACAAAACAATTTATGATATTGGTATTTATATGAGTTCCAGTGTTGGACTAGAAATGTATATCCCGCATGGCAAAGAAATGTTGTTATATACTGGGCGTTCTAAAATAGCTGATATTATGGAGGTTCCATTATTCACATATAAGGACAAAGATATTATGGGTGGCTATCCGTCCAAGACGCTTCAAATAGCAACATCTTCTTGGAAAGAAATGTTATACATTCTTAAAAAAGCTCGTAAAATGGAGGTTGAGAGTATTGTTCTTTTAACAAAACCCTCCGATTATATAAAGAAAAAAACTCCTGATTATTCTATAATTACTCGAAACAGGGTCAATCAAGAACGTTTATTAAAATTATGTAGTTTTATTAATGAAAATGATCAAGATTTTGTAGCTGTGGACTTTTCAATGAAAGCAGACGAATGGACCAAAAGCGAGTCTTCTAATATTAGAAAATTTAAGGTTCCCACACGTTTTCGAAATGGTCGAAAAATTGAAAATTTAATCAATAATCTATTTTGGAAGTTTTAAAAGCTCAAAATTTTATGATGTTTTATATTGGTTTATAGCGGCTAAACATAGGAATTAAAGCCACCATAGTTTTAATGCAAAATAATTAATCATATTAATACATATTTTTATCGAAAATCATTGCAAAATTTAGATAATATATGTAAATAAGTGTCGCATACTATGCGATGAGTTACTGTGTTAAAATTAACTTTTGTTTTAAGTTCAAATACATGAAAATTCGTTATTCGTTAATTAACTTATAAGAACCGTTTACGAGGCTTACTAATGACTACAAATAATGACGTCGCTGAAGAAAGACGAAATTTTCTTTATATTGCTACTGGTGCAGCCGGAGCAATTGCTGCTGGTGCTGCTGTATGGCCTCTAATAAATCAAATGAACCCATCAAAGGATGTTTTAGCGCTTTCCTCCATTGAGGTTAATTTAACTAATATTCCTGAAGGACAAAGTGCCGTATTTCTATGGCGCGGTAATCCTATTTTTATACGCCATCGGACTGCTTTAGAAATTGCTGAAGCTCAGGCCTCTGATACTGCAGATGACCTAATTGACCCTGAAGCAGACGCCGATCGAGTACAACGTCCTGAATGGCTTGTGATGAGTGGAGTTTGCACCCACCTTGGCTGTGTTCCTCTTGATCAACAAGGAGATTTTGGAGGTTGGTTTTGTCCTTGTCACGGATCTCACTATGATATCTCTGGGCGAATTCGCAAGGGTCCTGCTCCCACTAACTTACCAATTGTCGAATATGTTTTCTTAGACAACACAACAATTAGGATAGGATAGGAAATAAAATGTCTTCAGATAAAAAATACGTACCGTCCAGCCCGACAGCCAAATGGGTAGAAGACCGTTTACCCCTGATGGGTTTGATTTACAGTTCTCTTGGTTCTGGCTTTAGTGCACCTCGTAATCTAAACTACATGTGGAATTTTGGTGTTCTTGCTGGCTTTATGTTAGTGGTGCAGATTGTGACCGGCATAGTTTTGGCGATGCATTATGTCCCCCATATTGATTTTGCTTTTGATAGTGTTCAACACATTAGACGGGATGTTAACTATGGCTGGTTGCTTCAAGCAATTCACGCAAATGGTGCATCAATGTTTTTCATGGTGGTTTATGTTCATATATTAAGAGGCTTTTATTTTGGTTCCTATAAGTCACCACGTGAGATTCTATGGTTTTTGGGAATTATTATTTACCTAATAATGATGGCAACGGGCTTTATGGGCTATGTGCTTCCTTGGGGTCAAATGAGTTTTTGGGGCGCAAAGGTTATAACTAATTTGTTTAGCGCTTTCGACTTTATCCCGTTTATCGGTGATGGGATTGTAGAGTGGCTTTGGGGCGGCTTTGCTGTTGGCCAACCAACTTTGAACCGTTTCTACTCACTTCATTATCTGCTGCCATTTGTACTTGTTGGTGTAGTAATCTTGCACATATGGGCACTACATATCCCGGGTTCAACAAACCCGCTTGGAATAGATGCTGACGGGCCCTACGATAAAATACCTTTTCACCCTTACTACACCGCTAAAGATGCCTTTGGACTTGGTGTGTTTGTAATTTTCTATTCTATTTTTGTCTTTTACATGCCAGATTTTCTTGGACACCCAGATAATTATATAAAGGCAGATCCACTCATAACTCCAGCTCATATTGTTCCTGAATGGTATTACCTCCCATTCTACGCAATCCTACGCGCCATCCCTGATAAGCTTCTTGGGGTGATAGCAATGTTTTCGTCTATTTTGATACTTTTTGCTTTGCCTTGGCTTGATGGTGCACGTATTAGGTCTATGAGGTTCCGTCCTCTTTCGCAATTTTTCTTCTGGATTTTCGTAGTTAATACATTGTTCCTAGGTTACCTTGGCCAACTTTCTCCTGACGATATCTTAGTTTTCGGTTGGACTGCACTAACTTTCGCACAGATTTCAACCTTTATTTACTTTGCACATTTCCTATTGATTATCCCGTTAGTTAGCAGAATGGAAACAACTAAATCAGTTCCAATCAGTATTGCTGCTGCAGTACTTGATGCAAATAAGAAGGTCTAACGCTAATGAATAAAAATATCGCAATTAAAGGCCTTTTGGCTTCAATGATAACATTATTGTTATTTATTAATAACGCAAATGCTGCAGGTGATGCAAAGCACCCAGAACGCAACAATTATTCTTCTGCTGGTGTATTTGGTAAATTTGATATTCCATCGATACAGCGTGGATTCCAAGTTTATGTGGAAGTTTGTGCAGCCTGCCATTCCATGGACCTTGTTGCTTTCAGGGCTCTGGGAGATATAGGCTATAATGAAGATGAAGTTAAAGCAATAGCAGCTGAGTATGAATATGAAGATCTTCTTGACGAAGATGGAGAGCTTATGTTTCGCACTGGTATTCCAGCTGATTACTTTCCCTCGCCTTTTATAAATGATAAACAAGCCCGCTCTGCTAACGGTGGTGCGTTACCGCCAGATTTTTCTACTCTTGTTAAGGCCAGAGAACACCTCTCATTTTTCCCGTGGGCGAGCACTTACGGCGAAGATTATATTGTGGCGCTGATGACAGGATACCAAGAAGAGGTGCCTTCAACCGCACCCGAAGGCTTTGAGCTAGCAAGCGGTCTTTATTATAATGACTATTATGAGGGTAATGCAATTGCAATGGCCCCTCCATTATTTGATGATATGGTAGAATATGCAGACGGCACACCAGCCACCATGCACCAAATGGGGTATGACGTGGCCAACTTTATGTCGTGGGCATCTGACCCAACTATGCAAGAACGTAAAGAAATGGGTCTTGTGGTAATGTTATATATGATAGTTTTTGTCACTCTTCTCTATTTTACAAATAAACGGATTTGGAGAAAAGTAAAAAAGGGTGAGGATATTGATCCTACTAAACTTTAATTATTGTTTTTAATTTATATATAGTTTTTAATATAAGGGCTGCCTTCCAGGTGGCCCTTATTTAATTTATTGCTTGCTTAAAAGATTTTGGAATCTAAAGGTCTTTTATATATGTGTTGATTAATCAACTTATTATTGAGTTAAAAACTTAGGAGTTCTAATGACAAAAGTTTTAGGTATTATAGGAGGCAGTGGCATTTATGAAATTAGTGACATTGAACATGGACAGTGGATTAACATAGAAAGCCCCTTTGGTTCCCCTTCGGACGAACTATTTATTGGTGAAGTTGATGGTTTAAAAATAGTTTTTTTACCTCGACATGGTAGAGACCATACACATAGTCCTTCTAGTATTAACTATCGTGCTAACATCGATGCGTTAAAAAGGGTGGGGGTTACAGATATAATTAGTATAGGTGCATGTGGTAGTCTGAGAAATGAAATAGCACCTGGTGATTTTGTATTAGTTGATCAATTTATTGATAGAACTGTTTCTCGTGAAAAAACTTTTTTTAACGATGGTGCTGTTGCACACGTTTCAGTTGCAAAGCCAACATGTACAAAGTTAGGGGAAATAGTTTTAAAAGCAAGTCAATGTCTTGATGTAAAAATGCACAATGGTGGAACCTATCTTGCTATGGAAGGCCCCCAATTTTCAACCCTAGCCGAATCTAATATTTATAGGTCATGGCGTTGCGATATAATAGGTATGACTGGTATGCCTGAGGCCAAGTTAGCCAGGGAGGCTGAAATTTGTTATGTTACTGTATCAATGGTAACTGACTTTGATAGTTGGCACCCTGAGCACGGTGAGGTTGATGTTAAAAAAATAATAAAAGTGCTTGGTGAAAACTCATTAAATGGTTTTAATTTAATAAAAAAAATAATACCCCTTTTAAAAAGCTCTTTAAACCGTCATCCTTGTATTCAAGGTTGCGATAAAGCCCTTGAAAATGCATACTTAACTAGAGGAGATCTCTCTATTTCCAATAAAGAAAAACTCTCAGCAGTTGCCGCGAGAATACTAAGTAGATGAGCTGGTTAAAAATTATATATGGATAATTCCAGACTTTCCAAAAGTTGGTACTTTTATCGCAATTTAATTATTTTATTTGAAAGATGAAATTAACTTCTCATAACTGATTGGGACTGTTGTTTCGTGGTACAATTATAAAGGAATTAATAGGGTCCCGTGTAAAGAGGCTCGAGGGAGAGTTGTTTATAATAAACCTCCAAGAACTTGCTGGCACAAATTTATTGGAGGGAAGGGCCCATAATGTATTTTTACTTACAGAACATTAATTACTTAATTTTAATTTGCAAACCTGAAATGTAATATATCTCCATCAGCTACAACATACTCTTTGCCCTCAAGGCGCATTTTACCCACGTCCTTAACTCCTGCCTCTCCATTAAATTCCACAAATTCATCAAAAGATGTAGTTTCTGCGCGAATAAAGCCTGCCTCAAAGTCTGTATGTATCACACCCGCTGCTTGCGGAGCCTTGGTATCCTGAGTAACAGTCCACGCACGAGCTTCTTTTGGACCAACAGTAAAATAAGTAATTAAGTGAAGGAGGTCATATCCAGCTCTAATCACTCTACCAAGACCTGTCTCACCTAAACCAAGATCAGCTAAAAACTCCTTTTGTTCATCGGGATCATCGAGTTGTGCAATTTCTTCTTCTAATGATGCGCAAATAAGTACAACCGTCGCGTTTTCGATAGCGGCTTTTTCTTTAACTCTATTTGTAAGTTCATTACCATTTACTGTATCATCTTCGTTTACATTACAGACGTAAAGGACTGGTTTTGTAGTGATAAGTTGAAGGTTATCGAGGGTACATTGTTCATCTTCGTCCGCAGCCATAATATTGCGTGCAGGATGGCCATCTTCAAGTATTGCAAGACAACGATCAACCATATCTGCAATAACTTTAGCTTCTTTGTCTTGACCTCTAATTCGTCTCTCAAGCCCAGCCTTTCTTTTTTCTAGACTTTCTAAGTCTGATAACATTAGTTCCGTTTCAACAGTTTCAGCATCAGAAATGGGGTCGATTACACCTTCCACATGGGTAATGTCATCATCTTCAAAGCATCTAACTACATGGATAATAGCATCAACTTCTCGAATATTACCAAGAAATTGGTTGCCAAGGCCTTCACCTTTTGAAGCTCCACGTACAAGCCCAGCTATGTCTACAAAAGATAGTTGTGTGGGGATTATTTCTTTCGAACCTGCAATACTAGCAAGTTTATTTAGGCGAACGTCAGGTACTGGAACCTGACCTACATTAGGTTCAATAGTGCAAAATGGATAATTGGCCGCAGCCGCCTGAGCCGTGTTTGTAAGAGCATTAAAAAGGGTCGACTTCCCCACATTAGGAAGCCCAACAATACCACACTTAAAACCCATTACTTGATTTCCTTTTTCTCATTTGGTTTTAAAAGTAGCCCAATTTCATTTAGAAACAAAACACCATTACCACTAACTAATTTAATAGCTGCTTTTCCAACAGCACGTAGTAAAGGTTCTAGCCACAATTTATCTTCTTTATAAAAATCACCGAGCACATGCCCAGTTACTTTATTCTTATCTCCCGGATGTCCAATACCAACTCGAATTTTATTGTAATTATTATCAATAAATTGATCAATACTGCGCAAACCATTATGACCAGCATTACCGCCACCAGTTTTAAATTTTATTTTTCCAACATCAAGGTCTAATTCATCGTAAAATACAAACACATTTTTAGAGGGTATTTTAAAAAAATTTGTTACTTCTGAAACAGATTTTCCAGATAAATTCATAAATGTTAGAGGTTTTAGTATAAAGATTTTTTGTGAACCAATTTTACCCTCATAAAGGGCGCCATTAAATTTCATTTTTGGTGCGGGAAAATTATGACGGAGGATAATCTCATCCACCGTCATAAATCCAATATTATGCCGATTGTTAACGTATTTAATACCAGGATTACCCAGACCGACGAAAAGCAACATGCATTATCCTTTTAATAAGGCTTATTTTTCCTCAGGTTTTTGTGAAGTTGCTTCAACTTCTACACTTTGTTCCTCACCATCGCCCTCAACATCATCTGCAGCATCTTCATCTTCTTCGTCAGATTTTAGTCCGCTTGGTGTTGCTATTGTTGCGATTGTAAAGTCACGATCATCAATTAATGGTGTAACACCTTTTGGAAGTGCCACATCAGAAATATGAATACTGTCACCTAATTCAAGTCCCGTGAGATCAATTTCTATAGCTTCTGGAATATTATTCGCAGGGCAATTAAGTTCAAGTTCATAACGCACAGCGTTAATAATACCGCCTTGTTTTAATCCGGGGCATTCTTCTTCATTTAAGAAATTAATTGAAACATTAATTGCGATTATAGCATCTTGCGCTAAACGAAGAAAGTCAACATGAAGGGGCCAATCAGTAACAGGATGAAATTGTACGTCACGTGGAAGCACCATTTCTTTCTTGCCTTCAACTTCGATATCATAAGTGGTGCTTAAAAAACCACCTGTGTTCAAAAGTTTCATAATAGAAACATGATCAACAGTAATCATTGTAACATCTTTTTTTGCGCCATATACGACTGCCGGAATTAGGCCGTCCCTACGTATTGCACGAGAGGACCCCTTACCCGCTTTAGTGCGCATTTCTGCTTTAATAACTGTATTAGCCATTAGTTTATTCTCCATAAATTAAATACATGATATTTACCTCCAGGGGTGCAAATATCAAAGAGGCATACCAGTGATGCGGTATAACCTCTATGAGCAGCGCTTTTAGCGTGTAACTAAAGATTATTCAATGATTATTTTAACTTTTTGTACAATTATGAAAACAATACAGAAACAGAACTTTCTTCGTGTATTCTTCTAATGGCTTTAGCAAAAAGAGGGGCGATACTTATCTGAATAATTTTTTCACAATTCTTTACCGCTTCAGTTTCACAAATAGAGTCAGTTGTTATTACATGCTCGAGTGGTGAATCATTTATTCTTTTTATAGCCGGCCCAGAGAAGACACCATGTGAAACATAGGCACTTGTAGATTTCGCACCCTTTTTGATAAGGGTAGCTGCTGCAGTACAAAGTGTTCCAGCACTGTCCACTATATCATCTACAAAGATGCAATGATAATCCTTAACATCTCCAATAACATTCATTACTTCTGACATGCCGGCTTTTTCCCTTCGCTTATCGATAATAGCTAGTGGAACATCTATTCTACTGGCATATGCCCTAGCACGAACAACACCGCCGACATCAGGCGACACAACCATCACTTTTTCATAATTTTTATATCTATTTTTAATATCATTTACTAAGACTGGGGATGCAAATAAATTATCAGTAGGAATGTCAAAAAAGCCCTGAATTTGACCAGCATGAAGATCCATTGTAAGAACTTTATCAGCACCTGCAGTAGTTATAAGATTGGCTACTAATTTAGCCGTAATAGGGGTTCGAGGACCAGGTTTACGATCTTGTCTGGCATATCCAAAGTATGGAATTACTGCCACTATACGTTGAGCTGAAGCGCGTTTTAATGCGTCAATAACAATAAGAAGTTCCATGACGTTATCGTTTGTTGGTTTAGCTGTTGGTTGGATTACATAAACATCTTCACCACGGACATTTTCTTGAATTTCAACCCAGATTTCTTGGTCAGAAAATCTCTTAATATTTGCTTTTGTAAGCTCCATACCAAGATGGGTGGCAATTGATTCTGCCAATGGAATATTACTATTACCTGAAATGATTTTCATCTTCTAAATGTCCCCTGACTAAAATTTTCAGCATGTTTTTCTTATACAGTTATTTATTAAAAAAGCGAATATGAATTTTGAAAAAATATTAAGTTTGTAAAATTATTGATATTTGACGTCCATAATCCTTTTCATTAAGGTGAGTTTTTCTTCTATAACTAAAATAATTGTTTGCTATCGGATACGTATCTATACTTAATGCCTCAATCTTGGTGACCCCATTTTCAAAAAGTTTATCAAAAAGATAATTTTCAAGATCAAATAAATAATAATTTAATTTTTGGCTTTTTTTAAAATAAGAATCATTCTTTATTATATCATAAAGTTCAGGACCAACCTCATAACTAAATTTTGAAATACAAGGGCCAATTGCAGCCAATATATCTAATTTGTTTGCTCCAATTTCACACATTTTATTAATAGTGTTTTCAATTATTCCAGTTTTTGCGCCTCTCCAACCTGCATGCGCAGCCCCTATAATGCCAGCTTTGGGGTCAACAAGAAGTATCGGGGCACAATCCGCTGTGACCACGGAAAGGGCAATATTTTTTTTATTAGTAACAATAGCATCGGCCTTAATAATACCTTTATCATAATCATATAAATGAACATTATTACTGTGTGTCTGTTCAACTTCAATAAGCTTAGCCTTAGGATGAAGATTATTTAGGGCAATTATACGATTTTTATAGACATTCACTGGTTTGTCTAAAGATGTAGTACCACAATTCAAGCTTCCATATAGTTTACTGGAAACGCCACCCAAGCGATTAAAAAATCCATGGGTAACGGAACTATAATCGCTTAAAAGTTTGGCAGACGTAAAGTTCTTCATTTTAGAAACCTATTACCTCAACACTAGGATCCGAGGTAACCCCAAGCACTTTAAATAATGTTCCCATTTCTTTGGGAGAAATCAACCGGTTTACACCAGACAATAAATTTTCTATTTGTTCAGGTGTTGCTTTTTTCCTTAATTTATTAACTCGTTCATTTATTCCTAAATCAGTTAGAAATTTTTGCTGACTAGTAGTTTCATGTACTTGTAAGCCAATGTTTTTCGCTATATCAGAAATTTTGCGAAAATTTACGTGCGACGATAAGTCTGCAAATCCTGGATGTCTCAATAGATCAACATACTTATGTTTTTTAACAGCCTGGAGTGTATCACCAGTAAGATATTCGTTATAGCCATAATCAATAAATAAGGCCGCTCCTGAGTTTTTCTTTAAGTGTTCACTTATTATAATGGTAAGGCTATCTGCCATTGGAGATACTTCTATTATACTATGAATGGCAGCTTCTTCTAGATGCTTTGGTATCTTAAAGTTTTGAATTGGAAAAGGCGAAAGCATATATATAAATTCATCCCCCCCTTTTGGATCAAGGTTAACCATGCGTTCATGCCATCCATGGTCACATTTCTGAAATTGGCGAATGGGAAGAGCATCAAAAAACTCATTGGCAAGAACAAATGTGGATGCATCAATACCTTTTGATGCATCTAGAGCTTCACTTACAGTTTCATGCCAAGTTATTTTACCAGTAAAGTTTGATAATGCATATTTTTGAATTTTTATTAATTTTGGTGAAGCCTCAACAAGATGCAATTCAATGTTGTTTTTAAAACTTGGTAAAATAGAAAGTGCTCTAGTTAGGTCTGATAAAAGGGTTCCGTTTCCTGGACCTAATTCGATTAAATGAACTTTCTGTGGGCAGTCCATCTTTAGCCAAATATCAGCAAACCATAGCCCTATAAGTTCTCCAAAAAGTTGGCTGATTTCTGGTGAAGTAATAAAATCACCATCATTACCAAATGGGGTTTTATTGAGATAATATCCAAACTTAGGGTTTGTAAGTGCTTCAGTCATAAAGGTACTAATTGGAATTGGGCCATTAAATTTAATAAGTTTGACTAGATGAGCTTTAAGGTCACTCATCAAATATACTTTTTTACACGGAAAATTAGATATAGCCCAAATAACACCATTGGTAAATTAAGAACCTGACCCATCGTAAGCATATCAGTATTAAATAAAAAGCCAATATGGCTGTCAGGTTCACGGAACTGTTCAACGAAGGTTCGTGCTAGCGCATACCCAATAATAAATATTCCAGTTATACAACCGGCATAATATTTTGCTCTTGTAAAATTATAAAGAACATAGAGCACAATAAAAAGCATTAAACCTTCCAGTGCAGCTTCATAAAGTTGGCTAGGGTGACGGGCCTCTATACCGCCATTAGGAAAAACCATCCCAAAATAAGAATCAGTTGTGCGCCCGTATAGTTCGCCATTTATAAAGTTTGCTATACGACCAAGCATAAGCCCAATTGGGCTGGCACAGGCAACAATATCAGCAAACTGGAATAGTGGAATTTTATTCTTTTTTGTAAAAATCCATGTGCTAATGCAAACGCCAATAAACCCTCCATGGAATGACATACCTCCATCCCAAACAGCAAACGCATCACCAATATTATGCAAATAATAATTTGGATTGTAAAAGAAAACATATCCAAGACGACCACCGATAATGATGCCCATCATTGCCCAAAATATATAGTCACTTATATGTTCATGTGTACAAGGTGGCTTCTTAGTAGTAATTAGTCTGCCCATATAAAACCATGCAAATAAAATGCCACCAAGATATGCGAGAGAGTACCAACGAATCGCTAATGGGCCAAATTCAAAAATAATCGGATCAATATTAGGATATGCAAGAGCAGAAAATAATAAATATTCAGTCATAATTACTAACCATTAACTATTGAAAACCAATCAAAACACAGTGCTACAGCGACTAAAGATGTTGTCACATATATAATGTAACTTGGCAACTCATAAATGTTTAGTCATAGTGCGCTAAATTGGTGTTATTATTTTTAAATTAAGTCAATAAACTATGGAAGGATTTTGCTAATGCAATCGGACAATAAATTTTTAAGCGACCTCGCTAAACTTGGACAGAGTGCCGCAGGTACTCTTCATGGTGTAAAGTCTGAACTTGAGGGTCAGGTAAAAGGTCGTCTCGAGAGTACACTTGCTAATATGGATCTTGTTAGAAGAGAAGAATATGAAGTTGTTCGAGAAATGGCAACTGCAGCTCGCGAAGAAAATAAAAATATTCTGGCACGTCTTGAAAAAATCGAAAAAGAAATAACTAAAATTAAGAAAAAGAAGAAATAATTATGTTATCGGTTGAAGAATTAAACGATAGTGTTAACAACCCCCTTGATACCCTTGAAATTCTCATAAGCCAAAATGAATGGCCCTACGAGAGAATGGGTAATGAGGAAATTGTGGCCGCAATAGCCAGTGAATGGTGTGATTTTCATATGCGGTACATCTGGCTTAATGATAAGGGTATACTTCAGTTAGCTGGTCAATTGGATGTAAGAATACAAGACAATAAAAGAACTTCTGTTCTTGAGCTTATAACCCAAATAAATGAACGACTTGATTTAGGGTTTTTTGCAGTTTGGTCGGATGACGAAACTATTATGTTTCGGCATTCAATTCATTTTCCCTCAGGTGGTGTTGATATGGTTTCAGTTTGTGAATTGGCTACTCGTTCTATAATTAAAGAAATAAATAGATATTTTCCTGTTTTTCAATTTGTAATCTGGGCTGGTAAATCACCATCAGATGCAATAGAGGCAGCAATGCTTGAAACTGTTGGTAATGCATAAAGCAATGGTAAATAATGTTTCAACTATAACTTCAAATAATCCAGTTTTAATTATCGGGTGCGGAAGAATCGGGAGTGCAATTCTTTCCGGCTTACTAGACAATGGTCTTAAAAAAAGTGCTGTCTCTATTGTTGATCCATATCTAGATTTAATAAAAAGTAAATTTAAGGTATTGCCCGACAAAGCATTTAACAATAGCTTAGACAACATAAATAAATCATTGAACCCGTCGATTGTAATTATAGCTGTTAAACCGGCAGTGATGGATAAAACTCTTATTGACCTTAAGCCATTTAATTTAACAAAAACTGTTATTTTGTCTGTTGCAGCGGGAAAAATGTTAAAATATTTTGAGGATAAACTTGGCTATGAACAGGCTATTATCCGAGGAATGCCAAATACTCCTATTTCAGTAGGAGAGGGTATAACAGTATGTTGTTCAAATGATAAAACTACACAAAAACAAAAAAAACTCTGTAATTCTCTTCTTAGAACAGTCAGTAGTGTTGAATGGATTAAGGATGAGTCCCTAATGGACGCGGTTACTGCATTAAGTGGAAGTGGTCCTGCATATTTATTTTATTTAGTAGAAGCAATGGCATCAGCAGGGGAGGCTCTGGGCCTTCCTACTAAACTCAGTCAAAAGTTAGCTTCAGAAACAATAAGTGGCTCAGTGGCTCTTTTAAAAAAATCAAAATCAAGTGCTACTGATCTCCGTAAAAATGTTACCAGTCCAGGTGGAACTACATCTGCAGCATTAGAAGTTATGATGGCGGAAGATGGTTTAGCAAAAATTATGAGGAAAGCAATGCAACAAGCCAAGGCTCGCTCTAAAGAACTGGCACAATAAATTATGACAGATTATGACGTGGCAATAGTAGGGGGTGGTGCGGCAGGTCTTATGTGTGCAATCGAAGCTGGTAAACGTGGCCGTAGCGTTGTTGTAATTGAACAAAGTAAATCTGTTGCAGGTAAAATTCGTATCTCAGGTGGTGGACGTTGTAACTTTACTAATATTTACTGTAGTCCAGATAATTTTCAGTCGAAAAACAATCATTTTTCCAAGTCTGCTTTAAAGCGTTATAGCCCCCAAGATTTTATTAATTTAGTAGAAGACTATGATATTGCATATCATGAAAAAACACTTGGACAACTTTTTTGTGACAATAGTGCCCATGACATAATAGGTATGTTAACTTCTGAATGTGATAAAGTAGGGGTAAAAATAAAAACCTCAATGATTGTTAAAAGTGTTAAAAAGGATGAATCATTTAAATTAGTTACTACTGATGGTGTAATTTCATCAGGTACACTAGTTGTAGCAACAGGAGGCCCCTCTATTCCAAAAATGGGAGCCTCTGTATGGGGTTATGATATAGCACGACAATTTAAATTAAAAATAGTTGATCCAGTTCCTGCATTAGTCCCACTAACTTTTGGTAAGGAATTTATATTTGACTTTCGAAAACTTAGTGGTGTTTCAGCTGATGTAAATATTCTATGTGGCTCTATAAGTTTTAACGAGGCCCTTTTATTTACTCATCGTGGTTTAAGTGGACCTGCTGTGTTGCAAATATCTTCTTACTGGAGGAGTGGTATGGGAGTTACTATTAATCTTGCCCCTACAGTAGATATATTTAATGAGCTTAAAAATGCAAAAGAAACTAATGCCAAGCAAGAAATCCACACTGCTTTATCATCTTTTCTGCCTAAAAGACTAGCAGTGTACATTTGTGACCATACTCGGGTATCTGGTCCTTTAGCAGATCTATCCAATAAAAAACTACAGACTGTTGCTGAACTAGTAAATAGTTGGAATATTTTACCTAATGGTACTGAAGGGTTTGCAACTGCAGAGGTTACAAGGGGTGGAGTAAGTACAACAGAAATATCTTCAAAAACAATGGAAACAAAAAAAATACCTAATCTTTATTTTATTGGTGAGGTAGTTGATGTTACGGGCCACCTTGGTGGTTTTAATTTTCAATGGGCTTGGGCGTCTGGTCATGCAGCGGGGCAATGTGTTTAGCAGGTCCTTTTTTATGATTTTATTTATAGGTTAGATTAATAGAGCCTTTTTTGTTTTTTTCATCGATAAGATTTGTCAAAACCTTCCAAAAACCATCCGTGGCGATAGGGCCAGCTTCTTTACATGCTTTAACCATTTGTTTGTTTTGGTATTCAGAAACTTCTGATAGTAATTTTTTTCCTTTTGAAGTTAAGTTCAATAGTCTCTTTCTTCTGTCATTAGTCCCAATATTCTGGCTTATATAATTTTTACTTAACAGAGTACTTAAAACCCGAGAAAGACTTTGTTTTGTAATATTAAGTAATGTCAAAAGTTCCGCTACTGTTATTCCCGGGTTCTGATTTACAAAAAATATAATCCTATGGTGAGCTCTTCCAAAATTATATTTTTTTAAAACGACATCAGGCCATGCTATATAATCACGATATGCAAAATATAGTAATTCCGTACTTTTAAGGAATAATTTTTCATCATCTTTAATCTGTTTATCAAAATATATGTCAGTCATGTTGACATATAATAAGGCAAGTGTTAAAAACTTCAAGAAAAAATATTTGGATTTATAAATTATGACAGCTCTTAACTTTGAAGATCGAGATGGTT
Organism: Kordiimonadaceae bacterium; assembly: GCA_018675425.1. Lineage (GTDB taxonomy): Bacteria > Pseudomonadota > Alphaproteobacteria > Sphingomonadales > Emcibacteraceae > Pseudemcibacter. The sequence goes on from JABGYD010000026.1 coordinate 42,303, forward strand.
TAATATGGTATAATGGTCATTTAATTGATTGGCGCGATGCAAACTTTCACGTTTTGTCACATGCCTTACATTACGCTAGTAGTGTTTTTGAAGGTCAACGTGCATATGGTGGTAAAATCTTTAAACTTCATCAGCACAGTGAGCGTCTTATTCAGTCTGGTAAGCTATTAGGCTTTGATGTCCCATATAGTTCCAATGAACTGGATGCAGCATCTAACGAAGCAGTTGCTGCAAATAATCTTGTTGATGCTTATGTAAGGCCAATCGCTTGGCGGGGGTCAGAAAAAATGGGTGTAGCAACGGCTGGCACAAAAATTCATCTAGCCGTCGCCGCCTGGGAATGGCCTTCATATTTTGGAAAAGAAGCTAAAATTAATGGCCTTCGATTAGAAATAGCACAATGGCGCAGACCAGCTCCAGATACAGCCCCAACAGCCTCCAAAGCTGCTGGCTTATACATGATTGCTTCACTTTGTAAGGATGCCTCCGTAGCAAATGGTTTTGACGATGCCCTTATGCTGGACTATAGAGGTCAGATTGCAGAGGCTACTGGTGCCAATATATTTTTCTATAAAAATGGTGTTCTTCATACACCAAAACCGGATTGTTTTCTTGATGGAATTACTAGGAAAACAGCTATTGAATTAGCAAGAAAGCGTAATATTGACGTTATTGAAAGGGCTATTATGCCAGAGGAAATGGCTGATTTTGAAGAGGCGTTTGTTACCGGTACTGCAGTTGAAATTAATCCCCTAAGTCAAATTGGTGAATATACTTTTAAAATAGGTGAAATGTGCAAAAATATGGTTAGTGATTATGGTAATCTAGTAAATAAGAGATAAACTTATATCCAGCGATTTTTCTTATCCTTATCACTCTTATTAGAAGTTACCCATCGGGAACCATCGTCTAATTCTTCTTTTTTCCAAAATGGCGCATCTGTTTTCAACATGTCCATAATAAACTGTGCAGCTTTGAATGAATCCTCTCTATGGTGTGATGCTGTAATTACCAATACAATTTGATCGCCAGGAAAGAGTTCGCCATAGCGATGAATAATAGTTAATTCTTCTATTTGCCAACGTTTTTTGGCAATAACTCCGATCTTATTAAGTTCCTTGAGAGCCATATTTGGAAAATGCTCAAGGGTCATTTTTTTAATATTTTTATTTTCATGAGTATCTCGAACTAAACCCGTAAATGTAGTAAGGGCTCCAAGATCAGTGCGAGATTTACAAAGACTATTTATTTCATCAGCTATATTAAAGTCTTCAGATTGGACTACTACACGCACCTTAACCACCCGTCATAGGCGGAAAAAAGGCTATTTCATCAGCCGAATGAACCTTCTTATCCAGCCCAACATATTCATTATTAATAGCTACTCGAATTAAATCAGTTTGAGAAAATGCTCCTTTATAATTATCCCCTTTGGTCCTAAGAAAAGTTAGAAGATCATTAACGGTATCTATATTGGATGAACAGGAAATAGTTTCTGAGGAAATACCAATATTCTCTCGGATGGAGGCAAAATATAATATATTCATCATCTTCACATATGCCTAATGCCGGCACGAAAATAATCATAACCAGTATAAAGTGTTAAAAGGGCTGCTGCACTAAGTAAATAATCACCTATTAACACAGCTGGGATAATTGCTGGTGATGCTTTTCCTACCAGTAAAAAACCAAGTGCAAAGATTTGAATAGTAGTTTTCCATTTAGCAAGATAAGTAACTGGGACGCTAACTTTTAGCTCAGCAAGAAACTCTCTAAGTCCAGACACTGCAAATTCCCGGCAAAGAATAACAACTGCTGCAATAATTGAATATCCTTCAATTCTTTCAAAAGCAACCATCATAAGAAGGGCTGTACCAATAAGTAATTTATCAGCAATAGGATCCATCAATGTACCAAGTTTTGATGTCTGATTAAAACGTCTTGCAACATAACCGTCAAGAAAGTCAGTAATTCCAGCTGTCACAAATATAGAAAAAGTAAGCCAATAACTTAAGTTTCCATTTAAGTAAAAGGCTGCCATCATCAATGGGATCATTAATATTCGCGAAAAAGTTAATATATTTGCAAAATTATTCATATCATTACCATTATTATTTTAAGTTACAATTTTATGTAAATTCTCCCACAAGGCAATATAATAAATTCTAAGGATGAAAATAATCATAAATTTGTGTTGCAAGAGAATTTGAAATACCCTTTACTTTATTAAGATCTGTAATCCCTGCATCAGAAACAGCTTTGGCTGAACCAAAATATAAAAGTAAATGTTTTTTTCGAACTAAACCTACACTTGGTAAATCATCAAGCAATGATTTGTGCATATTTTTAGCTCTCCTACTCCTATGAGAACCAATAACAAACCTATGCGATTCGTCTCTCAACCTCTGCAAAAAATAGAGTACAGGGTCATTGGGCTGGAGCTTAAAAGGTTTTTTATCAACCATATAAAAATCTTCACGCCCCGCATTTCTGTCCTTTCCTTTAGCTATACAAACTACTGGAATTTCGTTTAACCCAAGATCCTCAAGTGCTCCGAGTACAGCTGATAACTGACCTTTACCGCCATCTATAAGTAGAAGGTCAGGCCAGTTAGGTCCGTCCCTATCAGGATCTTCACGAAGTTGTCGCTTAAAACGGCGGGTCAGAACCTCGCGCATCATACCAAAATCATCCCCAGGAGAAAGGTCCTTAGATTTAATATTAAATTTTCTATATGATGCTTTTTCAAATCCATCAACGCCAGAAACAATCATTGCACCTAAGGCACTAGTTCCTGAAATATGGCTATTATCATAAACTTCAATGCGGGAAGGGGTTGCATCAAGCCCAAAAAGTAGCGCAATCCCTTCTAGTAATTTAACTTGAGAAGAGGTTTCTGCAATTCTTCTATCAAGAGCATCCCGAGCATTTTTTTCAACAGTTTGAATAAGTGAGAGACTTGCGCCACGTTGTGGCATGGTAACTGTCACTTTACTCTCAGCTTTTAAAGTTAATGCTTCTTCGAGGAGTTTTTTTTGCTTTATAGAACTATTTATGAAAATATTTTTAGGCAGTGGTTTATTATCATAAAATTGAGAAATAAACGCTGATAATACCTCATCTACATGCTGATCTTTATCATGACGTGGAAAGTAGGCTTTATTTCCCCAGTTCTGGCCTGACCGGTAAAAGAAAACTTGCACACAAGTTTGTCCACCCTTCTTAAAGGCAGCTATTAAATCCGCAGAAATAAGTTTTTCATTTGTGTGGTCTTGGCGACTTTGAACAGTAGCTAGTGCCTTTAATCTATCTCGGTATACCGCTGCCAATTCATATATTTTTTTATCACTGGCTTCTTCCATTTTTTTAGTAAAACCAACTTTAATAGTTTCACTTTTTCCACTAAGGAAGTCGTGTGCCTCCTCAACAAGTAAATTATAATCAGTATCTGATATTTTACCTACGCAGGGAGCGGAACATCTTTTTATCTGGTAAAGAAGGCAAGGCCTACTTCTACTTTCAAATACACTATCTGAACAGGTGCGTAGAGAAAAAGCCTTCTGAAGAGTGTTCAATGAAATATTTACAGCGCTTGCAGATGCAAATGGTCCAAAATAATAACCATCTTTTTTTTTGGCACCACGATGTTTAAGTACCCGCGGGGTTTTATGTGTCTTATCAATGAGTATATAAGGGAAAGATTTATCATCTCTTAATAAAATGTTGTAATGAGGTTTATACCGTTTAATTAAGTTAGCTTCGAGAAGGAGCGCTTCTACCTCCGTGTGTGTGGTAATAAACTCCATTGACCTTGTAAGCATAACCATCTTAGCTATTCGGACCGATAGTCCCCGAAGGTTTGTATAGTTTTTAACTCGGTTTGAAAGGTTCTTGGCTTTACCTACATAGAGGACCTTTTCGTTTGCACAAATCATTCTATAAACACCTGGTTTCGTGCCAAGGTTTTTTAAGTATGATTTTATGATGTCAACGCCGTTTTCCATATAATTATTTTATATAGAATCTTATTGAAAAGTCTACGCCATTTTCTTTTAAAACTTTCAAATATTTTATTTAAATCAAAATATAATTACTAAATATGTAGCAAATTCAATGGTTAATAAGATACCCACAGATTCGCAAAAAACTTATCCACTTATTATGTTGATAAACTGGTGCATAACTTTTCCAAAGACTTAAAAGTTGGCAGAACCCTTAATGTTATAGCAAATTGCCTAAAATTTAGGCAATTCACGTAACTTATTGATATTATTATATTAATTCAATGTCAACCAAGATTTAAAATAATTATTTAATTTAAATAGTTTCCTAGATTTAGTAAATTAAACAAAAGCCTATGCTGTTGACAACTTTAAAAAAAGAACAAAAAAGAACAAAAAAATATATGCTTATTTTTCAATGATTTAACTAAATTAGTAGGATCAGTAATAAATGATTTCCTAAACCCGGTGACGTTCAATCTCAACTCCAACACTTGTCGTGTTTTCTATTGCTTCAAGTTTCTCGATACGGACCCTAACTGAAACTATACGCTTATCAAGCATATTCAAATTTGCAATTTTTTCAGCAAGTGTCTCAACCAACTCAACATGTCCCAACTCTATGATATTTTTAATTCCAGTTACTACCTTTTCGTAGCACACAACATTCTGATATTTATCATTTAGAGGAACATCTTCTTCCCTAACACATAAGTCTATATTTACGCACATTTGTTGTTTATTAATTTTTTCATGATCATAAACACCAATGAAACCACTAATCATTAGGTCGCGCACAAAGACATGTCTTACACCTCTTAACGCATCTGCATATTTAATAGATGAGATATTACTTTTAGGTACTGATGGAGACATAAATAAATTATCCTTATGAACTATTACTAAGTGTAACCATGTATATTATATATCCAGAACAAAAAATTAAACCAGTTATTCGGTTAAGCTTTATTTTCCAAATAACAAAGGGCAACAGGGCTGCAGATGAAATAAGCATAACCCAGAGATCAATACTTAAAAAAGATGCCGGAACAGGGACATCAGCGACCAAAGCTGTTCCTCCCATAATGGCAAATAAATTGAATATATTACTGCCTATTACATTACCTAATGCTACCTCCCCATGATTTTTCTTTAAAGCAATTATAGCCGTTACTAATTCTGGGAGGCTTGTACCTACTGCAATAATAGTAAGGCCTATAACAGCTTCAGACACATTAAAATCTCGGGCTATCTCTACACCACCTTTAACAAGGATATCAGCACCATAAACAAGACCTAACAATCCAATAAGTACACTTAAGATAGCACGTGGCGTAGTAAGTGGCTTTTCTAACACTTCCTTGATATTATTTTCTAGTGGATCCACAATTGATACATCTGGCCGTAATACAGCTACAGTAGGTTGAGAGCGTTTGTATGAGTTGACCAAAAATATTAGCAAGAGAGCTATCAAAAGTAACGCATCCACCTTAGTGAACGGTCCATTAAAGCATAATAATATAAATATAAGTGTTCCAGCAAGCATTAGTATATAATTTTGCTTTATTTGCCGGCCCTCAAAAGCAAATGGGAAAAAAATAATAGGAAGTCCAATTACCAACAATATATTTGCTATATTACTTCCTACCATATTACCTAGGGCCAATGTAGGAACGCCAGTGAGAGCTGCGTTTATCCCAACAACTAGCTCTGGTGCTGATGTGCCAAATGCTACTACAGTTAGGCCTATTACTAATTTACTCAAACCAAAGTTTTCGGCAATTGATACAGCTCCACGGATCATTATATTCCCAGCAATAACTAGAAATATTAGTCCAACAATAACTAGAATATATGACATTAATTATTTATCCGTAATTTTAAAGTACCGACTATATAAATGGTAAAGAACCAGTTGCAAAGAATATTCCTTAACAATATAACTCCATCCAATAAAGTAAGCTATCCAATATAATATCTTATTGGAAATAAGATATTATTGATTTCTAAAACTATTGTGGTTTCCCAAAATAAACTCCTTGAACTATTCACCTATTATTAATAATAATATAAACATTGATCGCATAAATTAGGTAAATAATGGACGAAAATTATTCAAAATTTAATATTAAACATACAAGGGGTAAAGTTAGAATAGTACCTTTTGATATAAAATTTCGTGACGATTGGAGATATATCAACCAGCAATGGATTGAAAAATTATTTGTCATGGAAGAATTAGACATCATTCAACTTAATAATCCGGAGAAATTTATTCTTAATACAGGTGGGGAAATTTACTTTGCTCTCCTTAATGATTTACCCGTTGGAGCAATCGCATTAAAGTTACATGAGGGAAAACGCTTTGAATTAAGTAAAATGGGTGTACTTCCAAAAGCACAGGGTCATGGAATTGGTAAACTCTTAGTAGCAAAAGTTCTCGAACAATTTGCTCTACGGGGAGGCGAGGAGCTTTTTCTTGAAACGAATAGTAGCCTTACCCCTGCCATAACCCTTTATAAAAAAATGGGATTTAAAAAGACTGAACCACCACAAAATACTCCTTACAATCGAGCAGATTACTTTATGAAACTTGCAATTAATTAATCAAAATTTATGCAGTTTCATATTATTAATTTACAAAAATACTGTACCAGATTAGTTTTTATTCGTCAGGCTGTCCTCGCTTTGGATCTATGATATGGTATTTTGTTTGGCGTCCAGCAATATATTTAAAGTTTTCACCATCAAAAAAACCATCTTGCTCTAGTTTCATCTTCATGGGCTCCACACTCCAACTGTCAGGGACATCTACAAGGGCAGTTAGTTCAATTGAATAGGCAGTATTTTGATGCATAGGGTAATCACCGTCTCCAGGGACACCCTCCTGCTTATCCCACATTCCTATTGTTGTACCTGCGCCATGACCATGGAACCCGATAGGGTGAGTATATATAATTGGTCCAATACCACTAGCGGTTGATTGCGCTCGTGTCATCTTGAGAATTTCATTTCCTGTCCTTCCAACTAAAAAATTAGACGTTAGAATGTCCTGTAATTTATTGCCACCACTCAATGCAATTTTTAGAGCCTCAGGAACATTTCTTTCTCCGTCACGAAGAATGTATGCATTTTGCTGTGTATCAGTTTGTAAATTTAAATAGGAAATTCCAAAATCGATATGGACATGATCACCTTTATATAAAGTTAAAGGGTCTAAATTATTATCTTTTATATTTTTTTTTGATGCGTCGGAACGTTCTGTTTGAATACTTGGATGAAACCAAGTTTGAAGACCTAAATCATTAACGCGCTGCCTGTACCACCACTCCAGATCATTGACAGTTGTAATTCCTGGGAAAATTATTTTACCACTAAAGCCCTGTTCAATTATTCCATGAGCAATCTCCATTACACCATCATAAAGTTCCATTTCCATAGCTGTACGTGTTTCAAGCCATCCAACAGCAACTTTTTCAGCAGATACAATTCTCTTTCGAAGATGATCGGGAATGGCACGAACAAAATCACGTTGTTCAGAGTAGGTAAGCCCATCAGCGTGTGCCCAGTCATCAGAGTAATTAAGCCCTATTTTCTTTGGATCAAAATCATTTAGAATTTCAGCTATCCTGCGCCATTGGTTAGGTTCTTTATCGGGGTCCCAACTACTTTTGAACACATCGCCAACGTCATAGCGGGCTGCTGCCATGCGCTCTATGCCTTTTTCTGGGCCATGATCTAGAAATATAAGCACTGTGCGTCTACGCGCATTAAGCCAAGTCGCCGGCAGCATTGTCTTGAGGACTGGATCTTCGTTATATTCCCTAGAAATTATTACCCACGCATCAAGACCATCACGACGCATTAAGTTAGGAACAATTGTATCGAGCCTATGTTTAAGGACTTCATCCATAATAAGAGCCCGTTCATCTAAAGGCAGAACCATATCTTCAAGTATATTACTAACATTGGTTTCCTGAGAATGACTATTAAAAGAACTCATAATAAAGATGATTGAAAAAAAATATTTTTTCATGATAAGCTTTTTCCTCTGATTACATTTATAGTTAATAATTAAACAGATATTACATTATTAAAAAAGGGTTTTTATAGAAAATAATAATACTATGGAGATAAATTTGTTTATAAACAAAATTATATTAAACTAATAACTAAATTTAAGGACTAAAATGAAAGCTATAGGATCCTATAAAGCACTAGAAGTTAATGAAACAGACGCATTCTTAGATGTTGTAGTTGATAAACCCAAGGCAACAGGCCGCAATATACTAGTAGAGGTGAAAGCAATATCAGTAAATCCAGTTGATACTAAAATTCGCAAGCGCCCACATCCTGATGAAACTTTGAGAATACTAGGGTGGGATGCTGCCGGGACTGTTAAGGAGGTGGGTGAGGATGTTACTTTATTTGAAGTCGGCGATGATGTTTATTACGCAGGGTGTATAACAAAACCAGGTTCAAATGCAGAATATCAGTTAGTAGATGAACGAATTGCTGCATTGAAACCAACTTCAATAAATTTTGGTGAAAGTGCTGCTCTGCCACTAACAACAATTACTGCATGGGAAGCCCTGTTTGAACGGTTAGGTATATCAAAAAAGGGTAATGATGCGGGTAAAACTATCTTAATGATTGGTGGCGCAGGCGGTGTAGGCTCTATTGCTATTCAGTTGGCGGGTCAAATTGCTAACCTTAAAATTATAACTACTGCCTCACGCAAGGAAAGTGCGGACTGGTGCATTGCAAGAGGTGCAGATCATGTCATAAACCATTATGATGATATACCCGAGCAACTTGATATGCTGGGGCACGCTCAGGTTGACTATGTATTATGCCTAACAAACATTTCTGGCTATTGGAAAACCATAACCGATGTTATTAAGCCTCAAGGTAAAATTTGTACAATTGTTGATTTTTTCGAAGATGCTAACTTCGATCTATTAAAACTTAAAAGTGCATCTTTTTCTTTTGAATTTATGTTCACGCGATCAATGCATCAGACTGAAGATATGGCAGAAATTAATTTTCTTCTTTCCAAAGCGGCCGCCATGATTGATAGCGGTGAACTTATTACAACAGTTAATAAAATTGTCAGCCCCATTAATGCAGATAACCTTCGTAAGGTACACACAGACATCGAAGAGGGGCAGGCCATTGGAAAGTATGTGCTTGAAGGATGGACTTAACTATATGGTTTCCTTAATTCTTCATTATTTAATCAATAATTCAGTTTGAACACCCCAGTATTACCGTGTAGTCTTTCAAGTAAAGGGGACAGTTTATTTCAGAAAAATTACATAAAGTTCCAAGTTTTTGGCATGCAGTATTATGTTTTATAGGTATCTTGGTAATTATCATTGTTGGGGTAGTCGGTTACAATTTAAGTATACATGTCCTTCTGCTACTTAGTATAATATGGGTCAGTCTACACACGCGAATACTAAATTATAAGTTTTCCGAAATTAAAAAAATGATGTCAGATGGTATTTCTAATGCTCTCGCGGCAGTATATGTTTTTATATTGATAGGTGTAGTAGTAGCCAGCTTTATTGAAAGTGGGACAATTGCGGCTATTGTTTATTATGGTTTAGATTTAATCCATCCAACTGTTTTCCTACCAATGGGCCTCATTCTTTGTAGTTTCATGTCTGTATGTGTTGGCTCAATGCTTGGGACCGTTGCAACTGTGGGCGTTATTCTTATTGGTATTGGTGCTGCGATGGGTGTTCCGCTTCCTATTGTAGCGGGAATGGTGATCGCTGGTGCTAGTTTTGGCGATAAAATGTCACCTATCTCTGATACAACAAATTTAGCCGCACTTGCGACTGGCACCGATCTTTATACCCACATTAAATCAATGCTCTACACAACAATACCTACCTATTTTATTTGTTTAATCATCTTCACGTTCATTGGCCTAGAATATGCCGACCAGACCCTTTCAACCGAAGGTATATTAAATTTTAAAACGGCAATCGATGATCACTTTATTATTAGTTTTTGGGGGTTTATTCCAATTATTGTACTTTTTACCCTAAGCTTTAAAAGGGTAGCAGCTGAACCGTCGATGATTGTGGCCTCAGGAATAGCAGTTATCATAGCAGTATTACAGCAAAATCATGACATTGTTTCCATACTTGGTAGCCTTCAAAATGGATACTTTGCAGAAACTGGTAATCAAGACCTTAATCAACTACTAAATCGAGGTGGAATACTAGGAATGATGCCTACACTTGCTATTGCCCTCTTTGCTATGGCACTGGGAGGTTTGCTAGATAAGGCAGGATACCTCCATTCAATGCTTTACGGCATTCTTAACCACTTAAAGGGGCTGGTACAATTGTTAGCAGCCACAATGCTAACAGGCTTTGTATCTAGTATAGCAACAGGACAATCGTTCATTTCAATTGTATTAACTGCACAGCTATTTAAAAAAAAATATGAAGATATGGGCCTTAAACGTAGAATGTTGTCACGAACTATTGAAGAAAGTACAACTTTAATTACCCCCTTAATGCCATGGTCACTTGGGGGCGCATTTTATTCAGGGGCAATGGGTGTTAGCGTTTTTGAGTATGCACCATGGGCATTTTTAAATTATTTGAACTTTATAGTGGCGCTTATAATGGCTAGCCTTGGTATTGCAATTTTCAAAACTAATAATTAAACTCTCATCAATAACATTAGGAAATATTCATAAGCTTATGTGTTTGAAGACTTATTTTCCATTGAGGGTTAGCAAGGCAATACTCAATTACACTTCTCATATGATCAGTTCCTGCTTCATCTTTTGGCTGGATAAAATAATGGGTGAAATTAAGATCCTTGACCATATCTGGACTAATCAAGTCTTGAGGATAAACAATCTTTAACTCGTCACCAGTTAACTGCTTAAGGTCATTTATAACTTTGGGACTAACACAGACCCAATCTAGTTCATCAGGCGCTAGTAGCGTACCGTTAGTTTCAACAGCAACTTTAAAACCTTTTGCTTGAAAAGCCTTTATAAGTTTAACGTCAAGTTGGAGAAGTGGCTCACCACCAGTACATACAATGAAGGGCTTTCCACCTCCTGGCCAAAGACTTTCTGCTTTTGAGGCAAGCTCTTGAGGAGTTTTAAACTTTCCACCATTTTGACCATTTGTACCATTAAAGTCCGTATCACAAAAGTTACACTTTGCTTTATCACGGTCTTTTTCTAACCCTGACCATAAATTACATCCTGTAAATCGGCAAAAGACAGCAGGCCTGCCTGCCTGTGCACCTTCACCTTGCAAGGTGTAAAACAATTCTTTAACAAAATAGGTCATGATTGATATTTAATTGGGTCAACAGCCCCAATACCCGCAAAACCATTGAGTCTAATAAAGCAACTATCACATTGGCCACAAGCTAAATGATTTTGACCTGGATCATAACAGCTGGTGGTTATCGAATAATCAACCCCAAGGCTCATACCCTTCTTTATTATTTCTGTTTTTGTCATATCCATAAGGGGGGTATTAATTTTAACTTTATTATTCCCCTCAACTCCAATTTTAGTAGCAAGGTGTGCCATTTTTTGGAAAGCATCAATATATTCTGGCCTACAATCGGGATAACCACTGTAATCAAGTGAATTAACTCCAATAAAGATATCATTACTATTTAGAGTTTCTGCAAATGCAAGTGCAAACGAAAGAAATATAGTGTTTCTAGCTGGCACATAAGTTACTGGAATTTCATGGTCCATATCAATTGAAGAACGGCCTTTTGGAACCTCTACATTACTTGTAAGTGCTGAACCACCGAATGCCCTTAAATCAATATCAATAATAACATGGCGTTTGATGTTAAGGGCCTTAGCCACAGCTTCAGCAGCTTCAAATTCGTGGTTATCTCTCTGCCCATAACGAAAACTTAAGCCATACACATCGAAACCTATATTCTGAGCTATGGCAACACAAGTTGCACTATCAAGACCTCCACTTAAAAGGACTACGGCTTTTTTGGTCATATCTATTCCTCATTTATGCATCAAATAAAGCAAAATATGGTTAAATACCATGACTATTTTACAATGGCGCTATATAATGTCGAAATATTAATTGTACTGGATACATAAATGCCCCTTTCAAAGTCACAGCCGCGTAAACTTATTCATACTAGGTCAATTAAACTAAAGGGATTTAATCGTGATGACGGATTATGGGATATTGAAGCCCATATGACTGATATCAAAAGCTATGATGTTGAAAATAAATGGCGAAATGGTATTGCTGCTGGAGATCCAATTCATGAAATGTGGATAAGGTTAACTGTCGATGATAACTTTCTTATTAGCGCTGTTGAGGCTGTAACAGATAATAGTCCTTTTGAAATGTGTCCAATAATTACTAAATCTTATCAGGAATTGGTAGGTATTCGGATCGGAAGAGGGTGGCGAAGGGCTATTAATGAAAAAGTTAAAGGAAGAAAAGGATGTACTCATATAACCGAACTCCTTCAGCCTTTAGCAACAGTATCCTTTCAAACTCTTATGGGGAATATACAAAATAAAATTAACAAAAATAATGAACAGGGCCGGTTTTTAAAACCTATGGTTTTAAACAGTTGCCACGCTTGGGCAGACGATAGTGAAATAGTTAAAGCTCACCTTCCAGATCATTATAAAGGTGCTTAATTCTTTCCAGATTATTATAATGGGGCTTAATTCTTTTTTATTAGGGTTTTTAAAGAATATAATCCAATAAGTGCCCACATCGTATTTAAAAAAACAAGCGATATTGTTCCATAATAATAGGTATTAATAACAAGGCAAAGACTACCAAATATGTTGAGGTTTTGATAAAATATTGTTTTAGCGGAAACTTTACCCTTCGATACAAGTAAATACGCAATTAATAGTGTGGCCGCTCCAACCCACCCAACTAAATCCATTAATAGTTTTTGATCGTTCATCTGTTGGTTCCTTTTTCAATGGGACTTGAAGTCGCTCATTTCATAACTTATATTCTTCTATATAATAAAAGTTCCAAAAAAAAATCAAATCAATAATTTTATTACTTCGACAAATAATAGAATTTTATAATTTACATATAATTACAGGTATACTATGGCTGAAATTCAAGATATTTTCATTATTGGTGGGGGGATTAATGGCACTGGAATTGCTGCCGATGCAGCGGGTAGGGGGCTATCTGTTATTCTCTGTGAACAAAATGACCTAAGTAGCGGTACTTCATCGGCAAGTACTAAACTTGTACATGGTGGTCTCCGCTATCTCGAACACTATAAATTTAAGCTGGTACGCAAAGCCCTACGAGAACGGGAAATATTACTTAAAAAAGCACCCCATATAATAAAACCCATTCGCTTTCTATTACCCCATAACGGCATGCGCCCAGAATGGTTCGTTAGGCTGGGGCTTTTTATCTATGATCACTTAGGGGGCAGAAAAATTTTACCTCCAACTAAAACTAGATCTTTAAAAAAGGGAATATATGCCGGTATATTAGAAAAAACCTACCATAAGGCATTCGAATATTCTGATTGCTGGGTAGATGATTCAAGGCTAGTAATTTTAAATGCCTGTTCAGCAAGAGATAGTGGTGCTGAAATTCTTCCTAAACACAAATGTATCAGCGCCATACGCAAAAATGGTTCTTGGGAGATAATTCTTAAAAATAGGTCAAGCGGTGAAAACCGGACATTAAAAGCTAAAGTTCTTATAAATGCGGCTGGCCCGTGGCTCGATAAGGTTATTTCAAATGTACTAGATCAACATAAACCATCTTTAGTTCGGTTGGTAAAGGGTAGCCATATAATTGTTAATAAACTTTATAATCATGACCGTTCATACGTTTTTCAGGGAAACAAAGGTCGCATTATTTTTGCTATACCTTATCAAGAGAACTTTACACTTATTGGAACCACAGATCAGGATTTTAAGGGTGATTTATCAAATGTCCACATTGATAATAGTGAAGTTGAATATTTGTGTAATGTATCTAATGAGTACTTTAAGAATAAAATTTCCACTAAAGATGTTATAGGGCAATATGCAGGAGTTCGTCCTCTTTATGATGATGGCGCGAGTACTGCACAGGAGGCTACACGAGATTTTGTACTCAAGTATGATAAAGATAATTTATTTCTTAATATTATAGGTGGCAAAATAACTACTTATAGAGTGCTAGCTGAAAAAACTCTTAACCATTTAACTGACATTTTTCCAAAAATGAAAAATAATTGGACTGTAGATAGCACTTTGCCAGGTGGCAACTTTAGTTTTGATGATTTTGATTTTAATTTAAATAAACTAAGCCATGATTATCCATTTATTAATGAGTCATTATTACGCAGATACTTTGAAAATTATGGCACTCTTTCGTGGGTCTTACTTAATAATATAAATTCAATAGGTGATTTAGGGAAAGACTTTGGGCACGGGCTATATGAAAAGGAAGTTGAATATTTATTTATTAATGAATGGGCTAAATGTGCGGAAGACATTTTATGGCGCCGCACTAAGCTTGGTCTTCACATGAATACTCAACAAATCGAAAATATTGATGGTTGGTTCACTGAAAAAAATGGAGTTTTAAATTAATAATTTTATTTATTTGTTAATGTTCGATTAACGGCATTTTCCCAACCTAAGCATAAATTTTTGCGAGTAGCCAAATCCATATTTGGTTTAAATTGACGCTCTAGCGACCAAGTTTTAGAAAATTCATCTTTATTTGGATAAATACCAGCCTCCATACCTGCAAGCCACGCAGCACCCAAAGCTGTAGTTTCTGTTATCACAGGCCTATCAATGGGGGCATCCATTAAATCACTTAAAAATTGCATGGTCCAGTTAGAAGAAGACATCCCTCCATCAACACGAAGAGTTGCTTTTAACAAACTTGGCATATCCTGCTTCATCGCATTAATTAAATCAAGGGTTTGATACCCAACACTTTCAAGCGCGGCTCTAGTTATTTCAGGAGCGCCACTATTCCTAGTTAAACCAAAAAGTGCGCCCCTGCAATCCGGATCCCAATACGGGGAACCAAGGCCAGTAAATGCTGGAACTAGATAAAGTTTGTTAGCCTCATCAGCTAACTCAGCCAGATTGTCTGTCTCGTTAGCATGTTTTATAATACCAAGTCCATCTCGCAGCCATTGCACCGCTGCCCCAGCGATAAAAATTGAACCCTCAAGAGCATAAGTAGTTTTCCCCTTTAATCGGTAGGCTACTGTGCTTAAAAGACGGTTTTTGGAACATACAAGTTCTTCGCCTGTATTTAAAAGAGCAAAACAACCAGTTCCATATGTTGATTTAATCATCCCTGGTACAAAACAAGCCTGACCAAGACCTGCAGCCTGTTGATCCCCAGCAACACCGAGTATGGGTATAGTACCTCCTAAAAGGGTTGTTACGCCGAAGTTGGCAGCACAATCCATAACTTCTGGAAGCATATCCATAGGGATATCAAAAAGGGCACATAACTCTGCATCCCAACACCCTTTTTTTATATTATAAAGCATAGTCCTTGAGGCATTGGTTGCATCCGTTTTATGAGATTTCCCCTCTGTTAATTTCCATATAAGGTAAGTGTCAACCGTACCAAACAGTAGTTCACCTTTTTTAGCACGCTCACGAGCTCCATCAACATTTTCAAGCATCCAGCGTAATTTACTTGCTGAAAAATATGGATCAACCAAGAGACCAGTTTTTTCTTTTATTTCCACTTCATGACCGTTTGATTTTAATTTATCACAAAATTCTGAGGTTCTTCGATCCTGCCAAACTATAGCGTTATATATCGGATCTCCACTTATTTTATCCCAAACCAAAGTCGTTTCTCGTTGATTTGTAATTCCAATTGAAACAACATCTTCTGATTTTATAGATGCCTTCCTGAGGACGTCTTTACATGTTGCGATTGTTGTAGACCAAATATCATCGCCGGAATGCTCTACCCACCCAGATTTTGGATAAATTTGGTCAAATTCAATTTGTGATTTAAGGTGTAGATTCATTTTTGCGTCAAATAAAATGGCGCGGCTTGAGGTAGTCCCTTGATCTATCGACAAAATATATTTCATTGTTTATCATTAAGTTAAAATACCAGTTCAAGCAATAAATTATTTAAACAAAAATAACAATATTAGACTAGTTTAATAATATCTGATTTTGGATATAAAAAGGACACCAAGTAATGTTAAAATATTTTAATATTTTTATTATTTATACCCTATCTACACTAACTACTTTTGCCACTGATAAAATCATCATTGCTCACCGTGGTGCAAGTGGTTATCTGCCAGAGCATACAATCGCGGCCAAAGCTATGGCTTATGCAATGGGAGTTGATTACATTGAACAAGACGTTGTGATGTCTAAAGACAATCACTTAATCGTTCTTCATGATCATTATTTAGATAGAGTAACAGATGTGCAGACTAAGTTTCCTGATAGAATTCGGGAAGATGGCCGCTATTATGTAATTGATTTTACGCTCAGTGAAATTAAAAGTCTGAATGTAACAGAGCGTTATTATTTTGATGAAAAAGGGACAAAAAATGCTGTTTTTAAAGATAGGTTTCCACTTTTCCAGTCTTACTTTAAAATCCATACGCTTGAAGAAGAAATTGAGTTAATCCAGGGTTTAAATAAGTCTACTGGAGGGGATGTAGGTATTTATACTGAAGCTAAAAACCCAAGCTTTCATCTTTCTGAAGGAAAGGACCTCAGCAAAGCTATTCTGGAAACCTTTAAAAGATATGGGTACGAGGATCAGAGAAGTAAAGCCTTTTATCAAACTTTTGAAATTGATGAATTGAAACGTGTGTATAATAAAATCCTACCTATACTAAATATTGATGTTAAATTAATTCAGTTAATGGGTAAGAGTGATTACTATAAAAAAGTGACAACAATTGAAGGGCTTAAAGACCTATCATTATACGCTTATGGTATAGGGCCAAGTTTAAATATGATTATCCCTAATAATTCAAAAGATAGTATACTTGGATTGTCCAGCCTAGTTGAGGATGCCCATAGTGTAGGGATGAAAGTACACCCGTATACATTTAGGCAAGAGAGCCCATTAGCACTAACCTATGCGACGAATTACGAAAACCTACTTGATATATATTTCAATCATGTGGGAGTGGATGGAGTATTTACTGATTTTCCTGACCTGACAGTAAAATTTCTGATGAGATAATATTATGATAAGTTTTTTAAAACCAGCACCACATATTGATCCAATTGATGAGGAACAGATCGATAAAGAATATAAACGTTTAAGATTTCGGGTGTTTTTAGGTATTTTTGTCGGCTACGCCGGCTATTATTTAGTTCGCAAAAACTTTACTCTTGCGATGCCATCACTCATAGAAGAGGGATTTTCCAAGACAGAATTGGGATTTGCATTATCCGGAATAGCTATATCTTATGGACTTTCTAAATTTTTAATGGGCAATATTTCAGACAGAAGTAATGCTCGATATTTCATGGCCATTGGTCTAATGATCTCGGCACTTACAATGATTTTAATGGGTACAATGCCCTGGGCTATGAGCACTGTTATGATCATGTTCTCCCTACTTTTTATAAATGGTTGGGTTCAAGGGATGGGGTGGCCACCAAGTGGGCGGATTATGGTGCATTGGTTTTCTCCCAAGGAACGTGGAACAAAAATGGCATTGTGGAATGTAGCCCATAATGTTGGAGGCGGAATGGTTGGCGTTTTAGCTATTTGGGGGATGTACATTTTTAATGGAGATTATCACTCTGTCTTTTATTTTCATGGAATGATTGCCTTTATTATTTCCATATTTATTTGGCATATGGTTAGGGATACCCCACAGTCAAAAGGGCTTCCACCGATTGAAGAATACCAAAATAATTATCCAACTGCTTTCGATTATAATAAAGCTCACGAAAAAGAATTTTCCTCAAAAGAAATATTTTTTAAATATGTATTAAACAACAAAATCCTTTGGGCCATAGCGATTGCTAACGCCTTTGTTTATCTTGTTCGCTATGGAGTACTTGATTGGGCTCCTACTTATTTAAGTGAAGTAAAAGGATTTTCATTTGATCAAAGTAGTATTGGGTATGCACTTTACGAATGGGCAGGCATACCTGGAACTCTATTTTGCGGCTATATTTCAGATAAATATTTTAATGCTTATCGTTCACCCGTTTTAGTTATTTTTATGTCAATAACAATGATTTGCATACTTGTGTACTGGCTAAATCCGCCTGGAAACCCACTACTTGATATTGCAATGCTTATTACAATTGGATTTTTTATTTATGGTCCCGTTATGTTGATTGGGCTCTTTGCTCTAGACCTTGTACCCAAAAAAGCCGCAGGAACAGCCGCTGGCTTTACTGGACTTTTTGGCTATGTCGGTGGAGCAGTAACGGCAAATATTGCAATAGGTTATGCCGTCGATAAAGCAGGCTGGGATGCAGGTTTTTTTCTAATTATTTTCGCTTGTATTATTTCAGTAACTATTGCCTGGTTTACGATGGAAGCAGAAAAAAAGCATAATAAATAAAATAAGTTCATATTTTATGCCATATATGTTAAATTGACTTATCGCATTTAATTGCAAAAATCATAAAAAGGTGTACTGCATAAATTGGGTTTAATTGTTATTAAAATTATTGCTTTGAATTTACATTCTATATTATTTTTATTTTTTAATTTATTCATTGCAAAAAATATAGATTTGGAGAATAAAAATGTTTAAAATTATAACACCCTTTTTTCTGTTTATAGCGTTTTTTAGTTTTACTGCCTCTGCAGATTTTAAAAAAGGATTTAAAGCTTATCAAAACAAAGACTATCGAACTGCCCATCGGGAATTTCTTGAAGACGCTAATAAAGGTGTAGAAGAGGCACAATATAATCTTGGCTTACTTTACGAAGATGGGTTAGGCATAACACAGGATTATGTTGAAGCATCAAGATGGTTTAGAAAGGCTGCGAATAAAGGCCATATACTGGCACAGTATAATATGGGGTTAAAGCACGACCTTGGTAATGGTTTGCTCCAGGATTATAAAGAAGCAGTAAGATGGTACAATATGGCTGCAGAGCAAGGTCATGATTTAGCTCAATATGCCTTAGGTATAATGTATTTCGAAGGTCTTGGGGTTAACAGGGACTATACAAAGGCATTAAATATGTATCAAGCAGCTGCCGAAAAAGGTTATATGGTGGCGCAAATTGAACTTGCACAAATGTATTATCTGGGGCAGGGAGCACTAAAGGACAATACTTATGCTCATATGTGGTGGAACATAGCTAGTGCCTATGGCAGCCAAGTAGGACAAAAAAATAGAAACATCGTAGAAAAAAGTATGACAACTGAAGAAATATCTTATGCCCAAAAATTAGCGCGGGAATGGATGCAGGCAAATCAATAAAACTAATTCCTATTTTTTTAACCCCATAGTTTCGGCTCAGGTAAACTAACGATTCCGCCATTCTGATATTCGAGGCCATCCTCAATATCATTTTTAAGAAACAAAGGGCCGTCGATATCAATATATCTACAAAACTGAGCCACGACATAAGATGGGGCCATGGAAAGTGACGATCCACACATATTTCCAACCATTAGTTCTTTACTATCTTGATTAGCCAGATCAACTATATGTAACGCATCGCTTAAACCGCCGCACTTGTCTAGTTTGATGTTGATCACATCATAACGCCTTGAACAAACTTCATACTCGGAACTATCTCTACAACTTTCATCTGCACCCAATGGCACACTAGATTTAAACCCCTCCAATTCTTCATCACTTCCTCGGGGCAAAGGTTGTTCTATCATTTTAATGCCCAGTTTATGAGCGTAAGGGATATATTCTTGCAGCTCTGCAAAGGTCCAACCTTGGTTAACATCCACAATCAACACAGCATCAGGTCGAGCGGTTCTTATTGCTTCTAAAACTTCAATTGGTTGATCCGCGCAGAGTTTAATTTTTAAGTTAGTATATTTTAAATAGGCACGCGCCTCTGCCGCCATTTCTCTTGGGCTTTGAATGCCTATAGTAGCAACTGTTGCTAATGGCTTCGGCTTAATCTTAAGAAGTTCCCAAATTGATTTGCCTGACTTCTTTGCCTTTAGGTCCCAATATGCACAATCTAAAGCACTTCTTGCTCCACCTAAGGGCAATAAATCTTGAACTTCAGCGCTTGTTATTCCGCCCCTGATACTTCCCGAAATTTTTTCTAACTGTTCGGACATGGTTTCATAGGTATCACCATTTGAGTTTATACCTAGAGCTTCTCCACGACCAATAAACCCATCCTCTTCTAGAATTACCCTAACGGTATTTGACGTCGTAAATGTATAGCCTGTTATTACAAAAGGCTTCTTGTAAGGGAAGGTGTGTTTCTCTATTTTTATATTCATGGACAAAACCTTATTATATCAAACAATATTTGCAATAATGGCGGCAAAAGACATAATGTACAGTGATAATATTAAATGAAAGAATAAAATGAAAAGTAAGTTTGTAAAATTTTTCAAATATTTGATTGTTACCCTTTTAACTTTGCTGGTTATTTTCATGCTGAGCCATCAGATTGTTTATTGGCAACAAAAACCAAATTCTCGGGAAGGTACAATAGGGGCAAATGCCATGGTTGTATCTGCACATCCCCTTGCATCAGAAATAGGTAACAAGATATTGAAACAAGGCGGAAATGCCTATGATGCCGCAATTGCCGTCAATTTTGCCCTTGCTGTAGTTTACCAACAGGCTGGTAATATTGGAGGCGGTGGCTTTATGGTCCATAGACAAACAGACGGATCCGTTGGGAGCATAGATTTTAGGGAAAAAGCACCGATTGCCGCTCATCAGGATATGTACCTTGATGAAAAGGGCGATGTAATCTCCGGGTTAAGCCAAGAAGGACATCTTGCGGTTGGCGTACCTGGAACCGTAGACGGAATGGTTCAGATCCACTCAAAATTTGCCACCATGAATTGGGCAGACTTAGTTGCACCAGCAATTGACCTTGCAGAGAAGGGGTTTAAGCTTACCTCTCAGGGAGCTGTATCACTAAATAGTTCTTACGGGTCGTTTGAAGATAATAATCATAAAGAGATTACAGTGCTCGCCCAGGATAAATGGGAGGAAGGAAATCATATTACTTTTCCCGATTTGGCCAATACACTCAAACTTATCTCGATTAATGGACGAGAAGGGTTTTATGGCGGTTCTGTTGCAGATAAAATCGTTGCAGAAATGATTAAATCTGATGGTTTAATTACCCATGAAGATCTAAATCGATATTCTGCCGTTTGGAGAGAAGCTATAGAAACAAGTTACAAAGGGCATAAGGTAATCACCATGCCACTACCCAGTAGTGGTGGGGTTTCCCTAGTCCAGCTCCTGAAAGGGGCCGAACAAATAGATATGGCTCAGTGGGACCATAACTCCACTTCACATATTCATTATATGACTGAATTGCAGCGGCGTGCATATGCTGACCGGGCAGAGTGGCTTGGAGACCCTGATTTTGTTGAGGTGGATGTGGCGCGGCTGACCTCGCCAGATTATATCCAGAATCGCAATAGTGATATTGACGCCCAGAATAAAACTGACAGTCAGGATATAAAGCCTGGAGCAGTCTCCACCATAGAAAGTTTCGAAACCACACACTTTTCAATTGTCGATAAATGGCGCAATGCAGTGAGCATCACAACGACGCTAAATGGTATGTTTGGATCTAAAGTAGTCGTAGATGGTGCAGGATTTTTTTTAAACAACGAGATGGATGATTTTAGTGTTAAAGCAGGTGTCGCAAACCAATTTGGTCTTGTGGGAAATGAAAAAAATTCCATACAGCCAGAAAAACGAATGCTCAGTTCCATGTCGCCAACCATTCTGGAAAAAGATGGTGAACTATTCATGGTTGTGGGTTCACCCGGCGGCTCAACGATCATAACTGTTGTCTATCAATCAATCAGTAATGTTATCGACTACGGTATGTCAATGCAGGAAGCAGTGGACGCTAAAAAAACTCATAGTCAGTGGCTACCTGATGTTGTGGTCTTGGAAAAAGGATCAACTAACCTGTCAACGCTTGGTAATCTTATATCAAAAGGTCATATTCCTATCCCATGGCCCATGTTTCCATTTGGGCTTGGCAGAGTAAACGCAATATTGGTTAAAGATGATGGTAGTTTAGAAGGAGCAGCTGATGATCGCGCTGAGGATAATTTTGCAGCCGGACACTAGAGCCCAACAGGGGTTTTTAGGTAGCTAAATTGACCGTATAAATTAATTGAAGTAAGCTATATTCTAATGATCAAAGAAATGCGCAACTTGTTCAAAACTATTAATTGTAAATAGGAGAATTCAAAATGACAGATTTATTACACAACTTGATAGTACCATCAAAGAAACGATTATTGTTGTTTTCTCTTCAAGTAGTCGCTGCATTATTTATACTTATTTTTCCAGTTTCCTCATTATTTGCACAAATAACTAATAATCCTTTTAGCAAACCCATTGAAGCAAATGATGATATTATTGTCGTCGGTTATAAAGAATTTGCAACATTACCTAGCATAGACGGGGAGCCAGCCTTGGCGATGGACCTGGAAACTGAACCAGGTGGTGATCGTTATTTTGTAAATGCTCTTCAAGGTATTTTATACACAATTAAAGATGGTGGTGCAGTAACAGAATTTCTTGACCTTACTGATGCCAACTGGAGTGTTTCCCTTAGGTGGACAGTTCTTGAAAGAGGTTTTACCGGATTAGCGATCCACCCGGAATTTAACAATGTTGGAACAGCCGGATATGGCAAATTCTATACATTATTAGACAGCAGCAACACAGAACCTGAGCCCGGCTTTACACCAGCCGAGGACGGAAATGATGCACATGATACGCTACTTCTTGAGTGGAAAATGAGTGATGCTAGATCCAAAATATACGACGGCGAAGCACCTCGCGTACTCATCCGTATGGAACAACCATATGGCAATCACAACGGAGGACAAATAGCGTTTAATCCTCTAGCTAAACCTAGCACACCGGAGTTTGGTGCCCTTTATATAAGCATAGGTGATGGTGGCAGCGGCGGTGATCCCATGAATATGTCACAAAACTTAACTTCAATTTTTGGAAAAATTTTGCGGATAAACCCACTAGGCTCCAATAGTAGCAACGGGCAGTATGGGATTCCGGAAGACAATCCTTTTATAAACAATTCTGATACTTCTATTCTTCGTGAAATTTATGTTTACGGCACAAGATCTCCCAATCGTATCGCGTGGGATGCAAATAATGGTCAAATGTATGTAGCAGATATTGGTCAAAATACAGTTGAAGAAATTAGTCCTGTCAATGCAGGCGCAAATTTGGGATGGAAAGTCTGGGAAGGTAGTTTTCGTTATGTAAGCCGCAATGGGGTTGATGTTGCAGACCCGAGAAATGATCCTGAAATGACTTTTCCTGTTGTAGAGTGGGATCAGAAAGATCCGTTGCTACAGAGATCCTCTGTTGCTTCAAGTGGGCTTGCTGTATATCGAGGATCCAATATCTCACAGTTGCAAAATTTACTCATTTTTGCCGAACTCATTAGTGGAGAAATATTTTATGTTTCTGCTGATGAACTGCCAACAGGAGGGCAGGATGCCATTCGCCGTATCCTTCTAAGGCACAGTGATGGTAACAAAACATTTTTACAGGTGATACAGGAGAAAAACGTGGAGCAGGGACAGGATGAAGCTTACCGTGCAGACGTGCGAATTGCTCATACAACAGACGGAAAATTATTTTTGCTTAATAAACGAGACGGGGTCATCCGGCTCCTAACTGAATAAAGTAATGTTTTAATATTTCATAAAGAACTCAACTATTGCCTTTCCAAGGTCCGTCGACTTATCAATTTGATCAAGCTCTTTTATGCCTTGTTCAACGGTTCTCCATAAATCCGATGGTGATGTGTGTCTTCGTTTAACCCATGCCTTACCTTCTTCCCTTACTCTATCAGGAAGGAGCTTTGGGTTATGTTCGTATAATATCCTATTGGCTAACCCCAGGTATCGTTTGTCTTCAAATTGAGTTGCTATGTCTAATTTGTCCTTCCAGTCTGCTGCGTGAAAGGATTGCATAAGGTTTTTATCAAAATTACTTGGAAAACCTTCATAAATTCTATCTTCTAACTCAATGAAACCCTCAGGTTTGGGCGATCTAGTTTTTAATGCCTCACCAGAGTTCTGTTTTAGTTGTTCTAAGGTTTCAATTAATTGACATTTTTCTTCATATTGAGAGTGGTCAAAGCTTGGAAGGTCAAAGTCATCCGGCAAGTTATCTAATGTGAATAGCAATGGCTGTTGATTGACTTTAATTCTTTGATAAGGGCGCTTTGGTTTCTTAAAAGTCTTTGTGATATCGTCGACTGATTGATCCTTAAACTTGTTAGGATCAAATGTTAGGTCAAATAAAATAACTTCGGATGGATTGTTCGGATTTGTGGTTATAGGACAGACAACTTTTTTAGATACTGAACCCCTATAGTAGTTAACTAAGACAAACATTTGTCGATTGGTAATTGTTTGGACGTATTTTTTTTCACCTAACAGGATCATTTTATTAAATAAATCTGGAGCCCGATCACGAATTAATTTTGTAATGAAAATTGTTGCTTCTACGTCTGCAATCGCATCGTGAGCATTCGCGTGGGAAAAGCCATTAATAGGGGCAAGTTGATCCAATTTAAGTACCGGGGCACCCTTATCACTAGTAGGATATTTCATAATCGTTGGACATATACTTCGAACAGCCTTTACCATTGTAAGTGCGTCGGCTCTATTGCTTCCCTTGGTATTTGTTATAAATGGGGGTAGTAGGTTCTGATAAAAACTTTGCCGCATGAATTCTTCATCAAAGGATATTGAATTATACCCAATAAAAGTAGCCGGACCCCATTCTGTAAATTTTTGATGTAACTTTTTAACGGCACTGTAATAACTGTCTATAGAAGGGTCTGTAAGCATCGCTGGAGAGACGCGGGTTATTTCCAGTGCCTTCGGTCCAGGAATGATGTGAGGAGCAAGCCGACACCTTATTTCGAACCGCTCTAGCTCTTTAAAATCACTATTGGTTAAAATCGCGCCCAGCTGATGAAACTGATCGTAGCGAGTACTAGTTCCTGTTGTTTCAAAATCGTAAAAAACATAGTTCATGAATGGAATATCTCTTATTTTTTTTAATAATTATTAATTTAAAATTAGATTTTCAACGCTTAAATAAATTGAGTAAAAATTGACTCCTAGAATTTGTTTGATAACATAAAAACTATCATATCTAAAGAGTTGATAATAATGAACTATAATCAAAATAA
>JABGYD010000024.1 GCA_018675425.1 Kordiimonadaceae bacterium
TCTTGATTTAGATTGTCCTGATGATCATCGCGTTCTTAGAAAAGAAGATATTCTTGAAGTCCTTAAAACTATGATTGACCTGAAGAATGGCAAAGGTGTGGTTGATGATATTGACCACCTTGGTAATCGTCGTGTTCGATCTGTTGGGGAGTTGATGGAAAACCAATACCGTATTGGTCTTCTTCGTATGGAGCGTGCTATTCGTGAACGCATGAGTAGTATAGATATTGATACTGTAATGCCACACGATCTTGTTAATGCCAAGCCGGCCGTTGCTGCCGTTCGTGAATTCTTTGGTTCATCACAACTTAGTCAGTTTATGGACCAAACAAATCCACTGTCAGAAATTACTCATAAACGTCGCCTTTCGGCCCTTGGTCCTGGGGGTTTGACCCGTGAGCGTGCAGGATTTGAGGTTCGGGATGTTCATACTACCCATTATGGACGTATTTGTCCTATTGAGACGCCGGAGGGACCTAATATTGGACTTATCAACTCATTAGCAACCTATGCAAAAGTTAATAAATATGGTTTTATTGAAGCTCCTTACCGTATTGTGGAGAAGGGGAAAATCACTGATGAAGTCGTATACCTCTCTGCTATGGAAGAGGAAAAGTACACTATCGCTCAGGCTAATACGCCGCTTGATGAAAAAGGTGATTTTGTTAAAGATCTAGTTGACTGCCGTCAGGCAGG
This sequence comes from Kordiimonadaceae bacterium, assembly GCA_018675425.1. GTDB lineage: Bacteria > Pseudomonadota > Alphaproteobacteria > Sphingomonadales > Emcibacteraceae > Pseudemcibacter. The sequence continues at coordinate 697 of JABGYD010000024.1, forward strand.
TAATCACGTACTTAAAAAACACGAAGACATCACTCTAATGGATGTTTCCCCAAAACAGGTTGTTTCTGTGGCTGCGGCACTCATACCATTTCTTGAAAATGATGATGCTAACAGAGCGCTTATGGGATCAAATATGCAGCGTCAGGCGGTACCCCTACTTAGGGCTGAATCTCCGTTTGTTGGAACTGGAATGGAACGTGTTGTAGCACGTGATTCTGGTGCTGCAGTCGTTGCAACACGTGGTGGCGTCATTGATCAGGTTGATGCTATCCGTATTGTTATTCGTGTCACTGATAAAATTGATGACGATAGTTCCAGCGTTGATATGTATGCATTGCAAAAATTTCAGCGCTCTAACCAGAATACTTGTATAAATCAACGTCCTATTGTTAAAGTAGGCGATGTTGTTAAGGCTGGAGATGTCCTCGCTGATGGTCCTTCAACTGACCTTGGTGAGCTTGCACTTGGTCGTAACGTGCTTGTGGCATTTATGCCTTGGCATGGGTATAATTTTGAAGATAGTATTTTGATCTCAGAGCGGATTGTAAAAGACGATGTCTTTACCTCTATACATATCGAAGAATTCGAAGTTATGGCTCGAGATACCAAGCTCGGTCCAGAGGATATTACACGTGATATTCCTAATGTTGGCGAAGAGGGGCTTCGCATGCTTGATGAAGCTGGTATTGTCTATCTTGGTGCTGAAGTTCACCCTGGGGATATTCTTGTTGGTAAAATTACACCAAAAGGTGAGAGCCCAATGACACCGGAGGAAAAACTTCTTCGTGCGATTTTTGGTGAAAAAGCGGCAGATGTAAGAGATACGTCAATGCGGCTTCCTCCAGGCGTTGCTGGAACCGTAGTTGAGGTTCGGGTTTTCAACCGACATGGTATTGATAAAGACGAACGTGCGATTGCTATCGAACGTGAGGAAATTGAACGCCTCTCAAAAGACCGTGAAGATGAAAGATCAATTCTTGACCGCAGCAATTATGTCCGTCTAAAGCCACTACTTCTAGGTAAGAAGATCGTTTCTGGTCCAAAAGAGGTAAAAAAAGGTGCCAAAGTTACAGAAGAGCTTCTTGACGAAGTTTCTCGCGGTCTTTGGTGGCAAATTGCTGTTGATGATGAAAAAGTTACGAAGAAAATTGATAGCCTTCATGAACAATTTGAAGGTGCCCGTAATCTACTTCATGCGCGCTTCGAAGAAAAAATTGAAAAACTTCAGCGTGGTGATGAGTTGCTTCCTGGTGTTCTCAAGATGGTTAAAGTTTTTGTGGCAGTTAAGCGCAAACTCCAACCTGGGGATAAAATGGCCGGCCGTCATGGTAATAAGGGTGTTATTTCCCGCATTCTTCCTCAGGAAGATATGCCGTATCTTGAAGACGGAACTCCAGTTGATATCTGTCTTAACCCATTAGGTGTGCCGTCACGAATGAACGTTGGACAAATTCTTGAAACTCATCTTGGTTGGGCTTCTCGTGGCCTTGGTGTTCAGATATCTGATATGCTCGATGCTCACGATGTGGCTGAAAAAGAAAAATCTGAAAATCTTCGCAATAAATTTAAGAATGTTTACAGCAAAGACCAATACAAAGCTGAGATTACACCGCTTAATGATGAAGACTTAATTGGGATGTCCGAAAACCTTCGTAATGGTATTCCGATGGCAACACCTGTCTTTGATGGCGCACATGAGCCGGATATTGTAGATATGCTCCATGAGGCGGGGCTTGATGGATCTGGTCAGGTTGATCTTTATGATGGGCTGACGGGTGATAAGTTTGATCGTAAGGTAACCGTTGGTTATATTTACATGCTAAAGCTTCATCATTTAGTTGATGATAAAATTCATGCCCGTTCCATTGGGCCATACTCACTGGTTACGCAGCAACCACTTGGTGGTAAAGCTCAGTTCGGTGGACAGCGTTTTGGTGAGATGGAGGTTTGGGCACTGCAAGCTTACGGAGCTGCTTACACCTTACAGGAAATGCTTACCGTAAAATCGGATGATGTTAACGGCCGTACGAAAGTATATGAGAGTATTGTCCGTGGTGATGACGGCTTCGATGCGGGTATTCCGGAATCGTTTAACGTTCTAGTAAAAGAGATGAAATCTCTTTGCTTGAATGTTGAGCTTACTAATAATAATAAATAGACCGTTACTGGATAAGGAGAATTGGCTATGGGCCAAGAAATCGTAAATTTCTTCAATGCAAATGCAAAACCAGAAACTTTTGATAACATCAAAATTCTGATTGCAAGTACAGAGCAGATCCGTTCATGGTCTTTTGGAGAGATTAAAAAACCGGAAACAATCAACTATCGTACTTTTAAGCCAGAAAAAGATGGCCTTTTTTGTGCCCGTATATTTGGTCCAATTAAAGATTATGAATGTCTTTGTGGAAAATATAAACGTATGAAATATCGTGGCATCACATGTGAAAAATGTGGTGTTGAGGTTACTTTAAGTAAAGTTCGTCGTGATCGCATGGGTCATATTGAACTCGCAGCTCCAGTAGCCCATATCTGGTTTCTTAAGTCGTTACCAAGCAGGATTGGTCTTGTACTCGATATTACGCTGAAGGACCTTGAACGGGTGCTTTATTTCGAACAACATATTGTTACGGAGCCTGGTCTTACTAATTTGAAGATGATGCAACTTCTTACTGAGGAAGAATTTACTAATGCTCAGGAAGAATATGGGGATGACAGTTTTTCGGCTGGTATTGGTGCTGAAGCTATTAGAGTTCTGCTTGAAAATATTAATCTTGAGCAAGAAAAAGAAGACCTGCATCGTGAGCTTGCTGAGACAAAGTCGGAACTTAAGCCAAAGAAAATTGTTAAACGGCTTAAGATAATTGACGGTTTTATTGAAAGTGATAACCGTCCTGAATGGATGATCCTTGAGGTTCTTCCTGTTATTCCTCCAGAGCTTCGTCCTCTTGTTCCGCTTGATGGTGGTCGTTTTGCAACATCTGACCTAAATGATCTTTACCGTCGTGTGATCAACCGTAATAACCGCCTTAAGCGGCTTATGGAACTTCGCGCACCGGATATTATTGTTCGTAACGAAAAGCGCATGCTTCAGGAATCTGTTGATGCGCTATTTGATAACGGTCGGCGTGGTCGTGTGATTACTGGCGCAAACAAACGTCCTCTTAAATCACTTTCTGATATGCTTAAAGGGAAGCAGGGTCGTTTCCGTCAAAACCTTCTTGGAAAGCGTGTTGATTACTCTGGTCGTTCTGTGATTGTGGTGGGTCCTGATTTACTCTTACACCAATGTGGGCTCCCTAAAAAAATGGCTCTTGAGCTTTTTAAGCCGTTTATTTATGCGCGACTTGATAAGCTTGGTATTGCTACAACTATTAAACAAGCTAAAAAACTTGTGGAAAAAGAACGTCGCGAAGTTTGGGACGTCCTAGACGTGGTAATCCGTGAACACCCTATCTTCCTTAACCGCGCACCAACACTTCATAGGCTTGGTATTCAAGCGTTTGAGCCAGTACTCATCGAAGGTAAGGCAATTCAGCTTCACCCATTAGTTTGTTCTGCTTTTAATGCTGACTTTGACGGCGATCAAATGGCCGTTCATGTGCCCCTAAGTCTTGAGGCACAGCTTGAAGCGCGTGTGCTAATGATGTCAACAAACAACATTCTAAGTCCGTCAAACGGTAAACCTATTATTGTTCCTTCACAGGATATTATTCTTGGTTTGTACTACATGACTACGGCTAAACAAGGTGAGCCAGGCGAGGGAATGACTTTTGGAGACCTTGATGAGGTTGAATTGGCTCTTAACGCAAAAGCAATTACCCTGCATAGTTCAATCAAATGCCGCATTGATACAGTTGATGAAGAGGGGAATGAGGTTAAGAGGGTTGTTGATACTACTCCTGGTAGGGCGCTGCTAGCTAAAAACCTTCCAAAACATCAGAAAATTTCTTTTGAAGACCTTATTAATCGCCGTATTGGTAAGCGTGAAATTTCTGAAGTGATTGATATTGTTTATCGTTTTGCTGGTCAAAAGCGTACTGTTATTTTTGCTGATGGTGTTATGAGACTTGGCTTTAGGGAAGCTTGTAAGGCAGGAATTTCCTTTGGTAAAGATGATATGATTATACCAGATAGTAAGGCTCCTATCATTGAGAAAACAACTAATTCTGTAAAAGAATTTGAAGATCAATATCAACAAGGGTTAATTACTCAAGGTGAAAAGTATAACAAAGTGGTTGATGCTTGGTCACAATGTACTGACCTCGTTGCAGATGCTATGATGGCAGAAATCTCCAAAGAAGAGGTGGATAAAAATGGCCGTTCTTTGCCTACAAATTCTATCTTTATGATGGCGGATAGTGGGGCCCGTGGTTCTGCAGCGCAGATGAAACAGCTCGCTGGGATGCGTGGTTTGATGGCAAAACCTTCTGGTGAAATTATTGAAACACCAATTATTTCAAATTTTAAAGAAGGTCTTAGTGTTCTTGAATACTTTAATTCTACCCATGGTGCACGTAAAGGTCTTGCTGATACTGCCCTTAAAACTGCAAACTCCGGATATCTAACGCGTCGTCTTGTGGATGTTTCTCAAGACTGTGTAGTTATAGAAGAAGATTGTGGTACCAGTCTTGGTATTAATATGGCAGAGGTTTCTGAAGGCGGTAACGTTATTGTTAGTCTAAGCGACCGGATTGTTGGGCGTTGCCTTTCTATCGATGTTAATGATCCAGTTTCTGGTGATTTGATTTACGACGCGGGAACATACCTTGATGAAGTTAAGGCTGAAGAGCTTGAAAAGGCAGGTCTTTCTATAATTAAGGTTCGTTCAGGTCTTACTTGCGAGACCAAAACTGGTTGTTGTGTAAAATGTTACGGTCGTGACCTTGCGCGTGGAACTATTGTTAATATGGGTGAGGCTGTTGGTGTAATTGCAGCCCAGTCCATCGGTGAGCCAGGGACACAGCTTACGATGCGAACATTCCATATCGGTGGAACTGCGTCATCTGTTGCTCAACAATCTTCTATAGAAGCATCACATGACGGTATTGTCAAAATTAATAATGAAAAAATTGTTAAAGACAGTAAAGGTCGTATGGTTGTTCTTTCGCGGAATATGGAGATAGTTCTTGTAGATAAAGAAGGTCGTGAAGGAGTGCCTTATAAAGTTCAATTTGGCTCACATCTTCTTGTAAAAGTAGGATCTAAGGTATTACATGGTGACAAGCTTTGCGAATGGGATCCATATACACTTCCTATTATTACTGAGCAAGGTGGAGTTATTAAATTCGTTGATCTAACGGATGGAGTTTCTGTTAATGAAAATGTTGACGAGGCAACTGGCCTTTCAAGTCGTGTCGTTATGGATTGGCGTTCTCACCCGAAAGGTGCCGACCTTCGTCCCCGTATCACCGTTCGTGATGATAAAGATGAAGTAGTTGAACTTGCTAATGGAACTGAGGCTAGGTACTTTATGTCTGTTGGAGCTATTCTATCCTTAGATGACGGCGATAAAGTTCATGCTGGTGATGTTATAGCGCGTATTCCACGGGAAGCTTCCAAAACTAAAGATATTACCGGTGGCCTTCCGCGTGTAGCTGAGTTATTTGAAGCGCGTCGCCCGAAAGATCACGCTGTGATTGCTGAAGTTGATGGTTATGTTGAGTTTGGTCGTGACTATAAAAATAAACGCCGCATCAGCATCAACCCACGTAATGATGATGAGGAGGTTGTTGAATACCTTATACCTAAAGGTAAGCATATTTCCGTTCAGGAGGGTGACTTTATACGTCGTGGCGAATACTTAATCGATGGCAATCCAGCTCCCCATGATATTCTTAAATCTCTTGGCATTGAGGCTTTAGCGGCTTATCTAGTTAATGAAGTCCAAGACGTGTATCGATTGCAGGGTGTTGGCATCAATGATAAACATATTGAGGTAATTGTTCGTCAAATGCTTAAAAAGGTGGAGATTACCAAATCAGGTGAGACTACTTTATTGATTGGTGAGCAAGTTGAGCGCGAAGAATTTGATGAAATAAATAAAAAAGCAATTGCGGATGGTCGTGAGGTTGCTAAGGGTGAAGCTATCCTTCTAGGTATAACTAAAGCATCATTGCAAACTCGATCGTTTATTTCAGCAGCTTCATTCCAAGAGACAACCAGAGTTCTAACCGAGGCCGCTGTTTCAGGTAAGTCTGACAAACTAATAGGTCTTAAAGAGAATGTTATAGTGGGCCGCTTGATCCCAGCTGGTACGGGTTCAATGGTGAATGCATATCATAAAATCGCCATGGAGCGCGATAGTAAAACTGAACTTGAGCGTAAATCTGCAGAAGCTCTCGCAAATACTGACCCTCTTGCAGAGAAACTGGGTGTAGAAGACGAATCAACGGATGAGCCCGCTGAAAGTTAATTGAATACTTTTTATATTTAACCTTAGAGCCTAGGTTTGAATATTAAATTTAAGCAATGTTAAAATTAAACAAGGCTGTGGGATCTAAAACGATAGATTCTGCGGCCTTTTTAATAAAATGGAACAGTTCGTTAATTTTTCCTTGACTGTTAAATTAACCGAACATAGTATGCGCTCACTTCTTAGAGGTGCTGGTGGTAGATCAGGTTCGATTTAAACGCTGTACTATATAGAATAAAGATATTAAAACTTGAGTGTTTAAGGTGGCCAGGACGGTATAAAAGCTGTTCTATTTTCTTATTAAGAATAAAGGCTATCTTTTTTGCTATGGAAATGAAAAAACGATTTAAGGAATTTGAATGCCGACGATCAACCAGTTGGTACGTAACCCGCGCAAAAGACAAGTGACACGAACAAAAGTGCCTGCACTAGAATCGTGTCCGCAAAAGCGTGGTGTTTGTACTCGTGTTTATACAACGACACCAAAGAAACCTAACTCAGCTCTTCGTAAAGTAGCTCGCGTGCGACTTACAAATGGCTTCGAAGTAACAAGCTATATTCCGGGAGAAGGTCATAACCTCCAAGAACATAGTGTTGTTCTCATTCGTGGTGGTCGTGTTAAGGATTTACCTGGTGTGCGTTATCATGTGCTTCGGGGCGTATTGGATACGCAGGGGCTTCCAGACCGTCGTCAGGGCCGATCAAAATATGGTGCTAAGCGTCCTAAGTAAGGACCTTGTGAAAAGGAATTAAGATATGTCGCGTCGTCACGCTGCTGAAAAAAGAAAAGTACTGCCAGAGCCAAAGTATGGTGATCTTGTGCTTGCTAAATTTATAAATAATCTGATGGTGGACGGTAAGAAATCTACTGCCGAGCGCATCGTGTATGGTGCTCTTGATATTGTTAAGGTTAAGACTGGTCAGGATCCGATTGAGCAATTCCACACAGCTCTTGAAAATATACGCCCTGCTGTTGAAGTGCGTTCTCGCCGTGTGGGTGGCGCTACGTATCAGGTTCCAGTTGAGGTTCGTTCGGTGCGGGCCCAGGCCTTGGCTATTCGTTGGTTAATAGGTATGTCACGCAAACGCAATGAAAACACTATGACGGAACGTCTTGCAGGTGAATTCCTCGACGCTGTTAATAACCGTGGTGCTGCAGTTAAGAAGCGCGAAGACTCTCATAAAATGGCGGAAGCAAATAAAGCTTTCTCCCATTATCGTTGGTAAAGGTTTAACAAGATGGCACGTATCACCCCTCTCCATGATTATCGTAATATTGGTATTATGGCTCACATTGATGCTGGTAAAACAACCACTACCGAGCGTATCCTTTTCTATACTGGTATGAGCCATAAAATAGGTGAAGTGCATGATGGTGCTGCAACTATGGATTGGATGGAGCAAGAGCAAGAGCGTGGTATTACGATTACTTCTGCTGCTACTACTTGTTTCTGGAAGGAAAAGCGCATTAACATCATTGATACGCCTGGTCATGTGGACTTCACCATTGAGGTAGAGCGTTCGTTGCGTGTTCTTGATGGTGCTGTAGCAGTGTTTGATAGTGTTGCGGGTGTTGAGCCTCAATCTGAAACGGTATGGCGTCAGGCAGATAAGTATGACGTTCCTCGTATGTGTTTTGTTAATAAGATGGACCGCATGGGTGCTGACTTTTATAGATGCGTGGAAATGATCAAGGACCGTTTGGGATCAAATGCTCTTGTTTTGCAGTTGCCTATTGGTGCTGAGGCTGAATATAAAGGTCATGTGGATGTTATCAAGGGCGTTGGCATTGTCTGGGAAGATGAAGCAATGGGCGCTAATTATACTGAAGTTCCAGTTCCTTCTGAAATGGCCGATGATCTTGTAAAGTATCGGGAAGCAATGTTCGATATGGTTACTGAATTAGATGATGATATCATGGAAGCTTACCTTGAAGGTAACGAGCCGGATGAGAAAACCTTAAAGAGGCTTATCCGCAAGGGTACGATTGCTGGTCATTTTGTTCCCGTTCTTACTGGTACGGCCTTTAAAAATAAAGGGGTTCAAACTCTTCTCGATGCTGTTGTTGATTTTATGCCTTCACCGTTGGATATTGATGATGTGCAGGGCGTTGAGGTTGACAGCGACGCACCAATGGCGCGATCAGCGTCAGATGACGAACCTTTTTCCGCACTTGCTTTTAAGGTCATGAATGACCCGTTTGTTGGTACTCTTACCTTTGCTCGTGTTTATTCTGGTGTTGTTGGGTCTGGCACAGTCGTTGTTAATTCGGTTAAGGACAGAAAAGAAAAAATTGGACGTATGTTGCAAATGCATTCAAACGACCGTGAGGACGTTAAAGAGGCCCGCACCGGAGATATTATTGCTCTTGCGGGACTTAAGCAAACCACAACAGGTGATACAATTTGTGATGCTCAGAAGCCTATTATTCTCGAGCGCATGGAATTCCCTGATCCTGTTATTTCTGTTGCTGTTGAACCAAAAACCAAAGCAGATCAGGAAAAAATGGGTATTGCGCTAAATCGTCTTGCACAAGAAGACCCTTCATTTCGCGTTAAATCAGATGAAGAAAGCGGTCAAACTATTATTTCTGGAATGGGTGAGCTTCATCTTGATATCCTTGTGGATCGCATGAAGCGTGAATTTAGCGTAGAGGCAAATGTTGGTGCGCCACAGGTTGCCTATCGTGAGAGTATTGCCCGTGAGGTTGATATCGATTATACGCACAAGAAGCAATCTGGTGGTTCTGGTCAATTTGCTCGTGTTAAAATGACTGTTACTCCCGGTCAGCGCGGTGATGGTGTTATCTTCAATGATGAAATTAAAGGTGGTAATATTCCTAAGGAATATATTCCTGGTGTTGAAAAAGGTATTCGGGATATAGCAGAAAGTGGTGCTCTTATTGGTTTCCCAATTATCGACTTTTCCGTGACGGTTTTTGATGGTGCTTACCATGATGTTGATAGTAGTGTTCTCGCGTTTGAAATTGCTGGTCGCGGTGCTATGCGTGAGGCGGCTTCTAAGGCAGGTATCAAACTACTCGAGCCCGTTATGAGTGTTGAGGTTGTGACGCCAGAAGATCATATGGGCGATGTTATTGGTGATATTTCATCACGTCGAGGTCAGGTATCTGGTTCTGAAACTCGCGGACCAAATACAGTTATTAACGCGACTGTGCCTTTAGCTAATATGTTTGGCTATGTTAATCAGTTACGTTCATTTACAAAAGGTCGTGCTACATATTCAATGCAGTTTGATCACTACGCGGAAGTACCTCAGGCAGTAGCCGAAGAGGTGAAGGAAAAGTTTGCTTAAAAAATTTAAGTAAATGTATAACAACTAGCTCTTCCTACGAGGAAAATGTAGGGCGCTTGAATATAAGTGAGAAAAGGTAAAAGAAGATGGCAAAAGAAAAATTTGAACGTAATAAGCCGCATTGTAACGTTGGTACAATCGGTCACGTTGACCACGGTAAAACTACTCTAACTGCTGCGATCACGAAAGTGTTAGCGGAATCTAGCGGTGGTGAA
>JABGYD010000023.1 GCA_018675425.1 Kordiimonadaceae bacterium
GTTACCAAAGATATCAACCCACACTATCGGCCCAAGAACCACCAGTATAACTGAAGTGAACAATCCCAATGACCCTCCTATAAGCGCTCCTCTAGTTGTTAAGCCGCGCCAGAACATAGATAGAAATAACACGGGGAAGTTTGTACTAGCTGCAATAGCAAATGCCAATCCAACCATGTAGGCAATATTTTGTTTTTCAAATAAAATACCCAAACTTATAGCAACAAGACCCAAGATAACTGTTGTAATCTTGGAAACTCTTATTTCGTTTTTCTCATTCGATTTACCTTTTTTGAAGACATTTGCATATAAATCATGTGAAACAGCAGATGCACCCGCTAAAGTTAGTCCAGATACAACTGCAAGTATAGTTGCAAACGCGACAGCTGAAATAAAGCCAAGAAAAATATCTCCTCCTACAGCCTTTGCTAAATGAATTGCAGACATATTATTACCACCTAAGAGCCCACCAATTGGATCAAGGAATTCAGGGTTTGTTGATACTAAAACAATTGCACCAAAACCAATTACAAACGTAAGTATATAAAAATAACCAATAAAGCCTGTTGCATAGAAAACTGATTTACGTGCTTCCTTAGCATCTGAAACCGTAAAGAACCTCATCAATATATGTGGAAGGCCAGCTGTACCGAACATCAAGGCGAGCCCTAATGAGATCGCATCAATAGGATTAGAGATGAACCCTCCAGGCGCCATAATATCAATACCATTTTCATGCACTTCAACCGCTTTAACAAAAAGTGCCTCAAAGCTAAAACTAAACATCTTAAGGACCATAAATGCCATAAATGTAGCTCCTGAAAGTAACATAACTGCTTTTATAATTTGCACCCAAGTTGTAGCAAGCATTCCTCCAAATGTTACATAAAGTATCATGAGTAATCCAACACCCATAACAGCAGTATTATAATCTAAGCCAAATAGAAGTTGAATTAATTTCCCCGCCCCAACCATCTGTGCGATTAGGTATATCAACACCACCATCAAACTCCCAATTGCAGATAGTGAGCGAATAGGTTTTTGTTTCAATCTATAAGATGCCACATCGGCAAATGTATACTTGCCGAGATTACGCAGACGTTCCGCTATCAAAAACAAGATGATTGGCCAACCAACTAAAAATCCAATAGAATATATAAGACCATCAAACCCAGAAGCAAAAACTAATGCAGAAATACCCAGGAATGAAGCAGCCGACATGTAATCTCCAGCTATAGCTAGGCCATTCTGAAAGCCAGTAATATTTCCACCTGCAGCATAGAAATCTTTAGCCGACTTTGTTCGTTTCGAAGCCCAGTATGTAATGAATAACGTTCCAACTACAAACAATACGAACATACTGATGGCAGTGAAGTTGACCGGTTGTTTTCTAGCCACCCCATCTATGACATCAGCAGCAACAGAACGTTGTACGCAAAGTAAAAATATTAATAGGTAAATTACTTTTTTCATTTCAAACTTTCTTCTATAATCTCTCTGGTAAGCTTATCAAATTCACCATTAACTCGTCTTACATAGACGCCGGTAAGAATAATAGAAAAAATAATAATAAATAAGCCCATGGGTATACCTATGGTAGTTACCATTCCTTCCGCAACAGGTATTCCAAGAAACTTTGGATAGAATGCTATAATAAGAATGAATGCGAAATAAACTATTAAAATAATAGCTGTTAAAAACCAAGAGAAAGTATTTTTTCTTTTGACGAGTTTTTGAAATTTAGGATTTTTTTGAATACTACTATATCTATCACTGATTAACACAAACAATCCTTTCAATTGCAATTAAGGCCTGATTTGCAGGCAGACAAGTATAAGCTACTTTTATATAAATAAACTAATGATATATTTTAGAGTAGAACAAGGCATGCCGAGGCACGCCTTGTTTTTAAATCCTTAATTAAAAATATTAATTAGAATTCATACACTACATCAATATAACCATATCTACCCATTGCATTTTGCAAACCGTTAAAGAAGTTCAAATTTTCATCATCAAGTGTTGGTGCCTTAGCAAAAGCTTTATACCCTTCATTAGATACCTCCATCAACACTACGCAGAAAAAAGCCTGTAAAAATTTGAACGTTTCGTATGTCTTTCTTCTCGGGTTAGCGAGATAGATTTTTAATTTATTGTTGACTTTGCTATCTAATGAATAGGGTTGAGATGATCGTCCCCACCCTGTATATGTGTTAAAAAGAAAAATTCATATATGAGTAGGTAGCAATGAGTGACATTACGAGAAGGAACTTCGTCAATGGTACTTTAATGGCTGCTGGGGCGTCTGTGCTTCCTATAGTTGGCACTGGCCAAGCCGTTATGGCTGCACTCACACCGTCCTATTATCCACCCACTCGGACCGGACTGCGCGGCAGCCACCCAGGATCAAACGAACACGCTCACGCTCGCGCATGGGGTGGGCAGTCGAATTCGGGAGCACCCACGGCTTTGAACGAAGAATACGACCTCGTCGTAGTCGGAGGTGGTATCAGTGGGTTAGCGGCCGCTTACTTTTACCAACAGGAGTATGGAACAGACAAAAAAGTACTCATCCTCGATAACCACGACGATTTTGGCGGCCACGCTAAAAGGAATGAACATAATATTGATGGTGACATACGAATAGGGTTTGGTGGATCAGAGTCCTTGGAAGGTACGCGTGACTATGATGAGGTCATGTTAAATCTTTTAAAAGATATCGGCGTTGATTTGGAATTATTTAGTGAAGCCTATGATGTCGATTTTTATAAAAGACATAATTTAGGGGCTTCCACCTATTTCAACAAACGAATATTTGGGGAAGATAAAGTCGTAAAGCATCCTTTTTGCGGTTACCCCGCATTTATCGAAGGACTTTTACGTTCAAAATTACCGATGGAAAAGGCCGTGGAACAAACCCCTTTGAGTAAAAAAGGTAAAGAACAATTGATGCGCGTTTTAAAAGGCGGTGAACATGTGATTGATATCCCCAAAGAGGATTTAAAAGAGTACATTCACACTCATTCCTATTTTGATTATTTGACCAATACTTTAGGTGTTGATGATCCACTTGTTTTAAGAATGGCACGACATACTTCTATTGATTATACCGAGGGTGGTACAGACACCCTGAGCATTGCTGAAGTGCTAGAAAGTGGGCCACTGGGCATTGATCCCTCGATTTCGTGGAAAAATGCAATTGGCGATGGCTCAGACCAAAAATATTTAAGAAAAGAAGGCGACACGTTTTCATTGAAAGACCCTTATATTCATCATTTTCCTGATGGGAACGCCACCATTGCACGTTTGCTTGTAAAAAAAATGATCCCAAACGTTGGCTCAGGAACAAATGCACAAGAAATTATATTATCGAAATTCAATTACGACGAGCTTGATAAACCAAGCAATAATGTGCGAATTAGGTTAGATAGCACAGTTGTGAATGTAGTCCACGACGGGCCCCCTCATAATGCAAGCGGGGTTTATATAAATTATATTAACAATAATAAAACCTATCAAATCAAAGCAAAAGGGGTCGTGATGGCGTGTTATAATATGATTATTCCTCATATAGTCCCCGACCTTCCCCAAGATCAATATGTCGCCCTGCGGAGCCTCAACAAAGTACCGTTGCAATTATCTACTATTGGTGTCAGAAACTGGAGAGGCATGAAAGAATTAGGCATCGGCATGGTCATGTGTCCAGGCAACATGCATCAGGCCGTCAACTTGGACTTTCCAGTAAGTATTGGTGATTATGAATATACTAAATCGCCAGACGATCCGTGTATTCTACATATGAGAAGTGCACCCCTTGGCGAAACCATTGGTGCGCCAGCAATTGAACAGTTCAAAGAAGTCAGGTACCGAATGCTTGGCCTTACATTTGATGATTACGAACAAGAAATTAGAGAACATCTGAGTGGTATGCTCCCGAAAGAACTTTTTGATTTTGATAGGGATGTGCAGAGCATAATGGTAAATAGGTGGGCACATGGCTATTCATACGGCGACCCGGGTGATATTGGACGACAACCATTCGGCCGAATTACCATCGCCAATAGCGACGCAAACGATACCTCGCTTGTGCAAAGTGCAATCGGACAAGCTTACCGTGCCGTTAAGGAACAAATGGGATAATAATAATTATCTGCAAATTTTTTATTTTCAAGTGTCTTCCTATAACCATTTCCTTTTGGAGTGTCTTGGCCGACTTTGCCTCAGGAACACAACAGAACTCTTAACTGAATATTCGGGTAAAGATACGACCTAGTACCAACAATATTTTCAGGGTTCCGCATAAAGACCATATTGACATAAAAATTGATACGATATAGCGTATCAAAAAATAATCTTTAAGGGTTTAATTGTTTTAATAAACAATCTATAAATTATCATTCTTATTCGTGTTTACTCGAGTGTGAAAATGGATAAATTTGCAACGCACGGATCTGTATATAATTAATAAAAAGGTCATTTTATGGAATTTTTGCTAGCCATTTATAATATTGCAGCCAGTATACTTAGTGAAACTGTTGGAATATTTTATGAGAGCTCAATATTTATTTTGATTGGATTATTATTTTCAGGGATCATGCATGAATTTATCCCTATGAAACTGATTACTAAAAATCTGGGACAAAAGGGTATTAAAGGTATTTTCTGGGCTACCATACTCGGAGCACCACTACCACTTTGTTCATGTAGCGTGCTTCCTGCTGCTGCAACGCTCAGAAAAAAAGGAGCTTCAAAAGCTGCAACAGCTTCATTCATCGTTTCCGTACCTGAAACAGGTGTTGATTCCGTGATCATTTCCTACGGCTTGCTTGGACCAGTCATGGCAATTTACCGTCCCATTGCAGCCATTGTGAGTGCTATCGCTGCCGGCCTTGCCTGTGCTTTTCTTACCCGCGATGAAAAAGATCAAGACCCACTTACCAATAACGATAAAAAACAACTTGAGGAATTAACGAAGCATCAGCATGGTCATTCCCATCATGATCATGATCATGATGAACTTTCAGAGTCTAAAAATATAGGATTAAAGCAAAAAACAAAAGGTGTATTCGAATATGGTTTCGGCCCTATGCTGGATGACATTGCTTTCTGGATTGTAGTTGGTCTAGTGATTACCGGTGTAATGTTAGCCCTAGTGCCAGATAATTTCTTTTTCTTCGGTGACAGTTTATTAGCTAGCATCCTCTCTATGTTGATAATGGTATTGATAAGTGTACCACTTTATACATGTGCCAGTATGTCCACACCCGTAGCTGCGGGTTTAATCGTTAGTGGTCTTTCACCAGGAGCCGCACTTGTTTATCTTCTAACGGGACCCGCTACCAGCATTGCAACCATAAATATTGTTGGGAAAATGCTTGGCTACAGAGTGATGTGGGCGTATTTGTTATCGATAATTATTGTGGCCATATGCTTTGGTTTAATGCTTGATTTCTTTGCCGCAGACATTGTCAGAGCAAGTGCCGTCGTTGCCCTAAACAGTGCGGACAGTACTTTCTGGATGATTGTGAAAACGGCTGCGGCAATTATATTCTCAGTTCATGTACTTTTCAGCTTCGGACGTAAAAGTTATCGCGCCCCTGTTCAGGACTTAAAAAACCAAGCTATCACCGTAGCTAACTTTTTAAAAACGCATCAAAGGAAACTGGTAAGCCCTAGCGCTTTAGCACTCGTTTTGGCACTTTACCCGTTTTATACTTTGCAAGTGCCACCAGGCAATCAGGGAATGATACTGAGGTTTGGTGAAATTATAGACAGGGATTTATCGCCCGGGTTTTATTTTAGACTGCCATCCCCCATCACAGAAACGGTAGTTATTGATACTGAAAATGTGCGGCAAATATCAATTGATGAAAGTTTGGGTGGTTTTACAACGGGTGGGGAACGAGTAAATTCGTATGAAAATTCAAACACATATTTGACAGCTGATGAAAACGTACTGTTAATTAAATCCGTAATTACATATGAAATTAATGATATCTATAACTATCATTTCTTTAGTGAGAAAAATGAAAATCTTTTAATGGACATAGCACGACAGGTTCTAGTTTCAGAAACGGTTCAGCTTCCTATCGATGACGTTTTTACTATAGAACGAGGAAACCTTGAAGCCCGGTTTCGTGACCAACTAAAAAGTAGGGTTGATAAGCTCGAACAAGGGTTTAAGGTACTCGATGCTCGGCTAGTTTATGTGCATGCGCCAAACCGTGTACATGATGCATTTCGCGATGTTGCAAGCGCACTGGAGGATCTGCAACGAGAATTGTTTTTAGCCGACGGAGATGCAATTTCGATGCTCAACGCAGCAAAAGGAAATTCAGAAACAATTAAAGCAACTGCAAGTGTAGTTGCGGCAAGGGAACTCGCATTTGCGAAAGGCCGGGCTGCCGCATTTAAACCGCTTTCTGAAGTTCATCAAGCCTATCCATATCTGACAGAAAAAAGACTGCAGATGGAGGCTCAGGAAAAATGGCTGATTTTACCGACACTTTACCTCAACGGCTTAAAGAACTCTGACGGCGTTGATTTATGGCTAGACCCCAGTGCAGAAGACGTCGTCCGATTTAAATTTAAGGATTAATGGAAAGATAGTTTAAATGAACAAAAAAAGAACAATAATATTAATATCAGTTTTGATAGCATCTTATCTATCTACATCATTCTTTGTGGTAAATGAGGCGGAATATAGCATTGTGACCCGCTTCGGAAGAACTATTGCCGTTCATGACGAACCCGGCTTAAATCTTAAACTTCCCATCCCATTTGAACGCGTTGTTCGCTTCGATAAAAGAAATATGTATCAAATTATACCGGAAGAAGAGTTTTTAACGTCGGATAAAAAGAACATTATTGTTTCGTCTTTTCTAACTTGGTACATTGTCGATCCAGAGAAGTTTCTCACGTCGCTTAGAACCCGCGCCGCCGCAGAGGCCCGCATAGAAAATCTTGTAAAATCTCTATTTGGTGCTTCACTTGGTCAAAAACCATTCACTGATTATATCCCAGCCGACATCAATCAAATAAATGACATTCAAGCGGCCGAAAATATTTCAGCAATGGAGCAAGAAATATTTACTGAAGCGTCGAACCTGGTGAGCCGCGACTACGGAATTAATCTTTCGAGCATAGGGGTATCAAAATTTAATTTTCCTGCTCAAAACCTGATTAGTGTATACGCTCGAATGCGTGCAGAACGTGAACGGATTGCCAAATCATATCGGTCAGAAGGAGATGCTGAAGCAAAAAAAATTATTGCAGATGCTAGCAGACAGAGTGCAGAAATTGTCGCGTCCGCAGAAGCAGAGGCAGAAATCGCACGTGGTAATGGTGAAGCTGAAGCGGCTCGTATATATGCGGAAGCATTTAAGGGCAAAGAAGAATTTTATGAATTCCTACGAACCCTTGATGTATATGGAAGTATTATTGATATGGATACAACAATAATTCTACCGGAAGATTCTCCGTTGCTAGAACTCCTTACCAATCCGCCGCTCAAAAAAAAATCGGCGGTTAAGTGATGATCAAGAAGATACTATATAGTTTAGGTGCACTTTTCATAACACTTTACGTCGCTTCCGGCTTTTACGCTGTAGAGCCTGAGGAGACAGCTGTCACTTACATCTTTGGCAAGATGATTGATAGAAATATCGAGGCGGGAATTCATTGGAATGTACCCTACCCATTTGGCAGACAGACTGTTAAAAATACTAAGTCGAATTTATTTCTTTCCCTAGGTACTACAGCACCTTCACTGAGAAATTTTACTTTTAGTGGACGAAATTTATGGATGACAGGAGGCGCAAGTTTAGTTGAAATTCAAATTGATATCCAGTACACGATTGCCCAACTGGATTTATATGAAACATCTCATGATAAGCCAGAGTTTTTCCTCGACTTTCTTGCACAAAAAATGCTAACCCGGTCGCTGATCGAACAAAGCGTCGATGATATTTTAACCACAGGCCGGCAACTTCTTGGAAGTCAAATCCAGTTGGCTATGCAAGCGGAACTTGACATTTCTAACATAGGAATTCAGATCCAGGATGTTATAGTTAAGTCACTCTCCCCGCCTAACAATGACGGTGTTGCTAACGCTTTTCAAACTGTTCAAAATGCCAATTCAGATCGATACAAGAGGCTTGAGGAGGCAGAGACAAGAAAAGATCAAATGTTATTTAATGCTGAAGCTGAGGCAAATAGAATTAGAAATGAGGGGCTTGCAGATCAATTCACCCGAATAGAAAAAGCCAGGGGTGATACTGTTCGCTTTGCTAGTTTGGCTGAGGAATGGCAAAAGTCCCCTGAAACAATGGAACGAAGAATTTATCTAGAAGAAATGTCGGAAATTTTAAACGGAGTAAAGGTTTATGTTGTGCCAGATAAAAGTAATCAAAATGATACAGTTCAAGTGATAGGTAATTGATAAGTGATTAATCGAATATAATAATATTGACTGTTATAGTATAACATTATATTACTCTTATTAGAAATAATAATTAAGAGAATTAAAATGTCATTGTTTTTAAGCATAGTTTCAATGTTACTTGGACCGGTTGTTTATAGTGCCGCAAATTATGTAAAAAATCTTCGTGAAATATTAGATGGCTATATATTTATCACGATCATCTGCCTCGTGTGCTTCCACATTATCCCTGAAGCCTATGAGATTGGCGGAAACCTTATTATACCATTCATGCTAATTGGGCTGTTATTGCCTGTTACAATGGAATTTTTTTTCCAACGTGCACTAAAGAAGACCCATGTCGTTACATTGATGATTGCCATGTTGGGTCTTGCCATTCACGCATTAATAGATGGCATTTCCCTCTCGCCAGATATTGTTATTCATAGCCATGACCATGGTGTGTTCAATAATCTTTTTGAAAACCATTTGGCACTGGGGGTAATTTTGCACCGATTGCCCGTTGGAATGGCAATCTGGTGGTCAATTCGCCTTTACTTTAGTACGCGCGTCGCCTTAACCGTGTTTACCATTATCACACTTTTTACAACCATCGGATATATGTATACCGCCTTAGTTGTAGATATTCTTAACAGTGCTGCTATCGCCTATTTTCAAGCTTTTGTCGCAGGCTCACTTCTTCATATCATGAGCATGGGGACTGTTTACGAGCATAAAGCTTTTTCGACAACAAGTGAAACAAAACGAAATCCTGAATGGGCCCTAAGGGTGGGTTGTACCTTAGGTATCATCGCATTCATCGCCGTTTTTTAAGTAGCTTAATTAATTGGGTAAATAAAAATCAAGCAAGCCTGCCGTGCTAATGAGTATTAATTCTGATATAAAACAATAATCCTATACAAAGAACTCTATATAATTGAAGTTTAGTGGCAGCTTTTGGCCTTGTTTATAATGTAATTTGAGAGCCAACCTCCGAGCCAAAACGGCTATTTTTTAGTCCCAAAAAGTTGACTTGTAGCGATTGATTTTATATAGTCTCTGAAGATATTAAAAGAGACAACAATGATAAAAACACTTGATAAAAATTCTTCCATAGATGAAATCATGCTCACGTTAAACGATGATGGTGCGGTAATTATTGCCAATCTAGTCAGTGATAATGTTGTGGACAAAATATCAAAAGAGCTTAGGCCTTATTATGATACGCAGGGTACTAAATTTCAGGATGATTTTAACGGGTATACGACACTAAGACTGTATACCGTACCAGGAAAATCGCGAGCGTCACTAGGATTGCTTGCTCATGAGAAAGTAATGGAAATTATCGGTGCTGTCCTGCTTCCTCATTGCGAAAATTTTCAAGTGGGTAGCAGTACCGCTATTGAAATATATCCAGGGGAAAAAGATCAGGAATTGCACCGTGACGATGATGATTACCCCAAAAGAATTCCCGGGGTTGAATGGCAAGTGAGTGTTTTGTGGGCGTTTGATGACTTTACCAAAGAAAATGGAGCGACAAGGCTAGTGCCAAATAGCCATGATTTGCGCAATATTGAAAACGTTAGGGAAGATGATATTGTCCAGGCAGTGATGCCAAAGGGATCGGCACTTATTTATATGGGAGCAACCATACACGGTGGTGGTGCCAATAAAAGTAACTTACCACGTGGATGTATGATCAGCACCTATAGTCTTGGCTGGCTTAAGCAAGAAGAAAACCATTTTTTGAGCATTCCTCGTGAAGTCGTTGATAGTTATCCAGATCATATCCGTCGATTATTGGGTTATCAGTCCCACGGCAAGAGCCTCGGAACTTATCCCGGCGTTCCAGGGGGTGTATGGCCCGAGGATGACTAATAATTTTAAGGTGGATGTGGACATTGGAATTATGAGTGATATTCAATTCGTTATCACAAAGTCTACATAGATTTTCTAATTTTTCATTCTTTGAATTTTTTGATAAATAAAATAAGCTGCAGAAACGCCTATCAAACTAAAGAAGGAGACAAATAGAAACAGGTACTGATACCCAGAAGCACCTGGATAAGCATCTAAAATTACCCCACCCAAGGTGGGCATAAATATATCTGGCGTGTACGCAATTACTGAAATAATTCCTGTTGCTGTACCTGTTACCGCTAGTGGAACGCTACCTTGTTCCAAGAGGGAAAAATAAGTTCCCCTGAGTGCATAGACAGCAGCCGTAAGAGCGGCGACATTGATTATCAGAAAAGGCAAGAGTGCTTGAGATCCGGGAACAAGACCAAACATTAAAAAACCGGAAGTCATTATGATACAAAATCCTAATATAGCTTTTGCAGGGCCAATTTTATCCGCAAAAAAACCTGCTGCTATGGCAGCAAAAGGCGTGACCCAGTATTTACCAACTCCAATGGCGCCACCGCCAACCTCACCCAATTCGAAAACTTCAGTCGCATAAGGGGTAAAAAAGATTGTTCCCCACATAGCTGTATTAGTAGCCATTATAATAAGTGCAATCAGCCAAATGATGGGTAATTTCAAAATATATTTGATTTCAGTGATCGTTACTTTTGGCTGCTTTTCGTGGTTAGATATCCCGACCTTCATAACTCGCCAAACTAAAAATGCCAAAACTAAAGTATAAGAAGATATCCAAATAATATTTTCAGAGACTGCCTTATCATCACCTCCGCTATATGCAAAAATTGTCAATAGGACCGTAGTGGAGATCACTTCTGAAATATTTCTTCCTCCCTCAAGTATGCCGTAGGTCTTTCCTTGATCCTCACTCGAGCCCCAACATCGTGTTGCTTTAATCATTGCTGACCATAATATGCCAGCGCTGGTTATGCCCCAAATTCCAAATAATATCAGACAAATTTCAAAAGAAGGTAAAGTGGAGAAAACAAAACCTGCAAGGGCAGTAATCACAAGGGCAGTAGTTATTAGTTTTCGTGGTGAAAAACGATCTGCTAACCATCCTCCTGGAAAATAGGCGATTAAAGACACAGCTCCGAAGGTACTTAAAAGAAGTCCCATTTGGGTTTTTGTAAATCCAAAAGCATTCTGCATAGGAATATAAAAAATATCTGAAAATAAAGGCAGCCAAAAAATAACGCTACCTGATAAACATAATAAACTCATGGTTAGCCATTTTTCAACACCTGACATTCAACCCTCCCTTATAAGACCATAAGAGATATTTAAAAAAATGCAATTCGAAGTTTATGAGACGGCTTTTCTTTCCGCATCGATAAGCGCACGTTTACGTTCTAAACCCCAGCGGTAACCACCTAGTGAACCATTACCCCGCAATATTCTGTGGCAAGGTATAAGAACGCCAATTTTATTGCGAGCATTTGCAGAAGCAACAGCCCTCACTGCTTTTGGTTTGCCAATGCCCGTTGCTTGTTCTTTATAACTAAGAACATCCCCTTCTTTAACACTCATCAAAAACCGCCATACGCGAATTTGAAATGCTGTACCATTTAAGTGAAGCGGCACATCCGGTCTTGGAGCGCCATGGCTAATATGATCATCAAGTGCTTCTATCCAAGAAGAAAGCTCGCTTGATGGCGGGGTTTTATATAAATTCGCGTGTGGATATTCCGTTTTTAACATCTCCATCAATTCCTCTTCTGTGTCTCCGAACTGTACCATACATACTCCACGGTCAGTTGCCGCCATCATTATTAGACCAAGAACGCATTGACGAATTGCATAGGAAATATCCTCACCTTTACCACCTGCTCTATAAGCAGCAGGTGTCATTCCGATACGTCCATCTATTTGTTCATATACTCTGCTAGATGAACCGAAACCTGCTTCATAGATTGCGCCTGAAATATCATCACCTTCTTTTAAGGAACGTTTTAGATTATTGAACCTCAGGCCGTTGTGGTATGCTTTTGGACTTATACCGAATTGTTTTTTAAATTTACGTTGCAGATGATGAGGACTTAAGCCTGATAATTCAGAAAGATTATTTAATGAAATTGGCTTATCCGAATGTTCCGAGATGTAATTTTTTATAAAAAATAGAGGATTTAATTCATCTGGCTTGCATCTTTTACAAGCTCGTAATCCCTCTTTCTGTGCGGTTTCAGTATCATAAAAAATACGCATATTTTCGACAAGCGCGGGACGTGCGCCACATGATGGTTTGCAGTAAACTCCTGTAGTAATTACGCCATAATAGATTTTACCATCAAATGAAGCATCTCGGTCTCTAATTGCATTTAAATTTGTATTCGAAATTTCAGTCATAATTTTTTCCAGCTTTATTATTTATATAATAATTATATAAATAATCTTCGGCCAATAACTCCGTTTGTTGCGGTGATATAAAATAATCATTGTTGATTTTTAATCATTATACAATAATTTTTTTTCATCTAATTCTTGAACGTCCGCTTTGGGTCAAAAGCAGATACTATAAAAATAAATAGGTTAGGCCGGAGTGTAAACTATGAGAGCTGGAAATAATTTCGTTTATTTTAAGGATGAGAACGCATTACTTAAGTCGTCTAACAAATCATCTTGATGCTCTAATCCTGTCTGAAAACGTATCATCGGAAGGGATGTGTTTTCCGGTTTGTATTTACGATTCTTATAGGGTTCGATCGGCATTACTAAGCTTTCGAAACCGCCCCAAGATGTTCCAATGGAAAATAAAGTGAGGCTATCCATAAAGTCATCTGCGGCAAAGCTCAACTTAAACTTAACGCTAAACATCCCATTGCAACCACTTGCATCACGTTTCCAAATTTCACTTCCTGGATGACTTGAAAGGCCAGGATGAAGGACTTCAACCACCTCATCTCTCATTAATAGCCAATTGGCTAAAGCAAGCCCGGTTTGTTCGTGGCGTTCTAAACGAAGGTTTAAAGTTCTCATGCCACGCAAACATGCATATGCTTCGTCAGGCGCAAGGATTTGACCCGTGTTATGTACCAATTGGCGCAGTGGTGCAGATATCTCTTGCCGTGAGGTGGCTATGCCCATCATTACGTCAGCGTGACCGCTAAGATATTTAGTACCCGCTATCACAGACACATCGCAACCGAATTCTAGTGGTCGGTAATACCATCCAGAGCCGTAGGTATTATCAGCAATGATGATTACGTTATGTTTTTTTGCATTTTTACAAAATTTTGACAAATCCATTATATCAAATGTATTTGAGCCAGGTGTTTCTAAAATTACAACTTTCGTATTAGGCTTTACCCATTCATCAATATCAATTGCATCTGCTGAGAAATAATCAATTTCAACACCATTCCTTCGAAGCTGGTTTTCACAATAGGTGCGCGTTGCAGGGAAAATGCTATCAACGATTAATACATGATCCCCGGAACTGGAATAAGCTGAAATTGCCCCGGCGAGTGCGGCTATTCCCGTTGGAAATAAAAAGCTAGCGTCTCCGCCTTCTAAATCACAAACGGCATTCGCAAGGGCATATGCAGTCGTCGTACCCCTTCGTCCGTAGGATAAGACAGTATCGTCCTTTTCCCTACGCTTATTGGTATCGCGAAAACTTGCCACAGTTTCATGCAATATAGTTGATGCTCTTACTACAGGTGGATTGGCAGGTCCTGGTTTTGGAGACCTCCCATAATGCATTAGCTTGGTTTCGCGTTTCATTTATATTCCTTTAAAATTGTCCATACCAATGTGTAAATGTTAGAGATTAGCTAAATTCACAACGAATCTAGAGCCAACTTTACTATGCGTGATGTTAGCGTAACTCTAAATAGTAAGCAAAAAAAAATTATACTTCAACATTTTGTATAATATTTACGAATATAAAAATCGTTTAAATATAGTAATTTATAACTTTTTATATGTGTTATTTCAACACTATTTTTTAAAACTTCAAATTATAGTATAAGTTTATTGACATGCTAATATGTCAACGATACCTTCATAAAATACTCAAAGAAGCGAGAAACATGAAAAGAACGAACATAATAGATATGTTAATTGCAACCGCTGATGGCCTTCAGCGGTCATTGGGTGACAGTTGTGAAGTAACCGTTCATGATCTAACAGATTTACGGTATTCTCTTGTGCATATAGCAGGAAATATAAGCGGCAGGAAGCTAGGCGCACCAATTACTGACCTGATATATAAGCGATTGGTTCAAGAAGATAATACTATAAGTGACAGCTCCGAAAATTTATTCAATTACCGTAGTGCTACAAAAGATGGTCGAGTAACAAGAAATACCACTCTTTTTTACAGAAATGGAGATGGTAAAATTGTTGCCTGTATGAGTTTAACTTTTGATCTTACAAATTTGATTGTTGCAAAAGAAACACTTGAAGAAATTGTTGGTCTGGGCATGGATTTCTCTTCCCCAGCGGAAGAAAATCTAGCAAATAACTTTCACGAGACAATGGACTCTGTAATCTTGGAAATAATCGCAACTGTTGGTAAAGGAAAAGAACCAAATCAGCTAAATAAAAAAGAAAAAGTGAAAGTTGTTGAAATGCTCGAGTTGCGTAAAGTTTTTGAATTTAGAGGTGTGGTTTTACAGGTTGCTCGCATCCTCGATATGTCACGTCACACTGTGTATAACTATTTAAAAGAAATCAGATCAGACAAATAAAACGTCAGAACCAGGAAAAGGAAAAATAGGATGAATATAACCAGAAATACAGTCATTTTAGTCTTGGGGTTAATACTGGGCGCATGTGGCGAGAAGGATGTCAGCGTATCAAGTGATGATTTTGAAAGTTTTCCCACCAAAGAGTTAACCGTTATTGTTCCTTATTCACCCGGTGGGGGCGTTGACACAACAGTAAGAATGCTTGCCGCAGTTGCTCCAAAGTATTTAAATGATAATAAAATAGTCGTGCGCAACATGCCTGGTGGCGGTGGCGTAATAGGTCAAACTGCTGGAGCAAAGACCGATGCAGATGGATATAATCTCCTTGCATTTTCCTCCTCAGTACTGTCAAATCCTTTCACAAAAAACGCATCTTATAATCACTTATCTTTCGCACTGATTGGAATGTATGGCTATGATCCAGAAGTATTGATTGTCCCGGCGGGATCACCTCATAATTCTATCAAAGATTTTTTAGAAGCGGGAAAAGTTAAAAAAATTACAATTTCCACCTCCGGCCATTCAACATCCCATCATATAGCGAGTTTGGTTCTTTCCGAAAAAACGGACGTTGATTTTACATATTTGCACAACAAGGGCGCTGCAGAGCAAATTCAACAAATTTTGGGCGATCACGTAGACGCAACCATGATGGGTATTTCAGAAGCTAGTGAATATATCAAAAGCGGCTCTCTAAAAAGCTTAGGTATTATGACAGCAGAACGAGACGCGTCTTTTCCGGATTTACCAACATTTATTGAGCAAGGTATTGATATTGAATGGGGTGCGTTGAGAGGTCTTGCAGTGCCCGCCTCAACCCCCCTAGGCATTCAGCAGAAACTTGCCGAGGCATTTAGAGGTATCATTCAAGATCCTGAGAATGCTGAAAGAATGGCAATTGCAGGTTATCCAATTAGCTATAGATCGCCAGAAGAGTTTAGGGAATATGTAGTTTCAGTTGTTGATAATTTAGAGCAAATATTACCAAGCCTTAAGGCACAGTAACAATATAATTTTGGCCAAACTTAATTTTAAGAAGAGGACGTGATATTGAAAGCAGTACGATTAGATACTTATCTATCCATTGTATTATTGGTAGCAGGTACGTTGGTTTTTATGGAAGCTAAAAGCTTCCCTCAGACACCGGGCGAGTTTCCTGTTTGGATCAGTACGATATTAATTGGTTTATCGGCACTACTTTTTATTCAATCTGTTACAAATAGGCATGATGATAAAAAATTAGACATCAATAATAAAGTCCTTATTCAAATCGGAATTACTGCTGTAGCGATCGGCACATATATTATATTATTGCCCTACTTAGGATATATTATAGCATCATTTATATTGGTTTTATCTTTATCAATTTTATTTGGGTACAGATCAATTAAATATCTTGCAATGACACCATTGGCTGCCGTTTTGCTATGCTGGGTCGTGTTCTTATTTATTTTAAACATTCCGTTGCCCGGCTTTGCTGAATAAGGGAAACAAATTATGGAAAATTTAATTTTAGCCTTTAGTCAGATCATGCTGCCTTCTGTGTTTATTTTTCTTTTTGCGGGCGTTTTAATTGGTCTCGTTGTTGGGTCTATTCCCGGTATTAACGATACTGTAACTTTGGCAGTACTTATTCCTATTTCTTTTACACTTGAGCCATCGAGTGCCTTGATGCTGCTAGTAGGTGTTTATTGTTCCGCCTGTTATGGTGGTTCTATTCCAGCAATTTTATTAAAAATTCCAGGAACTGCTTCTTCTGTTGTCACATTGCTTGACGGATACCCAATGACCAAACGTGGGCAAGCCGGAAAGGCGCTTGGTATATCGACTATTAGTTCAGTTTTTGGTGGCCTTGCTAGCTCTCTCGTGTTGATGTTCTTCGCACCTGCACTTGCTATTTATGCTCTTAAATTTGGGCCAGCGGAATATTGTGCCTTGGCTATCCTTGGCTTTAGTACAGTGGCAGGCTTAAGTGGAAAAAATATAATTAAAAGCCTTATCGTTTGCGCACTAGGTCTATTTGTATCGACCATCGGCTTAAGCCCGCAAACTGGATTTCCACGATATGATTTTGGCAGCGTTTGGCTTTATGAAGGTGTTCCCTTCGTACCAATGCTTATTGGATTATTCGGCGTTGCTAGCGTTTTCCACATGGTAGAGAAAATGGTTAAGCAACGTATTGAAGGCACAGAAGAGACCATTGTGCCAGAAGTCGGTCGTATATTGCCAAATTGGAAAATGGTAAAAAGACTGCTTCCTACATGGTGCACTTCAACAGCAATCGGAAACGTTATGGGGATCATCCCCGGTGCAGGCATGCTTATGGCAATTTACCTATCTTACGGTCAGGCCGTAAGAAGCAACAAGGACAAGGAATTTGGAACCGGTGTTCCAGAGGGAATTGCTGCACCTGAAGCCGCTAATAATGCAGTGGTCGCAAGTTCTATGGTTCCCCTATTGTCATTAGGAGTTCCAGGTAATGCGACGTCAGCATTATTTCTAGGTGCTCTTATGATCCAAGGGTTAAGACCTGGCCCAGCACTTTTTGAAAAGTCACCTGACATTGCGTACTTGATCATCGTTGGTTTTTTTGTTGCCAACTTAATTATGGGGCCATTAGGGTTATTGTTCGGTAAATTTTTATCCAGAACAGTTTTTAAAATACCCCAAGCATTCCTTGCGAGTATTGTTATTTTACTTTGCTGTACAGGTGCCTATGCCATTGATAATAGTTTGTTCAATATATGGGTAACATTAGCCTTTGGTATTATCGGCTTTGGGTTTGATAAAGTTGGTTTGCCTCACGCGCCGTTTGTATTGGCAATCATACTTGGCGCAATGTTAGAAAGAGGGTTTTCTCAGGCACTCGCGATCTCAGATGGGTCGTATATGATATTCATCGAAAAACCTATTTCTTTGGGTTTGCTTATAGCATCGGCATGCTTTGTATTGTTCCCAATTATAAAATTCCTACTAAATAAAACTCAAAAACAGCGATAATAAAAATGAACCAAAGTTACGCAGAAATACTAGCTCGTCATATTTTTGAGTTAAAATACGAACACCTATCAAGCAGTACTATACAAAAAACTAAACAGTGCCTGCTGGATTATATAGGCGGAGTATTCCATGCTTCTAAATCAGATACTGCTATTAGCTATATAAATTTAGCAAAAGAGTTGGGTGGTGATGGCACTGCAGAAATCTTAGGCAGTAAAGTTAAAACAACCGCCTCTTATGCAGCGTTTGCGAATGCGGCGCTTGGTCATATTGCGGAGACCGATGACGGTCATC
The DNA here is from genome assembly GCA_018675425.1 of Kordiimonadaceae bacterium. Taxonomy (GTDB): domain Bacteria; phylum Pseudomonadota; class Alphaproteobacteria; order Sphingomonadales; family Emcibacteraceae; genus Pseudemcibacter. Next base: position 18,328 of record JABGYD010000023.1, read on the forward strand.
GAGCGTCTATTATGCATATAGGGACGGTTGTTTTTCCAGTTATTTTTGCTCTCAAATCAGAAACTCTAATTGATGGTAAAGATATTATTGAAGCTGCCGTAGTCGGATATGAACTGGCAATACGCGTGGGCGAATGCCTTAACCAAAGTCATTATAATACATGGCATACAACCGCAACTGCGGGCACATTTGGTGCCGCTGCGGCTGCTGCAAAAATTTTAAAACTAACTGAAGAACAAACGGCATGGACACTTGCTCATGCTGGCACACAAATGGCAGGCCTTTGGCAGTTTTTAGATGATAGTTGCTTAACTGCGAAAGTCTTACATCCAGCAAAAAGTGCCCAAAATGGCATAATTGCGGCGTTTACGGCAAAAGCAAATATTCCAGGCCCTTCACATATTTTTGAGGGCAAAAGAGGTGTCGCCAATGCATACAGCACAAATAGTGATTTATCTTATTTAATTAAAGATTTGGGTAAAACATATAAAGTTGATGAAGCAAATTTCAAAGCATATCCAACCTGCGGTCAAACTCATTCAATGATAGATGCTCTGCGTAAAATTCAGGACGAGCACAACTTTGAACATAATGATGTTAAAAATATTAATGTCTTCGTTTATCAAAAAACTATTGATATCGCTAATATTGAAAACCCATCAACCGTTGCACAGGCCAAATTTAGTGTAAAATACTGCCTTGCTCTGTTGTTAGTGAAAGGGTCTATCAGCTTTACCAATATCGATGAAGAAACATTAACCAATCCGGACATCACCACACTAATGCAAAAAATAAACGTGCTATTCGATGAAGACATCAATAAAGGTTTTCCCCGTTGTAGACCATGTAAGGTTACCCTTACGACTTCAAATAATGAATATAAAGCGGAAAATTATTATCGCCGCGGGGACCCGGAAACACCAATGAGCCAGGGTGAAGTTGAAAATAAATTTCGCGAATTAACTAAGGGTTTTTTACCAAAATCCGACCAAGAAAAATATATTAAGTGGGTTGGCTTAATCGAAACCACAACCGAATGGCCACTCTAACCATCCTATAATTTATAAAGGAATAATTGATGACACATGTTATTGATAGTGAATTTTACAAACACGTATACGCTACTGACGAAATGCGTGACGTATTTGATCCCCAGAGGCGACTTCAACGCTGGCTTGATATCCAGGCGGCATTGACAACAGTGCAAGCGATAATGGGCCTTGTCCCAAAAGTAGACGCTGATAAAATAGTTAAATGCTGCGACTTGGGTCAACTTAACTTTTCTCCTAAATCAAATGATTTCTGCGGCTCTGATCAACTTTTTTCATCTCTAATGAATGCTGTAAAAACAGAATGCGGGAACAGCGCTGCTGATCATGTAAACCTTGATGCTTTTGCTCAAGACATTCAGGATACAGTGACGGTACTTGAGATAAAAGATGCTTACATGATCATGTTAAGAGATTTACTAAAAATCGAAAGCATACTAATTCCTTTGATTGAAAAGTATAAATCGCAACCAATGGCAGGCCGTACACATAAACAACACGGTCCACCTATTACCATAGGCTTTAAGTTTGCTGGTTTTGCGGCAGAAATTCGTCGGGAAATAGAACGCATGAAGGATATGCATAAACGTATTTTTTGTGGATCTTTGCATGGCGTTTCGGGCACGATGCTTGAGGGTGGCGCAAAGGCATATGAAATGTATGAAGCATTGATGGACCAACTTGGACTTGATGTTGCACCTGCTGGACTTGGCTCAGCACGGGATAACATCGGAGAATTTCAAGTGATCACTGGTATGATTGCAGGATCAGTCGGGCGTATCGTCAATGAAATTTACGAACTTAGTGGCTCTGAATTAAGTGAACTTCACGAACCGCTGAGTAGGACTTATGTTGGATCAAGTGCGATGCCGCATAAAAGAAATGCGGAAGTTTGCGCGTTTGCTGTCGCGCAGTGTCGTATCGTACAACAAAACACTGCCCTTGGTTTGCAATCAATGACTGGCGAACATGAAAGAGATGCGCGCGCCCTTAATCTTGATTTGCATAATTTACCCGAAACATGTGTGATTATGGCTCGTGCTCTTGCAGCGACCATACAAACGTTGGACGGTATTGATGTTTTTGAAAAAAATATTACCCGAAACCTTGATGCCTTAGACGGCATGCTCTTTTCAGAAGCTCTTATGTTTCATCTTGCCCCAAAAATTGGCAAGCAAACGGCACATGACATAATTCTTTTTGCATGTAAGGAAGCTCATGACACTCAAACACCGATTAAAAATGTTTTGCTTGCTCACCCAGAGATTTTAAACGTCGCAACAGAAGCAGACTTTGATGAGGTTATGGTTTACGCCAAGCATATTGGAAAATGTGTGGAGCAATCAGATGATGTTGTTAGGATTTCAAGAGAATTCAGCGTCAATGATCACTATTTTCTTCAAGCATAATTCAGATATTTAATATTTAAGGAATACTAATGGCTCACATACTTACCAATCCATATTATCAAAATATTTGGAGCACCGACGAGATGCGGGATGTTTTTACAGACCGTCACCGCTATCAACGCTGGCTTGATGTGGAAGCAGCACTCGCGCGTGTACAAGCTAGACTTGGAATAATACCACAAGATGCAGCAGATGAGATTTGCAAAAAAGCACACTTAGAACTTCTCGACGTAGAGGCTTTAAAAAAACATCTTGTTCAAGCGCAGCATACATTTGTCCCCCTTTTAAAGCAGCTTGAAAAAGCCTGTGACAATGGCGCGGGCGAATTTATCCATTATGGAACTGCAACCCAAGATATCCAAGACACAGCAACGTCGCTTGAACTGAAAGATGCCTTTAAAATCATTTTCCGAGACATGGTCATTTTAGAAAAAAAATTAATCGAGATGGCGCAAAAACATAGTAGGCAACCCATGATCGGTCGATCAAACAATCAACATACCTTACCAATCACGGTCGGATTAAAAGCGGCCGGATGGGCGGCGGAAGTTCGTAGAAATATCGAACGCATGAAGGATATGAGAAAATATATTTTTGTTGGCCTTATTCACGGGAGTACCGGGACAATGAGCGGTCTTGGCGAGCGTGCTTACGAAGTCGTAGAAGGCGTTTTGGAAGAATTAGGCCTCGAAATGCCCGCTTGTGGTTGGACGGGGATCCGTGACAACTACGGACATTTTACTGTATTTCTTTCGCAAGCGGCAGCGACGATTAGCCGCATTACCAATGAGATTTACCAGCTTTCACGCTCTGAAATTAACGAGTTTTCTGAACCAAACTCTAATCCTTCAGTAGGCGATAACAGAGCAAAGCATTCGATATCTGCTCAGGTAACTTCCATGTGTCGCATCGTTGTAAATAATGCTCCTCTAGCGTTACAGGCAATGATCGTGGAACACGAAAGAGACACACGAAGCTGGCGCTTAGATTGGCATCACATTCCTGAAAATAGCATATTGCTGAGCAAAGCCCTACTAGACACGATCTACCTAATCGATGGCTTGAAAATTAACGAACATAAGATCAAGAAAAATCTGAACCTTTTAAATGGTCAGGTTTTATCAGATATAATTGTATCTCGTTTGCAAAAAAATGCTGGTAGAAAACTTGCTGAAGATTTAGTAAATGAATGTTTATTGGATGCTAAAAATAGTAAGATAGCTTTTAATGAAATTCTTTCTTCAAATGAAGAAATTAAGAATTTTATGTCAAAGCAGGAAATCTCCAATTTATTCGACTATTCAAATTATACTGGACAATCGGCACGTCAAATTGACGAAGTTATTAATCTGTCTAATTCTCAATCCGTAAATGATAGTTTATTTTTAACTTTCTAGATTGAAATTTAAATATCATAAAAAAAGTGGTGCCGCTAGAGAGAATCGGACTCTCGGCCTCGTCATTACCAATGACGCGCTCTACCACTGAGCTATAGCGGCTATGTAAAGCTTTAGAATAAAAGCCGTAGATTGGAGCGGAACTTGACATAACACTCTCTTATTCGCAAGTCTAATTAGTATTTAATTGCGGTTTTTTTAATATCCCCTTAAAAAGGTCATAATGTTTGTTAAAGTGACTTATAATTTAAGATGACCCAAAATAATCAAAACTCTAAATCAAATAACAATAAAGATAAAACTGAGCATTTATCTGAGGCCCTGAGAGACAACCTCAAACGGCGCAAGGCTCAGGTTAGAAAAGCCACAAAAAATGAAAGCAAGGAAGACTAATAATGGCAATTATGTCAGATAGATGGATTAGAGAAAAAGCACAAAGCCATAATATGATCGAACCATTCGAAGATAGGCAAAAAAGAGACGGTGTAATCTCTTATGGTCTCAGTTCATATGGTTACGATGCACGCGTCTCTGAGGAATTTAAAATTTTCACCGATGTTGATTCTGTAACTGTGGATCCGAAAGATTTTAACAAAAACAGCTTTGTTGACCGACCAGGAAAAGTATGCATCATTCCCCCAAATTCATTTGCTTTAGCACGTACAGTTGAATATTTTCGTATCCCAGAAGACGTTCTTGTAGTGTGTCTTGGCAAATCTACATACGCCCGGTGCGGCATTATTGTGAACGTCACTCCTCTTGAGCCAGGGTGGGAAGGTCATGTGACTTTGGAATTTTCAAATACAACTCCATTACCTGCCAAAATATACGCCAACGAGGGCGCCTGTCAGTTTCTGTTTTTCGAAGGAAACGAGCCATGCGAAGTTCCTTACAATAGTCGTTCTGGTAAATATATGGGCCAGACCGGCGTTACTCTGCCTAAACTTTAGAGATTTAAATTGGATAGAATAGCAATTACCGGCGGGTACCGCCTTGAAGGAGAAATACCCATTAGTGGCGCCAAAAATGCGGCGCTGCCACTTATGTGTGCCAGTTTGCTTACTAAGGACCCATTTATATTATCTAACTTACCTCAACTCGCTGATATTAGTACTCTAAAACTTCTTCTTAAAGGTCACGGCGTAAGAGCGAAAGTTTTAAACTGTGGAAAATCTCTGGATCAAGGGCGAACTATTTCCTTCACTACAGAAGTCATCACTAGCACCGTCGCCCCTTATGATATTGTTCGTAAGATGCGCGCAAGTATTCTTGTACTAGGCCCACTTCTTGCTCGAATGGGAGAAGCAACCGTATCGCTACCCGGCGGATGTGCTATTGGAAATCGTCCCATAGATCTTCACCTTAAAGGGTTTGAAGAAATGGGTGCAACGATTGAATTAGAAGAAGGTTACGTGCGTGCTGTAGCCCCTGGCGGACGTCTCAAAGGTGGAAACGTTCATTTTCCTATGATATCCGTTGGTGCAACCGAAAATATTCTTATGGCTGCCACACTTGCTTCTGGAACGACCACAATTGAAAACGCAGCTCGGGAGCCTGAAATTTCAGACTTGGTCAATTGTCTGAACGCAATGGGAGCCAATATAAAAGGTATAGGCACCAAGACCCTTGAAATTGTGGGTGTAGATAACCTTCACGGCGCTGAATATGCAGTTATGCCTGATCGGATAGAGGCCGGGAGTTACGCAATTGCCGCTGCTATGACGCGAGGGGAAATTGAACTTAAAGGTAAAGACCTAATGGACGCCATGAGAGGGACCATAGGCATTCTTCGCGAAGCCGGACTTCGGTTTCAGGAAACTGAAGGAGGCATAGTAGCTACACTTGGCACTGATAAAGTAAAAGGCATTAACGTGTCGACCCAACCTTATCCTGGCTTTCCAACAGATATGCAAGCACAAGTCATGGCGATGATGACACTTTGTGACGGTGCATCGGTTATAAATGAAACAATTTTTGAAAATCGCTTCATGCATGTACCTGAACTAACACGAATGGGTGCAGATATTACCGTTCATGGCTCAACGGCGACCTTACGAGGTATTGATCAGCTTTTAGGTGCGCCAGTGATGGCTACAGACCTTCGTGCGTCCATGTCTCTTATTCTTGCAGGATTGGTTGCAGATAGACAAACTTTTGTTAACCGTATCTATCACCTTGATCGCGGCTATGAAAGACTAGTAGAAAAGTTGAGTGCCGTAGGCGCAAAAATAATACGCGATGCTAATTTAGGAATTTAGAGGGTTGTATGACTAAAGGCTTAAAATTAAAAGCACAGGATAAAGATGATCTGACAATTATTTCTGCTTATTTGCAGGATGCTATTACTATTGTTGCTGATTTTAACTTTAATCCCACCACTCGAATTTTTGCCACTATGCTAAACCGGTACTTATGGGAAGAGCATAAAAATTCCACCAATAAAGATGGTAAAAGAAGCTGTCAGCGTATCCGAACAGGATTTCATTTTGAAAATATAATTAGAGTAAGTAGCTATAATTTTAGTCATAAGGATAAGCAACGAGTGCTTGAGTTGCTGGTTATTGATACTAAAGTTCTTGTAAATGGAAATGTTGCAATTGATTTTATATTTGCGGGTGACGAAGTTATTCGCCTTGAAGCTGAGTTAATTGAGGCAAGTATGCAAGATATAGGGAAACCCTACCCTGCAGCCTGTCATCCGAAGCATAAGGTTCTGGATAATTTAACAGAATAAAACTAGCCAATCCCTCTACCTTTCGCTAAAACAACTCATAATATTAAATTGATCCTCAGGAATAAGAGTGTGACAACGAACGAACCGATGATTTTGGCGCTTCCAAAAGGACGTATTCTTAAAGAAGTAATGCCTATTATTCGCTCCGCAGGGATTGAACCTGAGGCTGATTTTGATGATCCAAAATCGCGTAAACTCAGCTTTAACACTAATTTACAAAATTTTAAAATCATCCGCGTACGTAGTTTTGATGTAGCAACGTTTGTTGCTTTCGGCGCAGCGCATATGGGGGTTGCTGGTAATGACGTTTTACTAGAATTTGACTATCCTGAAATTTACGCTCCACTTGATCTTAACATTGGCCATTGCCGTATTTCTGTAGCCGAGCTTTTGGAGATGAGTAAGACTGACGATCCCAGCCGCTGGAGCCATGTTCGCGTTGCAACTAAATATCCTAACCTCACAGCAAAGTATTTTGCCAAGCGCGGCGTACAGGCAGAATGTATTAAGCTTAATGGTGCCATGGAACTTGCACCAAGCCTTGGTTTATGCCGTCGTATTGTTGACCTTGTCAGCACTGGTGATACGTTACGCGCAAATGGGCTTGTTGAAGTGGAAAAAATACTTGATATTACTTCAAGGTTTATTATTAACCGCACCGCTTTTAAAACTCGTAGCAGCGAAATAGGTAAAATACTTGAGCGTGTGAGAGAAGCCGTCGATGGTTAAACACCTAAATACCACTAACATAAATTTCGAGCAGGATTTTAATGATCTTCTTTTACAGAACCGTTGTGTCCAAAATGATGTATCTGGCGTTGTTAAGGATATTCTGCAAAATGTTAAAAATCACGGCGATCAAGCCCTGTTTGATTACACCAAAAAATTCGATAAATTTCTAATAGATAATTATACTATTCGGGTGAGAAAGCAGGAAATTGAAGACGCACTTTCTAATTGTAATGAGGATACCTTAAAAGCACTCAAACTCTCCGCAAAACGAATAACTGATTTTCATATTCGTCATATTCCAGAAAATGATCAGATTACGGACGATATTGGCGTAGGATTAGGTATACGCTGGAACGCCGTTGAGGCAGCGGGTATATACGTTCCTGGCGGTAAAGCCGCATATCCGTCCTCAGTATTAATGAACGCCATACCAGCCAAAGTGGCTGGTGTTGAACGCATCGTAATGGTTGTTCCATCTCCTAATGGATATTTAAATCCGCTTGTCCTCGTAGCCGCCCATATATCTGGAATTAGTGAGATTTATAAAATTGGGGGAGCACAAGCAATTGCTGCACTTGCTTACGGCACAGAAACAGTCAAATCAGTGGATGTAATCGCTGGCCCCGGCAACGCTTATGTTGCGGCAGCAAAGAAAGAAGTTTTTGGTACAGTCGGTATCGATATGATTGCTGGGCCATCTGAAATTTTAGTTCTTGCAGATAATAAAAATGATCCAAGTTGGGTAGCAATAGACCTTCTATCCCAAGCGGAACATGATGAAATGTCGCAGAGTATCCTTATTACAGATAGCGAGGCCTATGCTGATAAAGTTGTTGATGAGATTGAAAAGCATTTAAAAACTATGCCCCGAGCAGATATAGCGCGGGTAAGTTGGCAGAACCAAGGCTGTATAATAATAGTCAGTGACCTAAACGATGCACCCGTACTTATAAATCAGATAGCACCGGAACATCTTGAGCTAGCAATTGAGTACCCTAAAAGGGTTCTTACTAAGATAAGAAATGCTGGTTCTATTTTCATCGGGCGATACACGCCAGAAGCTATCGGCGATTATATTGCTGGTCCTAATCACGTTTTACCTACTTCTGGCAACGCGCGGTTCTCTTCTGGTCTGAGCGCCCTTAACTTTATGAAAAGAACCACACTTATTCAGTGTGATGCGAAGAGCCTTGCTAAAATAGGTCCTTCCGCGATGATCCTAGCCGGCGAAGAAGGCCTAGACGCTCACAAAGCATCAATCGCAATTAGGCTTGAAAAAAAAATTACATGACAGAAGAAAAATGCACTCAACGAATATCTTTCATAGAACTCGACGATAAAACTATTATCAGTCGCAATGAAGATATCGAAAATGAACGTAGGGTTGCTATTTTTGATTTACTAGAAAATAACTACTTTGCTCCAAAGTCTAGTATATCTGGTGATTATCTAGGTCCTTATAATATACTTATAAGGATGGAAGATAATCGTCTCGCTATCGACCTATATACAGAAACTAATAACATGTTGTCCACGGTCGTTGTCCCACTTAGCCCTTTACGTGCTATCATTAAGGAGTATTTTCTCATCTGTGATAACTATTACACAGCTATTAAAAAAGCGAGCACGCGCCGCATTGAAGCCATTGATCTAGGAAGACGTTCACTCCACGATGAGGGGGCGGAAATTTTACGTTCTCGTATTATGGATAAAATTGACATTGATTTTAATACAGCTCGGCGTCTTTTTACTCTTATATGTATAATGCAAATTAGGTAGTCCATGATTAAAAATAATAAAACAAATTCAAATGATTTACCGAGCAGTGTTTTATTCATTTGTAATTTTAATACTATCCGTTCACCGATAGCAGAAGCTATCGCCAAATATCATTGCAACAATAAAATTTATATAGATAGTGCTGGAGTAGCTGAGAAAATTGGAAAAGTTAATCCTTTTGCAGTTTCAATCATGGAGGAAGTAGGCATTGATATCGCCAGGCATAAAACGAAAAAACTTGAGGGACTAATTAATACATCATTTGAACTCATCATTGCATTAAGTTCAGAAGCCTATAGAGAAGTTCAAGAACTTGCAAAAGGTAATTCTGTTATGATTGAATATTGGCAAATAAAAGATCCAACTGAGATCAGCGGAAACCGTGAAACTATTATGTCTGCATTTAGAGACCTACGCGAGGAACTCTATGAAAATATTAAATTACGTCTGAGTAATTGAAGTAATCCCAATTAAAAATTAATTTATTCGAAAATTTTAATGAACATTTATCTTGAATTTTGCTGAGTTTTCTCTATTTTTCCCATTATTCTTGATGAATTCAATAAAGGAGCCAGAATGGCTAAAGAAGAGTTATTAGAAATTCGTGGCAAAGTCACAGAACTTCTACCCAATGCAATGTTTAGAGTTGAACTTGAAAATGGTCATGAAGTACTTGGTCACACAGCTGGTAAAATGCGTAAAAATCGTATCCGTGTTCTTGCTGGTGATGATGTACTTGTTGAAATGACACCTTATGATCTGTCCAAAGGCCGGATCACATATCGCTTTAAATAAGCGTATCCGGTCGGATGGTACATAAAGACCAAAACCTTATTTTAGCTTCCGCATCTCCGCGACGTCTGGAACTCCTTAAACAGGTTGGAATTTCGCCTAATCTAGTTATCCCTTCAAATATTGATGAAACACCTCTAAAAAGGGAACTCCCACATGAACTGGCAAAACGCCTCTGTCGCCTTAAGGCAGAGAAGGTGGCTAGTACTAACAAGGGTTCATTTATTCTTGCTTCGGATACAATAGTTGCATGTGGAAACAGAATGCTTGGAAAAGCAGAAAACTCCAGTGAGGCCGAAAAATTTCTCAAACTACTCAGTGGGCGGCGTCATAATGTTTATACTAGCATCTACCTCATAACACCAAGTGGTGACACAAGTATAAAATGTGTCAAGACTGTCGTTAAGTTTAAATCACTAGAACGAAGTGATATTGAATTTTATTTGCGCAACGACGAATGGCAAGGAAAGGCCGGCGGTTATGCTATACAGGGGCTGGGAGCACGCTTTATAAAAGCAATTAATGGCTCTTACAGCAATGTTGTAGGTCTCCCATTATTTGAAACAGTAAATATGTTAAAGGGGCGCGGTTATCCGCTTTAGATATTATGCCCGTCAACAAAAAATTAATAATAAATTGTAATGTTGGCGAAACTAGATTTGCGTTACTCGAAGATGATCAAGTTAGTGAAATTCGTCTTTTTCGTGATCATAAACCTTCTTACGTTGGAGCAATTTATTTAGGACGGGTAATCAGGGTATCAAGGGAATTTCAAGCGGCTTTTGTCCAACTCAGTAAAGAACTTACTGGATTTTTACCAATAAAAAATATGCCTAAAAGATCAGATAAGAAAATAAAAGATCTGACTACTGCCCTTCATGAAGGCGAACGGATTATTGTTCAAGTAACAGCGGATGCAGCGCCCGAGAAGTCTTTAAAACTTAGCGGCCGAATTGAATTAATCAGTACAGCTCTAGTTGTTCATCCTTTTCGCAGTGGTTCATTTGTTTCAAGTCGAATAAAAAATCCTGCAAAACGCGAGGAACTGAAAAAATTTGGTGCTAGTCTCTCAATTGATAATATTGGCATAACATTTAGAACTGACGCAGAAAGTCTTCCACTAGAACAGCTAAAAGACACCGCAAATAATTTAATAAAAAACTGGAATGATATTAGTAAAAATCAAGCAAGTAAAAAATGCCCTAAATTACTCACGCAAGGACCTGATCCCATAGAGCAAATTATGCGGGACTATTCAACTACTGATTTAACAGAAATTCTCATTGACCATGCCGGTGCGCTAAAAACAGGTATCTTTTGGGCTAAAACATTTGCACCGAGCCTTATTAATAAAATTACGCACTACACCGATAAAGAAAGTATCTTTAGTCATTATGACGTCGATGATGCCCTTGAACAAATCAGTGCAGTGAATATTTCAACAAAATCGGGCTCATGGATTACCTTCGAAAAAACAGAAGCTATGACGGTCATTGATGTCAATATGGGAAACGCTCAAATTTCCGGTGATAATGAGGTGCAAATTTTTGCAATTAATCGTGAAGCCGCTCGGGAAATATTTCGACAATTTCGCCTCCGTGGAACTGGCGGAATTATCATCATCGATTTTATTAATATGATAAATAAAGGTAATATTAAAAGCCTTCTTCAGTTTATTGATGAATTGATATTAAGTGATCCTATGCCATTACAAAGAGGTAATATTTCATCCCTCGGTCTTCTCGAAATATCTCGAAAATCCCGTCAGCAAGACCTAGATAGTTATTTACTAAAAAAAATAGATCCAAAAGAAACTATTTCAACAAAGTGTCTTTTTCTTTTACGAAACGCTGAAAAAGACGCCGGTAAAAATCCAGGCAAGCCAGTTATAATTTTAGTTACTAAACAACAAAAAAAATGGTTTGAGAAACACTCAATTATTTTTGATCAATTTCAAAGGCGAACACACGCCTCATTAAAAATGGAGTTATCATGAAAGCTGCTAATAACAACAATAAATGTCCTATTTGCAAGGGAGTTTCAACAGAGAAATATCATCCGTTTTGCAGTAATCGCTGTAGTGAGATTGACCTTGGTCGATGGTTTAAAGGTAATTACATTATTCCAGGTGAAAAGACATCCCAAGGTCAAAATGAAAATGAAGATTCTGAAGGTTAAATCTAGTGCTTTTATAACTTTATTGTTTTTAAAAAGAGTGCTGGACAGCGCCTCTCTTATTTTCTATAACCCACGCACCTCGAATGATTTTTCCCACGCCCGGGTAGCTCAGGGGTAGAGCAGCGGATTGAAAATCCGCGTGTCGGTGGTTCAAATCCGCCCCCGGGCACCATTAAAATCAATTAAGTAATTGATTTATATTTATTATTTATATAATTAAAAAGGCTCCCGTATTTCTACGGGGGCCTTTTTTGTTTTGTAAAGTGGCTAAGATTATTCGCTGGCTAAAATCACCTTATTACGCTTGGCAAAATAAGCATCATTGAAGGCCGCAACAGGACCAGTTAATATTGCCTGATACTCAGGCTTTAATGCCTGCCAACGGTCATTGATGTGTCCAAAGCGGTCACGCATACGTTGGTTCATTGGTGGTACGATATTATCAACGATACGGTAGATATCCTGCATATCCGCGAATACCATATCCGGCCAGTTTAGCGTATCTTGGAAATATGTCCGGTCCGCGCTTACGACTTTTTCTTCCCATGCATCAACCGCATTAACGATATCTTGCGCTAACTTCTTAAGATCTTCGTCATTAGCATCGTTCTTGACTTCCGCTTCGGCTTGATTGCGCGCATCACGGGCCGTTTTAATGCTATAGGTTAAATCACGCAGTGATCCATCAATCTGATCCGTCAGCTCATACTTTTCCATGAGCTGATCGTTTGTGACTTCAACGCGTGGATCGTACTCAATGGTCAACGGTTGTTCCATCACTTCACCGTCAAAACTTAAACGTACGGTATAATCGCCCGGACGTTGTTTTGATCCTTCCGTGATGTTGTCACCACCACCAGAAAGAACATAAAGGTCCTTAATTTCCGAATAGTTTTCACTACGGTAATCCCACGTTGCTTTATTCAGTCCTTTATTTGCTGGAATTTTATAAGCACTCGCTGAACCGCTGCCATCACGGTTTTCTGTATCAGATTTTAATGTACGAACAACATTTCCTGAACCATCAAGAATTTCCATTTTAACTGGATTTTCTTTTAAGTCTGGTTCTGACCCAAGGGTATAATAAATTACCGCTTGCATGGTCATGTTACCAACACGCGCGTCATAGGCCACTTCTGGTTTATAAAGATGCGCTTTATCTTCGTCGTGATCCTCTGCTCCTTGACGAAGCGGCGAAAGATCGTCAAGAACCCAAAACGCACGCCCTTGAGTTGAAATCGCAAGATCAGCATGCTTCACCTGAATATCGGTGATCGGAACCACAGGTAAGTTTTGTTGATATGCTTGCCAATTATCACCACCATCGACGGAGAAATACATTCCCGTTTCCGTACCCGCATAAAGAAGGTTTGCGCGAACTGGGTCTTCACGAACTACGCGTACAAATGCGCCTTCAGGAATGCCGTCTGTAATTTTAGACCATCTGCGGCCATTGCTGGTTGTTTTATAAATATAGGGCTCATGATCATCATATTTATAACGCGGTGTCGCGATATAAACGGTGTTTGCATCATGCGGTGAAATTTCAATTGAATTTACCATTCCATCTTTATTCGCGGATGGGGTTACGTCTTCCCATGTTGCGCCGCCGTCTTCTGTTTTAGATAACATCCCATCATCAGAACCCGCCCAGATTACATTTGCGTCATACGGGCTTTCCGTAACCGTAAGCAGCGCATTATAACTGTCCGTTACTTCACGAGTAATCGTATCAGGGTGTGTTTGCTGATATTCCGTTTGGTTCTTTGTAAGATCAGGACTGATATCCGTCCATGTTACACCGCGGTCTGATGATTTATGGATCACGTTACTCGCGTGATAAATCACACTTGTATCATGGGTCGATACAAGCACAGGCGCATTCCATTTCCAGCGATAACGACGCTCATTCGGGTTAACACCGAAACCAAGTTCACGGTATGGCTCAACATTTCTGCGTACGCCCGTTTCGCTATCAAATTCATTAAGCTGACCAAGGTAACAACCGCCGTACATATAGCGTGGATTATCACGGTCCATGGCAACATGAGCATTTTCACAGCCTGCTACGGAAATATAAGCATCTTCGCCCATATCGCCTGACACCCCTTTACTGGCAATACCAACCGATGAATTGTCCTGCTGTCCGCTGAACATGCGATAAGGAAAACTGTTATCCGTATTCACGCGGTAGAACTGTGCGGTTGGTTGGTTATGAATGGATGACCATGTTTTACCACCGTCAAACGTCACTGTACCACCGCCATCATTGGCGTTAATCATGTTAAGGCTGTTGTCTGGATTGATCCAGTGACCATGATGATCACCATGGGGCGTACGAATTCGTTCCCAGGTTTTACCGCCGTCCGTTGAGCGGTTCATTGGTGCGTTTAGCGTATAAAGCGTATCCGCATTATTTGGGTCCGCATAAATATGCATATAATACCAAGAACGGGAAACCAGTTGACGGTTTGCCGTCACATGTGTCCAGTTTTCACCGCCGTCCACGGATTTATAAAGTCCACTGTCTTCGCCCGTGCGTTCATCATCACCCGCTTCCACGAGCGCATATAATAGCCCGTCTTGTGCACCGGACGGGGTAATACCCATTTTACCAAGTTTTTCCGGAAGGCCGTTCACAATTTTATCCCAAGTTTCGCCGCCGTCATTGGATTTATAAAGTCCGCTACCCGGACCGCCACTGCGCATGCCCCATGGGTTACGATTTTGATCCCACATGGACGCATAAATAATCCGTGGATTATTCGGGTCCATCTTCATATCAACGCCACCAGACGTTTCATTGGTGAAAAGTTTTTGCTCCCAAGTATCGCCGCCATCGGTGGTTTTATAAATGCCGCGCATTTCGGTTGGCTGCCACGGACTACCTTGCACGGATACGAGGACCGTGTTCGGGTCCCCTGGCATCACGATCACTTCTGAAATCTGACGCGCATCTTTTAAACCAATATGTTTCCAGTTTTTACCAGCATCGGTCGAAAGGTAAACCCCGTCACCATAACTTGATGCCACATGACGGTAGGGGCTTTCCCCCATACCAACCACAACAACATTCGGGTCAGTTTTTGAAACGGTCACGGAACCAACCGACGCTGTACCAAAATGACCATCAGAAACATTTTCCCATGTGTGTCCTGCATTCACGGTTTTAAAAACACCGCCAACAGCCCCCATATAATAAGTTTGATCATCACCGATCACACCCGACACCGTGGTCACGCGGCCACCGCGAAATGGACCAACTTCGCGGTATTCCATCGCTTTTAGATTATCTTCGTTAATGATACCATCAACCGCACTCGCAGTTGTAGCCATAAGCCCCGCACCAACGATCCCAGTCATATAATATGTTAATAAATTAGATTTGAATTTAAATCCCATCAGTCTCTCCCATTCTTTTGTGATTCTTATGGAAGAGACCTTACAAGCTGATTTTATATCTGACAATCCGCTTTTTAAAAAGAGGGCCTTACTCAGGAGCCGGCGGGCACCGAGACTTTCAATGACTTAACTGAATTTTTAGGTTTTAAAAAACTATAATAATTGTGATAACTGGTTGATATCTTCCATTATGGAAATCTTTTTACCAGAATTTATTATTTTTTGGCACTGTTCTGGGCTAAAATGCCCTTTCGTAAGTTCAAAAAACTTATCCTCGATATCATCCCATGACATAGGACGCTGAGAAGAACCCATAGGATAATCAACACGTTTCACATATTTTTCACTACCGCTATAAATTTCTATTTGTGCAGGAAAACCTCCAGTTTGAATATGAAAGTCTGTCAATTCCTGATCAGCTATAATCTCTACCTTATCCATTAATTTAATAATTATTTGATCAAAAATCGCCGGTTCTTCAAAATCATGCATGGAGATATTGTCTTGTTTAACAACGGCTAATGCAACCGCATAAGGAAGACTAAAGCGTGCGGCCATATGATTTGATATTTTTCTTGTCGAGAGCGTTTTGGCACTATCTGCTTTTACGCGTACAATAATTTTATCTAAATCATCTGGCGATAGTTGCTTTTCTATACAAAGAATTGCAGCTGCATCCATTGCACTATGGACGCCATAACAACACGCATATTTTTTTAATGATATTTTAACAATACTCGGCGTTCCTGAATTGGGCACGATGAGTGCTTGTCCATCACCATGACTATGGCTTGCAACAATTCCCATTTCGCCCGTGACGACCCGCTCACTTGCTGTCATTCCCCGTTTAGCAAGATCCGCAGCATTAACCCCAAGCTGTGCGGCTTGCCCATTAACCCAATCCTTATCCATACCAAAGGAGCCATTGGCCGGTGCCAATGATGGCATTAATCCATTTGGGGAACAAGCTCCGGCAATCCCCAGCGCATATAATACTTGTTCAACATCTACTTTAAGCAATTTTGCACAAGCCACCGCCGCCCCAAGCGGCCCTGCAAGGCTAGTTGTACGAAAACCCCTACCACCACTTCTATGTTTGCGACCCACGGCTCTCAAAACGGCAATTGCAACCTCTAACCCCGCAGCAATCGCAGTGATTAAATCTGCACCACTACTCTTTTCTCGTTCTGCAACGGCGAACGCTGCAGGAATAATAGTAACCCCTAAATGTCCATTATTACGGGGATCAACAACAACATCTTGATAATCAAGAATTTCTGCCCATGTCCCATTACAAAGCGCGGCAGTGTTTGCCGGCATTTTACCGCGCCCCGACCATAATGATGAACCCGTATCACTTTTATTATATTCCAGATTAAAATCTTCGTTAATCTTCCCCGATTGATGATTTCTATTATAGGCACCAATTGAAATAATAATCACATCAAAAATCATTTTTGAAATATGATGTCGCGCTTTTTCATCTATGTCTGAAAACGAAAGATCATGTGCATATTTCGCCAATGCCCACTCTGGAGCAGAATTATCAATCATATTATCAGCCATTTTTTACATACTCATCCTCTTGAGGAAGGATTGTAAACGCTCAGATTTAGGATGACTGAAAAATTCCTGTGCCGACGCTTGCTCGACAATTACACCCTCATCAATAAAAATTGCTCTATCCGCTGTATCTCTCCCAAAATTAAGCTCATGCGTCGCTATAATCATTGTATGTCCCTTCTCGGCCAATTCTTTCATCACCTCAATGACTTCCCCGACACGTTCAGGGTCAAGAGCTGATGTCGGCTCGTCAAAAAGCATCACTTCGGGCTCCATAGCAAGCATTCGGGCAATGGCCACTCTTTGCTGCTGCCCACCTGATAAAGTGTCTGGGTATTCATCCTTCCAATCCAATAGGCCGACTTCCGTAATTCTATCAATCGCTATTTTTTCAGCATCCGCATTATTCATCTTCTTTACAATTTTTAGAGCTTCAATCACATTACCCAATACGGTACGGTGAGGCCATAAATTAAATTGTTGAAATACATATCCGATGCGGCTTCTTTGGCTAGCAAGCGTCGTTTGGTTTGCTTTTTTCAATTCCCCGGTCTCTGACAATAAATTGCCAATAGGATCACCATTAATATAAACCGTTCCTTCATCAGGAATGCTAAGTTGGTTTATACATCTCAACAGGGTGGATTTACCGGAACCAGAAGCTCCTAGAATGCAAACCACCTCGCCCTGCGCGACATCCAAATCGATCCCTCTTAATACTTTTAGGCTCCCAAATGATTTATGCAAATTTTTAATTTTAACGGCAGAAGTCATAATTATAAATTCCCCTGCGGTTTTATCTGAAAAGATGTCTTACTAATTTGTTTAAATTTTTGCCAAAATGGAACTTTTTTTCGCCTTATCCATGCGAATTTCCATTCAAGATACATCATAAATAATGACGTCGTGTAAGCCATAATTAAATAAATAACTGCAACAACAGTGAAAACTTCAATCGGTCTAAAGAAATTAGCAATAATGATTTGCCCCTGATACATCAATTCGGCCATACCGAGTACAGAGCAAAGCGATGATAACTTAATTGCAGAAACAAAAACATTTCCAATTGCAGGTATCATTCGGTAAGCAGCTTGAGGAACAATCACACGGCGTATTATTTGGCCGGGTTTAAAACCTACTGCTGCAGCGGCTTCAATATGTCCTTTACTAACACCCTGAATGCCTGCACGAAATACTTCAGAGAGATATGATCCAACATTTAACGCCATCGCAATCACCAGCGATGTAAGCGCATCCAATTGAAGTCCCGTTAAAATTGGTAAACAATAATAAATCCAGACTATTTGTATAAGACCGGGTGTTCCCCTAAAAACTTCGACATAAACGACCAAGGGAAGAGCAAATATCTTACGTACTCTAAGCCTAACAATAGCAACAAAAAGTCCAATAATTGTGCCAAGAACCATTGTCAAAAGTGATAGTAGAATAGTTGTTTGAACGCCTTCTAATAAAAGCGGTAAATTATTCCAGACAATATCAAAGCGAAATTCAAATTCCATATTTATTGCTCACACAATTTTTCCTGTTTTGATCTTATCGGGGAACATCACCAATTAAACGTGTTGGCGCCACAACGGAATCAAGAACAAAATCTGGGTATATTTCTGCCTGCTTAGCCATAAAGTTGGTTTCAATGATGGTATCAACAAATGTATTCATATAGTGAAGAAGGTTATGCTGACATTGCGGCATCACAAATCCTGCACCAACTGAACGGGGAGATTCTGATAAAACGACAACTTCTGCCCAATCTGAATTGGCTCGGGCGATCTGTTGAGTTTCAATTGACCCTGCTCCCATGGCTATGGCACGACCACTCGCTACTTCTTGTTCCGGTAACGCGGGTGGTGCTACAGATTTTATCGTCGCGTTTGAGAAAAATTCTTTGTCATTTTCAGTATAGGTAATATGAGCAGCACTACCCAACCGAACAACAATATTTGATCCCTGTTTATCAATGTCTGATAGTTGTATGATATTTGCGTCTTTTCTTACTAAAAATGTTTGTGAGCCAATAATAACAGGCTTCGTAAACCATACAGATGCGGCCCTATTCGGACGACGAGCCACATTTGAAATTACGATATCAAATTTTTTTGATTGCAATCCAGCTATAAAAGTGTCCCATTTGGCTTCAACCCATTCAACTTCAACTTTTAAAAGCTCTTCGCCTAACATATTGCCTGCATTGACTAATGCGCCTTCAAGCTCACCTCTAATATTTCGATATTGAAAGGGTTTTGAATTGATCCAGCCAATACGAATTTTTCCACGTTTTAATATTTCTTCCAGCATATCAGGCGCGGTGCTACAATTTGCTGCAAACACAGGCGCATTTATTATAAAAGATATAAGAACACTCAAAATCATAATTATTTTAGTAACGATTTTCATTCGACAATTCCCTTACTGAAAAATCTTGAAAATAGGTTCTAACATATCAGTCATCATTGCAAGAAATTTTAGGAAATACTATTTCTTATTCGCCTTTATTTAGCTTCCAAAGCCACCCTAAAATACACATCAGCTTTTTTTCTCTAGCTTTTTTTAAATTAATTCTGGGATATCGACCTATACATTTCAATTAAAATTACTTACAGTTGCTTATAGGTAAAAATTTAATGATAGGTAATTTTTCAAAAAATATCACTGAGTTTATAGCCGACCTCAAAGGGCCGGACGGAAAAATTTATTATGGTTGGTGGAATATCCTTGCTTGCTATCCAGTCATTATGTTTGTCTTTGCTTCTCCGCTTGTCTTACTTCAATTTATATATGTTGATATCGAAAATGAATATGGCCTTCCCCGCGGCGATATTTTAACAATTGCTACTTTTAAATTTACTGTTGCTGCAATCATCGCAATGTGTGCAGGTTTTTATATTGATAAATTTGGTGCTAAAAGGGCCGTTTATATTTGCGGAACCGTCACGGGTTTTGGATTTATATATTGGCATTTTATAGGTCAAATTCCTACTATGGACATAACCACTTCGATCTGGATTGCCGGAATACCGCTTGGGTTTTCATCCATGCCACTGCTGGTCGCCACTAAAACTATATGCGCAAAATGGTTTAATAAAAGACTAGGTCTTGCCATGGGAATACTTGCCGGAGCATCCAGCATATCAGGAATTTTATTCACACCATTTTATGCTTGGCTGGTTGAAACTGTAGGCTGGCGTGATGCGCTGCCGCTAGTGAGCCTCGCAATATTTTTTATTGGCTTTCCCGTCTTTCACTTCTTAGTGAGGGACAACCCGTCATCAGCAGAAATCCAACATGAGTTTGCCGATAGTGATGCTAAGAATAAAGCCATTAAAAGTAACCTTCTCGAACCTGAAAAATATGGCAACGTCCCAGAATTTATTGATTATGTCAAAAAACCGCAATTCCTTATCATCTGCTTGGTACTTGTTATAGTTGGCTTTGTTGACCAGGGCTTTGGTAAAAATATTTCATTTTACATTATGAATGATCTAGGATTCACTCGCAGTGAACTGGCATGGACAACGGTATATTCATTTGTGCTTGGCTTCGGTTCAAGATTAGCTTTTGGCTGGATGTTCGACAAATATTCTTTTAAAGGTATTACCATTTGCTACCTGTTAATTGTCGTCTCAATCGCCATGGCCTTCGGCGTACAAGGTATTGTCACTTTATATATTTTTCAAATGGCTCGTGGGTTCAGTCAAAGTGGAATATTAGTTGAAACACCTGTTTTTGCTAAACATTCATTTGGATCTAATCATCTAGGAAAAATGCTTGGTTTCTTTTCCGCAACCTCTGGCGTTGGCCTCGCTATGGGCCCGAGAACTATTGGTATGATGCATGACACCTATGGTAACTACGAAAATGCTTTTTATCTATGCATTGGTCTCATGTTGTTTTGTAGCGCCATAGTTTATACCTTAAAACCAATTTACTGGCTCAAACTTCAAGAAGAAAAGGTGATGATGGCGAACGTTAAATTTAGTAAAAAATAATCCA
Source organism: Kordiimonadaceae bacterium (assembly GCA_018675425.1). Classification (GTDB taxonomy): domain Bacteria; phylum Pseudomonadota; class Alphaproteobacteria; order Sphingomonadales; family Emcibacteraceae; genus Pseudemcibacter. Next base: position 39,374 of record JABGYD010000023.1, read on the forward strand.
CGTCAAAATGAACTCTAAATGTCTGATCCATCAGGCCAGATAGCCTGGTCTTCAATTTTTTTCACTTCTTCTTGCCACTTAAGATCACGATCAATAATCATCCCACCCGAACGTGCGGTATGGTATATTTCGGGATTATTAACACCAGGAGGAATAGTGCCGTTTTTAAGTAGTTCTTTAGCTGCATTTATTAGACGCCTTCGGGTGGCAGTGATCATTTGATCACTAGTTCCAAGGTGCTCTTTAGTACGATCAGTGATACTTCCCATACTTTCAGTGATCATTTGATCCTGAAGGTGGATACCTTTGACGCCCGTATAGCTGCTGTTGCGCTGTTCTTCCCGATCTACCATATAATCGTTAGTGTTATTTTCCTTCAACCTCCAACGGTCTAAAAATCCATTGCCAGGATTTTCTTCAAAATTCAAGCCGCCGTCAATGCCCGGTAGCGACGCACCCTTCTTTACATTAACAACCGGTGAACGTCCGGCCTCACTCAGGCTAACAAACATTGTATTATGATCATCTATTGGGATCCATGCCCTAACAATGATATGGTCTATTATTTCCCCACCCGGTGGCATTGTCCAGCAAGGCATAAGGAAGCGAGCTACACGCCAATAATATGTATCTTCTTGAGCCTCGCGATAAGCCCCATACATGGTTCCATTTTTAGTATCAGTGATTTCGTATTTAGGTGATTTATTCTCAGATAGATATTGTTCTCTAGTTTTTTTATTAAAGCTTGATGAACTCACAGACCCTAAATGCAAAAAGCCTAAATGAACAGTATCAATGTCACCTTCGAGGGACTGTAAATAATTACATTCACGAAGCACCATTCTAACGCTTAGCTTTTCTTGACTTAGGCGCATACTATCAAAATCTGGTAGTTTGGGTATCGGATCTTGGTTACCCATGTAAACCCAGATCATTTCAATTTTTTCGACTGCTTTGTAGGCCTTTATGTTCACTTTTTGTTTAAAATCCGTCTCGATTGGTTCACTTGGCATATCCACGCAATTACCATCTACGTCAAATTTCCAGCCATGATAAACGCAGCGAAGGCCACATTCTTCGTTTCGTCCAAAAAAAAGTTCCGCGCGCCGGTGTGGGCAATATGGTTCAATGATACCAACCTGACCTTCGCTATCCCTGAATGCAAGCAAATCCTCACCAAGCAGGCGAAAACGTAACGGTGAGCCGTCAGCTTTTAATTCATCCGATTTTAAAATTGGAAACCAGTAATGACGCATTAAATTACCCATCGGAGTTCCCGGACCAACCTTCGTTAAAAGTTCATTATCTTCTGTGCGCATTTTTATTTCCTAATATTGAACTTTTTACGTTAAACTTTAACCCCTCCCCTGTAAACCCAGCCATAGAGTTAGTTTGACTAACTTAATGCTATTTGGTTAGAGTAATGATGAAAACTAACTTATTAAAGGACGCGCTGTGAAAACTATTACTCTTTCGAAATTAACGCCGGAAACCTTTTCCGGCTTTGGTAGAGTTATCGATACCACCGACCCTGAAGGCCATGGGTTTTCTGTAAACGAAGGGCGCGCAGAACGATTTAATTACCCCCA
>JABGYD010000025.1 GCA_018675425.1 Kordiimonadaceae bacterium
TGCGTAATCACCCAAAACCTTAAGGACTAGATACTCCACGTACTGGTCAACGGGGTAGTGTCGGAATGATGGTAACAAATCCAGAGGGGCGTGAATGGGAAACAATGCTTCGTGCTTGTGATAAATCAAATGGCGAGCAAGTTAGCGAGATCTGGATGCCATCACGTCAGTCTGGTTCTTCGATGACTTACGGTATAGGAATGAAACAATATATCTATATGTCAGAGGCGGCGCCTCACCCTGCGAAATTAGGGCTTATGCCTTGCTGAATGATTAATCTAATTTTATAATAAAAACCCCCGATGATTTCTCATAGGGGGTTTTAAAAAATATGATTACTAATTTATCTATTTAGTACCAGCTGGCCATAATGCGCCTTGATCTTTTGCCGGTATATCCTTAAGCCCTTGATAGACAAACTTTTGAATGCGCTTGCCCTCATATGTTTCAGTTGTATAGATATTACCCTTCGAATCAGTTGCAATACTATGTGGTGCAAACCAAAGGCCAGGTTGACGACCACCGCCACCGAACATTGTTATCATTTCAAGGTTTTCCCGAAGTAATATGTAAACACGCTGGTTTTGGCCATCTGCTAGATAAACATATTTTTGCTCAGGGTCTTTTGAAAAATCAAGATCCCAAGTTGATCCTTGAGAAAGTGTCTCTGGCATAATCAGTTTTTCGTACATAAACGTGCCGTCTTGCTTAAAAACCTGAATACGGTCACTAGAGCGGTCACAAACATATAGAAGCCCATCATTTGATGGTTCTGCGCAGTGCACTGGGCCTGTAAACTGAGGGTGTGGAGGGGTTGTAGGGTCGTGACGATATCTCTCAGTTGGATCTTCTGGCTTGTTGCCATAAGCACCCCAATAGCGTTTAAATTCGCCAGTGGTAGCGTCTAAAACAGCAATACGACGATTACCATATCCGTCAGATACAAATGCTTCGTTGGTTTCAGGAACTACAGCTACTTCCGCAACTCTTGAGAAGCGTGTTGTATCATTACTATCTGATTCTATAATTCCTGGAGTACCTAATTGTTCAAGAAATGTACCATCCCGCGTAAATTTCAAAATATGACTGTCTCCTTGACCATTACCACCAATCCAAATGTTACCGTGATGATCAATTTCGATGCCGTGATTTGAGGATGGCCAAGTATAGGGTGCTCCTTCAACAGGCCCGCCCCAGGCATTAACTACATTTCCATCAGGATCAAATTCAATAATTGGTGGCGCAGGTGTACAGCAAATTGATACTCCTGTTTGGAGTCCAATCTCAGTCCTTGAACCGAATATTCCTTCTCCACTCGCACGGTGGACAATAAAAATATGATCACGTTCGTCGATAGCCACACCAATCACATTACCAAGTATCCATTCATTGCCCAGCGGTTTAGGCCAAAATGGGTCAACTTCGAATGAAGGGGCTTGAGGTGCTTGCGCAGTTGCATCCCCTCCTGGACTGCAAGACTGTATGCCAAAGCTTAATGTGAGAAGAGAAGCAGCAAGAGCGGCCCCTATCAGTAATTTGTTTTTTTTCATGATTATCTGTTCCCTTATTTTTTTATTTGATGTTTATCCAGGCGCATCACTTTACACTCCCCCAATGATAAACGAAAACTATCCCAAAAATCCTACAATATTTAAGTATTATGTTCAAGAATTGAATCTATGTAGAGTTTTTTAAAAATTGACTCTTCGCCTTTGTTTTTTTATGAACAATAGGATCAATCAAAAAATCAGACAAAAATATCAGTGAAATAGGGCAAAAATGATTAAATTTAATTTCATCCACTCATCTATTATTCGTTTTATATTTGCAATAATAATGATGAATTTGACAATGACATCGTTTGTAAAGGCTCATGATATTCCTTCCTCAGTGACCGTTCATATGTATGTAAAGCCAGAAGGAAATACTCTTAAACTTCTACTAAGAGTGCCCCTCGAAAGCATGAGCGAGCTCGTCTACCCAACTTTTGGGCCAGGTTATCTTGATTTTGAAAAATCAGAGGCTGTTTTACTCGATGCAGCACATATTTACCTTACAGAAGAGCTTCGTGTTTTTGAAGAAGGTCAATTAATTGAAGATAAAATGATCACCGCACTTCGAGCGACTACGCCTCAAGATAGATCAATTCAAAGTTGGGATACGGCTATCAAAAGTATTAAATCTCCAACCAGAACAAATGAAGATAAAATTTATTACAAACAAATAGCTTTAGATGTCCTCTATGAATTCCCAATAAAATCAGATCAATCAAGATTTTCTCTACAGCCAACACTTAATAAATTAGCGAGCATTACAAATACTGTGCTTCATTTCATACCGGCTGGCAAAGGTGAGCGTGTCTTTAATTATACAGGTAATCCAGGTATTGTTGAACTTGATCCCAGCCTACTGCACGCTTTGTATGAATTTATGAAACTTGGTTTTTTTCATATTCTTGATGGTACAGATCATATTTTATTCCTTCTTTGTCTTGTAATACCATTACGTAGCTTTATCGGACTTATTCCTGTTGTAACATCCTTCACCGTTGCACATTCCATCACTCTTATATCAACCGCTTTTGGACTGGCTCCCCAAGCACTCTGGTTCGCACCATTAATTGAAATGCTCATAGCGCTTTCAATCGTTTATATGGCTTTTGAAAACATTGTAGGGGCTAAGCTTGAAAAACGATGGATTGTAGGATTTGCCTTTGGCCTTATTCATGGTTTTGGTTTTTCATTCCTTCTTTCCGATAGTATGCAGTTTGCCGGGCAACACTTATTTACATCATTACTTTCTTTTAACCTCGGAGTAGAAATTGGTCAGATATTTATTCTGATTTGTGTACTACCTCTACTTAATTTACTTTTTAAATATATTGTCAAAGAAAAAGTTGGTATTATTTTACTGTCTGCCATTGTTGCTCATAGTGGCTGGCATTGGATGACAGAACGCAGCGAACGCTTAGGCGAATACTTCTTTATCATGCCAGAAATTGATAGTAATTTTTATGCAGAACTTATGCGCTGGGGGTTACTTTTAATTATAATATTGATAGCATCATGGCTAATGTATGAGCTATCCAGATATATTAAAAAAAGAAGTGAGTAAATATTTTATAAAACCTTGCTTAGACGGTTCACAGTTCTAATAAATGGCCAGTTTTCACATAAATCAGAGCGCCATCATCTTTGGTATAGGGACAATGTTTACTGAGGTGTGGGCTTCTCATCCAGGTACCTTGTGGATAAGTTCCATGCTCATCGTAAAAAGTGCCCTCAAGAACTAATATTTCTTCACCTCCCCAATGCTGGTGAGGTTCAAAGATGGTATTTGGCGCCCACTTAACTAACGCAACGTGCTCTGTAATATACTCATGAAGTGGCATGACGGAGAGCCCTGAAACCAATCCAGGATACCAGTCCGCTTCTTTCGTTTTAATGTGAAACTTTTTCGCATCCTTTTTATCAAACTGACATAATTTAACAAATATGGTTGCGCCTTCTTTTCCAACATGAGGGGTATGGTTGGTGCCGATAGGGTTGCGCACATAGGTACCAGCTGGGTAATCGTCATGTTCATCAGAAAAAACTCCTTCAAGAACATAAAACTCTTCCCCTCCGCCATGATAATGTGGCAAAAATTCAGCGTTGGGGGCGAAGCGAACAATACTAGTAGCTCGTGCCACCTCATTTCCAACCCGGTCTAGCATCATACGTTCAACGCCAGGCATGGGTGAAGGTGCCCATTTATAATCTTCAACTCGAATGACCGCTACCTGGTCAAATTTTGCATTAATTTTCATTTTTTACTCATTAAAAAGAAGCCTCTATAATTTTAAATATGGAGGCTTCTTCAATCTTGTTTAGCTTAATTTCACAATATTAATTTCTACGCCGTGGCTCACCCCTATATGTTTTAGGAATATATTTACGCATTCTCTTCTGAGCTACTTCAGCACCGTATATATTTCCTTCCTCATCAGCGGTTACACCTTCAGCAACGCTCGTGCCAGGCATATATCCCTGATTAGGGTCAGGAATGAATCCTGTTACCCAGCCCGTAATGGAACTACCTATACGAATACCGCGTTCCCAACCTGGATTACGTCGAAAGCCAGTGTTGGATTCGCTGTCTGCAGAATATAGAATATCGTTACCATCAATATAAAGTCCGCTTGGGCGACCAAACTGGGTCCACTGGTCAATATGATTTCCTTCAAGATCAAAAATTTGGACGCGACCATTATGACGATCACCGACAAATAATTTTCCTTCCGAATTTATAGCGAGTGCATGAGGTTCACGAAACTGACCGCGCTCAGAACCTGTTTCACCAAATTCCATAAGATATTCACCCTTACTATTATATTTTACAATTCGGTTGTTACCTCCTGCACCATGGCCGTCCGCAACAAAAATATCCCCATTCTCTGAAACAGCAACATCATTTGGATTATTGAAAACATATTTATCCTGTCCACCAACACCCGCTGTGCCAATAGAAAGCAAAAGTTCTCCGTCTGGACTAAATTTATGAACTTGATGACCTTTCATGCGCTCTGCATCGCCTCTAGCATCGGCAATCCAAAGGTTACCATCCGGAGCAAGATGAAGACCATGCGGCCAAACAATCATGTTTCTTCCAAAGCTTTTTAAAATTTTACCATCAACATCAACTAACATAATAGGATCAATTTCTGGAGTATCTAGGCAGTTTGTATTGCCACCACACCGTTCAGCAACCCAAATATTACCATTACCAGCATAATATACAGTGCTAGTAGCACCCCATGTACGGCCATTGGGAAGTTCAACCCATTCGCCTTGAATAGGCTCATATGGATTATCTTGCGCAATACTAGTAGTAGAAAAAAATGTGGCCATCACACCAACTGCCAAAAGAATTTTTTCAAATTTTTTATTAATATTCATCTATGAATTCTCCTTATATTTTAATTTATAATATTTATTAGAGCCCCAACTCCGATGTCTAACATAGGACAATAAATTAGACATCTTGTAAAGGTTAACTTGAGGCAAAATACTATAAGGCTGTGTATCTAAGTCAAAATTTTAAATTAATAATTACTTTACTGCGAAGAAAAACCCAAAATAAAAATATTTTAACTAGGTAAATTAATAGCTCTTTAATTAACTATTAATTTCTCTTGAGACGGCCGTGAGCAGCAACAATTGCCGCACTATCCATCATAAAATGATCATAAAGATCCGGTAAATCACCTGTCTGACCGAAGTCTTCAACACCGAGGGGTACTACAGGATTACCATTTATACTGCCAAGCCAGGACAAATGAAGAGGGTGGGCATCACAAACTGTAACAACAATACAGTCCCGAGCTAACCCGCTCATAAGATTTTCAATATGAGAGAGAGTTTCAGTTTTTTTGATCACACTATTCTTACGAGATTCCGACCAATCACGATAAAGAATATCAGACGATGTAACTGCAAGCACGGCCATATCTTTATTTTCTTGCTGAAGATCCTGAACAGCCCTCATTACTTCCGGTGCCACGGCGCCAGCATATACGATAGCTCTAGAAGTCGTACTTGTCGGTTGTCGAAGCCAATAGGCTCCCCTAATAATATTATTTTTATCCGCAACCGTCAGCACTCGGGGTAACTGTTCAATCTTACGGGTTGAAAGACGGAGATAAACCGAGGAACCACGTTCTTGCTGCATGTAATCGAAGCCCCATTCCATAAGAACAGCAAGCTCATCTGCATAAGACGGTTCGACTGATGTAAGCCCTGGCTGTGAAAGACCAATAAGTGGCGTACCTATGGACTGGTGAGCCCCACCTTCAGGACCGAGCGTAATTCCAGATGGGGTGGCTACCAACATAAAACGGGCCCCTTGATAAGCAGCATAATTGAGGGCATCAAGGCCGCGAGCTATGAAAGGATCATAGAGAGTTCCGACTGGGAAAATACGCTCATTAAAATTACGGTATGTGAGACCAAATTGACCTAACAAAGAAAACAAATTATTTTCTGCTATTCCAAGCTCCATGTGCTGACCCGAAGGTCCCTTCTGCCATAGTTGAGAACTTGGAATATGCTTATCTTTAAATACATCTGATACCTGGTCGCGTGAATAAAGTTTACGCCTATTTACCCAACCACCAAGATTAGTTGAGGATGTCACGTCAGGGCTAGTTGTTACTATCCGACTTGCAAGTTCGCTATCACCTCTAGCAAGCTCAAACATAATTTTACCAAACGCTTCCTGCGTCGATTGACTTTCACTGAGCGGAGCATTAATTGCTGGAATTTTTATTGATGCTACACTTTTTTTAATTTTAGCTCTTTTTTGATAATCGCAATTATCAATAAAATATTGTAGATTTTGACCTTCTTTTTCAATACCACCAAATTTATCCCATTCAGCACCATCAGGAACACCCTGAGTTTTCTTAAATTCTGCCATTTGGTCAACACTCATCAACCCGGCATGATTATCCTTATGTCCAGCGAGAGGAAGCCCCTTTCCTTTTACAGTATATGCAATAAAGCATTGCGGTTGCTCGCTATCATCAGCTTCATTAAAGGCCTCTATTAACGTTTCAATATCGTGCCCTCCAAGATTAGTCATGACATCAGCTAACGAGCTATCATCATAACTATCAAGAAATTCACCTATTCCAAAGGTACCTGCAAGATCAAGTTCAAGATGGCGGCGCCATTCCAATCCACCTTGGTAGGTAAGTGCCGAATAAAGTTGATTAGGACAATTGTCTATCCAGTTTAGGATTGCCTCTCCAGCCGGACCCTTTTGTGCCTTTAATAATTTTTTCCCGTATTTAAGCGGGGAAACCTTCCAGCCCAAACTATCAAAAACCCCACTGATTCTCTCAAAAAGTGCATCATCAACTACGCTATCAAGGCTTTGCCTATTATAGTCTATAACCCACCAAAGATTTTGCACCTTATGTTTCCAGCCTTCAAGAAGACTTTCAAATATATTACCTTCATCGAATTCAGCGTCGCCTGCCAGAGCAATCATACGCCCTTTTGATTGTTCTCCACACCATTTATGATCAACCATATAATCCTGAACAAGCGTATTAAACAGCGTTGCCGCAACTCCCATTCCCACGGATCCTGTTGAAAAGTCCACATCCGTTGTATCCTTAGTAATGGATGGATAAGACTGTGCACCACCGAAGCCACGAAAGTTTTGCATTTTAGGTAAGGTTTGCCGGTCCATCAGATACATAATAGCATGCATGGTTGGTGAAGCATGCGGCTTAACTGCGACCCGATCATTTGGATTTAAAACATGAAAATAGAGCGCTGTCATAATACTAACTAGTGATGCGCTTGAAGCCTGATGTCCCCCTACCTTAAGCCCGTCGCGGGAAGGACGAATATGGTTGGCATTATGTATCATATAGCTTGCTAGCCACAGGACTTTTTTTTCTATTATTTTTAAATTTTCTAAATCTGATCTAGATAGAGATTTCATAACTAATTATCGACCCTTGCATTTAGAAGTTACTCTTGAGTAACATTATTGTCATAGTTTTGCAAGTCAAGCTTTTTAGACAAATGTGAAACTATTTCACGATACGAGTCTAATTTTTATTATAAATAGAAGTTGATATTTAGGCATATAACATGCTGCTATTTATTTTCTCTAACTAAACTCACAAGAAGGGAAGATGGGGTCCACCATCGATTTCCATGTACTTTGGCAAACTTGTTTATTCTTTTGAGAATATAATCCAATCCCAAATGCTCAGCATAGTGAAGTGGACCTCCTTTATAACGGGGAAACCCAAAGGCGCTAGTATAGACCACATCCACATCGCTAGCCCTTATAGCTATTCCCTCTTCAACAATTTTAAATCCCTCATTGATGAGAGAAAAAAGACATCTTTCTTCAATTTCTTTTGGAGTAATTTTTCGGCGTTTAATCCCATACTCTTCTGCATATTTTTGAGTAAGGGCTTCTACTTCTGGATTTAGAGTTTTTTCTTTTCCATTATAACAATAAAACCCAGCATTTGTTTTTTGCCCCTTACTTCCTGATGCAACTAGTGCCTCGTGTATACGAAAAGCCCTTTCGTCAAAACTTTCTGTGGGTATGTTTTTTCTGGCAAGAACACCAATATCAATTCCAGCTATATCAAGCATTGAAAACATACCCATAGGCATACCAAATTTATAAAGAACATTATCAATCTGCTCTGGGTCAGCCCCCTCAAGCAGCAGCAATCCTGCTTCACGGCCATAGCAGCTCGACATACGGTTAGCTATGAAACCAGTACAGACTCCAGATACAACCGTTTTCTTTCCAATTAACTTACCTAATTTAAGTGCAGCTGCTAAAACATCTGTCGAAGTATGTTTAGTTCTTATAATTTCAAGAAGCGGCATAATGTAAGCCGGGCTAAAAAAGTGAAGACCTATCACATCTTGAGGTTTTGATGTTGTTGAAGCTATTTCATCTAAATCGAGGAATGATGTATTGGAAGCCATAACAACATCCTGCTTTGCAAATTTTTGTATTTTTTGGAAAACCTGCTTCTTTATTTCCATATCTTCAAAAACGGCCTCTATAACAAGGTCTGACAAAGATAAGTCTGAGTATTCCGTGCTTATAGTCAGGTTTTCTGTAGTAAAATTTTTCTGATTTTCACTCAAACGACCTTTCACAAAAAGAGTATTTATTATCTCCTCAATATTACTCTTAGCCAGCAAGGCCGTTTTAGCCGATTGTTCTAAAACTAGAACTGGAATACTATTAGTAAGAAAACTTATGGCTATTCCACACCCCATAGTTCCACCACCAACTATAGCTATTTTTTCTATCTTGCGGATAGATGTGTCTTTTCCTATATCTGGAACTTTAGTTGCCAGTCGTTCAGCAAAAAATAAGTGCCGCTGGGCCAATGATTCTGGTGATTTCATAAGCTTTTCAAAACACTCTTGTTCAAATTTAACGCCCTCAACAAAAGATTTCTCTGTTGCTGCCCTAACTGCAGAAATTGCTATATTTGGAGCAAGAAAGCCTCTGGTTCTTTTTAATATTTTTTTTGAAAATTCTTCAAAAATCTCTGGCGAAGCAAGTAATTCAAGTTCACTTGTTTTTATAAACGGCTTCCCGATGATATCCTTAGCAAATTTAGTAGCAGAAACTAATAAATTATTGTCACAAATTCTATCCACGACACCAACTTCAAAAGCCTTGCGAGCTGATATTGGTTTTCCGGAAGTAATCATCTCAAGTGCAGCAGCAACGCCAATTAGGCGTGGTAATCTCTGCGTGCCACCTGCACCAGGAATAAGACCAAGGTTTACTTCTGGAAGACCTACTTTGGCGCCTTCAATCATTATTCTATAATGACAGCCTAAGGCTAATTCAAAGCCACCCCCAAGAGCTGTTCCATGGATTGCTGCGATAAGTGGTTTATTTATCTGGTCCATTTTAGCCATCAGATTAGAAAGACTTGGCGACAGTGGTGGTTTACCAAACTCTGAAATATCGGCCCCTGCACAAAAGGTTCGGCCTACACAAATAAGAATAATAGCCTTTACGGATGTATCTTTACAAAGCTCCTGAATAGCGTCAGAAACACCAGACCTAACTACATGCGAAAGAGCATTTACAGGCGGGTTATCAATAGTGACAACTGCAATATTTTCCTTAATTTCTGTTAAAACAATATTCACTTACATTGGCCTTTATTTAAAACGTAGTCATTAGCCCTAAACTTATGACTATTTTCTATTTATTTATGACGCTTGGGTTTTGATTTTTGCTGCCATTCTAATTGCTGTCGCCTTGCTTTCTGTTTTAAGCTATAGGCTTGAGCTTTACCAGTAAGATATTGTTTTTCCCAGTCGCCTTCTTCAAGATTTACACCATACCAGGCTGCAGCTTCACGTGTAAAATTAGGGTTCCATAAATGCGGTCTTCCAATAGCTACAAGATCAGCACGCCTGGTATGAATAATAGTATTTACTTGTGCCGGTTCAGTAATATTGCCCACCGCCATTGTAGCCACTTTAGGTACATTACGAATAGCATCAGCAAAACCAAGCTGAAACATACGGCCGTAAACTGGCTTTTGGTCTGAAACCGTTTGTCCTGCGGAAACATCAATAAGGTCAACTCCTGCATTCTTAAAGGCTTCAGCGATATAAAAAGTATCCTCCTCGGTTATACCCCCCTCTTTCCAATCACTTGCAGAGATTCTTACCGACATAGGCTTCGTATTAGGCCACTCTTCTCGCATGGCCATGAAGATTGCCAAAGGAAATCGCATTCTATTTTTAATAGATCCGCCAAAATCATCAGATCTAATATTGGTTAAAGGCGACAAAAATGAAGCAATCAAGTAACCATGAGCAGCGTGCATTTCAATCATATCAAAACCAGCACGGTCAGCACGGACAGTCGCTTGACGAAAATCTGCAATAATTTTTTCCATCTCTGCGCGTCCCAGCTCCTCTGGTATCTTTGATATACCCTCAAAATAGGGAAGAGCTGATGCAGATTTTATAGGCCAATTTTTATTCGATTTTTCCATTGGAATATCCATCTTTTCCCAACCAAGCTGGCTTGAGCCTTTACGACCCGCATGACCCAATTGCATACATATTTTTGTCTCAGTATTTTTATGAACAAAATCAACAATGCCCTTCCAACTCTTTTCTTGCTCATCGGTCCAGAGGCCCGGACAACCGAGGGTAATACGCGCTTCTGGGGATGGACACGTCATTTCAACATACATCAGCCCCATACCGCCTTTGGCCGCACCGCCATAATGTATCAAGTGCCAATCAGTCAAATTACCATTTTCATCAGCAGAATATTGAGCCATCGGTGACATTACCACTCGATTTCGCAACTCCATTTTACCGAGCTTAAATTTTGTAAACATAGGGGTTGGACGGCTCTCACGATAATCATACCCGCTCTCTTGATAATAACGTTCATACCATGCCGTATCGATTTTTTCTGTAAATTCAGGATCCCGTAGTATCAAATTATCATATGTAACCGATTTTGATCGACACATGACCACCGCAGCAAATTGCATAAGGTCCATATCCCATGAACGGTCCATATGTTCAAACCAACTCATGGAAACATCTGCACTATGTTGCAAAATCTGCACTGGGGTTTCACGTTTTGATACATATGCCTTGAAAGCATCTTCAACCGATTTTTCACCGTGTTCCAAAACAGAATCTGATAGTGCGATGGCACACTCCATAGCTAATTTTGTTCCTGATCCGATAGAAAAGTGGGCAGATGCTTTTGCATCCCCAAGAATAGTGATGTTTTTATGATACCAATTATTACAGTATATGCGGGGAAATTGTCGCCACATAGATCGGTTTAGTATAAGATTGTGTCCCTCAAGTTCATCTGCAAATATAGTCTCAAGCTTATCGGCTGAATCCTGTTCATTACATTTTTCAAACTGCCACCCCTGCCAACACTCATCAGACATTTCAAACACCCAGGTCGACATACCTTCCTCATATTGATAAGTATGGGCACAGATGGGGCCATGCTCAGTATCTTTAAAAAAATATGTAAAGTCTTCCACTTTTCGAGACGAACCCATCCAGGTGAATCGATTAGATTTTGTTGTAATCACAGGATTAAAATAATCGCTATAATGCTCTCGTATTGCAGAGGCAATACCATCACTGGCCAGAATTATATCTGAAGAAGCAAAGTCCGTTTCAAGTTTTTCAACGTCAACGGACTTTCCGTATGTTAATTTGACACCTAGAGCCTCACACCTGTTTTGTAGAACTTTTAAAAGGCCTAACCTAGAGCAGCCAGCAAAACCGTTACCGCCACAGCGTACTTCTTCGCCTTTGTAACGGATGATAATATCATCCCAGTAAGCGAACTCACCACGAATTAATTCGTAAGATTCGGGATCTCGACTTAGAAACTCATCCAACGTATCATCAGAAAAAACAACCCCAAAGCCAAAGGTATCATCAGGCTTATTTTTTTCAAAAAGCTCTATATCCCAATCAGGTCTGGCTTTTTTCGTCAGTAAAGCAAAATAAAGGCCTCCTGGCCCACCGCCTATAATACTGATTTTCATGTAATATCCTTCCTAAATTGAGATTAAAAATAACCTAACTATAATTATCTTATGTGTAAACTAATTTTGCACTCTTGAAGTTTTTCTATTGAAAGATATAGTGCAGTAACAAGGGGAGATATATCAAGTGCCTAATACAAAATATAGCGAACGACAGCGTGCGTCGCTCAAACTTTGGATTGAATTAATGCTTTATTCAAACAAACTGGAACAAATTATTGATGATAAACTCCGACATAATTATGGTCAGAATATTTCACGTTTTGACGTCCTTTCCCAGCTGGAAAGAGAACCTGAAAAGGGAATAAGCGTAGGTGATCTTGCTGGACGTCTAATTGCTTCAAAGGGAAATATAACAGGGCTTCTCCACCGGATGGGTGAAGACAATTTGATAAAGAAAGTAGCAAGGATCGATGATCGACGCAGCACGCTTGTCCACATAACAAAAAAAGGTCAAAATCTTTTTAACGAAATGGCCGAAAACAACGCAAAATGGGTAGAGCAAACTTTAAAGACCATAGATATTAACCATATGCATGATTTCACAAGTTTTTTAAGTAAAGCAAGAAGTTTACTAGACTAATTTTTTAAATCTTTACGAAGAAGTTTTCCAGTCGCAGATTTTGGTAAGCTTTTAATAAATTCAATAGCGCGTGGATATTTATAGGGGGCTATAGTCTCTTTTACAAATACCTGAATATCTTTCGCAAGTTCATCACCAGAATTAAAACCCTCATTAAGAACAATAAACGCTTTTACTATCATGCCTCTATCGGGATCTTTAGTACCCACTACAGCACATTCAGCAACCGCATCGTGGGCAATCACTGCCTGTTCCACTTCAGGAGAGGCTATATTGTAGCCTGCAGAGATGATAATATCATCGTCACGTGCAACGAACCAAAAATAACCATCGGCGTCTTGCTTAAAAATATCTCCGGTCAAATTCCAACCATTAACAACATACTTTTCCTGCTGATCGCCATTAAGGTAGCGGCATCCTGTAGGACCTTTGACTACTAAGCGCCCGGCGATACCTGCCGGTAATTTTTTATTATTTTTATCCCATACTTCAGCACGATAACCTGGCACTACCTTTCCAGTTGAACCAGGACGGATTTCATCCCCAGAGGATGAAATAAAAACATGGATCATTTCGGTCGCACCAATACCATCTATAAGCCTGATACCCGTGGCTTTATAAAAATCATCTGAAACAGAAACTGGTAAATATTCACCAGCTGAAACGCATGTTTTAAGACTGGTAACATCGCGATCGCCAATCTGATCAATCAATATCTTATAGGCAGTCGGCGCGGTGAAAAATGTTGTCACTTTGTATGTTTCAATAGTGTTAAGTATTACATCAGGTCCACCACCATCAAAATAAACCACGCTTGCACCAAATCGGGCCGGAAAGACTAATAAGCCGCCCAAACCAAAAGTAAAGGCTAGTGGCGGCGAGCCGCAAAAGACATCTTCTGCAGACGGATTGAGAATATATTTAGCAAAACTATCAGCCATGGCTAAAATATCACAATGAAAGTGCATGGTTGCTTTTGGAAGACCTGTCGTCCCAGAAGTAAAAGCTAGAAGAGCCACATCATTAGAAGCAGTTTTGACAGCCTTAAAATTACCATTTTTATTATCCATTGCGATTAATATGTCGCTAAATGAAACAACATGTTTTGCCTTACCCACAGAGCTTTTAAGTAAATCTATTGGTAAATCATTTTCAATAATCAAGATGTTAGGTTGACCAACATCAATAATTGAGTCTAATTCTTTTTCCCTCAGCATAGTCATTGTGGTAATCACAATGCCGCCCGCCTTGAGAACACCGTACCAAAGAGCAGCAAGTATTGGTGTGTTTCCACCACGTAGTAAAACCCTATTACCTGGTTTTAGGTCCAAGTCCTGCGTAAGTATTTGAGCAATCTGGTTTGCTTTATGATTAAGCTCACTATAAGTCCAGGCTAGATCATTCATGTATATTGCGGGGCGATTTTCAAAACCATTATTAAGAAGGGCTTCAGCAGCATTCAAATACTCTTCATAAGGAGGAACATGCTTATCAAAAATAAATTCTGGCCAGGTGCCTAGTCTAGGCAAACGTTCCGCTGAAAATCTATCAACATGTGCTGTTTTTAAAGGTTTTGTCTCCATAATCACCCTATATTATTTAATTGTAAGATCTTTATAAGAAAGTTTATAAAATCATCATATATCTATTTAATACACCTTCTCATATATTATTTAACATTGCAATTTATGTCATATTTAATGAGAAAAAAATAAATAACTTGCTACAGCGGCCTTCTCTTTTTACTTTACATGTAATGAACTTAGTAAAGGACCTACATGTCACTAGTAAATAATCATGCTGTTGTTACAGGAGGTGCAACCGGAATTGGGCTCGCCATTACACGAGCCCTGGTCGACGCTGGTGCGATCGTTACCATAATGGGTCGCGATAAAAAGAGGCTTGATAACATCGCCAACAAAAGTAATAAAATCAAAGCCATACAAGTTGATATTACCGACGTGGATAGTGTCAATAAAGCCTTTGTAAAAGCATCATTAACAGCACCCATTACCATCTTAATTAATAATGCAGGGAAAGCATTTTCAGCGCCGTTCCATAAGACAAGTTTTGATGAGTGGGAAAAAATAATTGCAGTGAACCTAACTGGTATTTACTTGACTATCAGCGCTGTATTAACAGAAGTTAATCAGGCTAAACACGGACGCATCATTAATATTGCAAGTATATCAGGCCTGGATGGGGCTGCATATACAAGTGCATATAGTGCATCAAAACACGGTGTAATTGGTTTGATGAAATCACTTGCGTGTGAACTATCTAAAGTAAACACCACTATAAATTCGATATGTCCAGCTTTCGTTAATACTGATATTGTAGAGAAAGCAATAATCAATATAATGAATATCACAGGTCGTAGCAGAGAGACTGCTCTGCAAAGTATTCTTGATACGACCGGACAAAGTAAACTAATCGAGCCGGAAGAAGTCGCACTAAAGGTTATAAAATTATGCGCCCCCGAGGCTGATACTATTAATGGTACCTCAATCGTCATGGACGGGAAATAACGAGATAGACATGAACCCAGAAAAATTTAAACCTGAACATTTTAAGTGGTCATACTGCGATGGTATTGCAACCATTTGTCTTGATCGCCCCAAACGAAAAAACCCATTAACCTTCGAGAGTTATGCTGAGCTACGTGATTGCTTCAGAGACCTTGTCTATACCAAGAATGTCAAAGTAGTAGTTTTTGCGCCAAACGGTGGAAATTTCTCATCGGGCGGTGACGTTCATGACATCATCGGTCCCTTAGTTAATATGGAAATGACAGAATTACTTGATTTCACTCGTATGACTGGCGATTTAATCAAAGCAATTCGCTCTTGCCCTCAACCTGTTATCGCTGCGGTTGAAGGAATATCTGTAGGCGCAGGAGCAATTATCCCTATGGCTTGTGATCTTAGAGTGGGAACGCCAGATTGCAAAACAGCTTTCCTATTTAACAAAGTAGGGCTCGCTGGTTGCGATATGGGGGCATGTGCAATCCTTCCTAGAATTATTGGTCAGGGTAGGGCATCAGAATTACTCTTTCTTGGCCGCACTATGTCCGGTGAAGAGGGTGAAAAATGGGGATACTTTAATAGCCTAGCTAATTCAAAAGAATTGATGAATACGGCTATGAAATATGCCCAAAAAATTGCAAATGGTCCAACCTTCGCAAATAGCATCACAAAAAATCAACTAAACTATGAATGGAATATGGGCCTTGATGCGGCGATTGAATCTGAGGCACAGGCACAGGCTATTTGCATGCAAACAAAGGATTTCGAGCGTGCCTATACTGCATTTATCAATAAAGAAAAACCAAAATTTGAGGGCAACTAATGACAAAAATTATTGTCGACAAAACTTATCTGGAATGGCCTTTCTTTGAAGAACACCACCGCACTCTAGCAGTTAATATTGACCTTTGGTGTCAGGCTAATCTCACAAATACACATAACCATTTAGATATTGATAAAGCCTGCAAAGATCTAGTTAGCAAACTTGCTGATGGTGGATGGCTTCGATATGTTGTTCCAAAGGCTTACGGCGGTATATTTGACGATATTGATGTACGATCCTTATGTTTGATCCGAGAAACGCTGGCACGTTATGACGGCCTAGCTGATTTTGTATTTGCCATGCAAGGTTTAGGTAGCGGAACTATAACCCTTTTTGGTAGTACAAAAGTAAAGGAAGAATATCTTAGGGATGTTGCTACAGGTAAAAAAATAGCTGCATTTGCTCTGACAGAACTAGAAAGCGGTTCTGATGTAGCTAATATGACATCAGCAGCAAAAAATATGGGTGATTATTATTTAGTCAATGGAACTAAGACTTATATTTCTAACGGGGGGATCGCTGATTATTATGTCCTCTTTGTTCGCACAGGCGAAGCTGCCGGAGCAAAAGGTCTTTCAGCGATGGTCTTAGATGCTAATACAAAAGGACTTAAAATCACAGAGCGGATTGAAGTGATAGCGCCCCATCCTTTAGCTACCATCAAATTTGATAATTGTAAAATCCCCAAAGAAAAATTACTTGGTCCGGCGGGGTCGGGTTTCAAAGCATCGATGGCAACACTTGATATATTTCGCTCCACTGTTGGTGCAGCAGCACTAGGTTTTGCTCGTCGGGCCCTATCAGACGCCGTCGCACGAACACAAGACCGGCACCTTTTTGGTGCTCCATTAAATGAACTTCAACTGGTGCAAGGGATGCTCGCCGAAAGCGCGGTGGACGTGGATACTAGCGCACTTCTTATATATAGAGCTGCTTGGACTAGTGATACTAAAGAACGGCGAGTGACCCGCGAAGCGGCGATGGCTAAAATGCACGCAACAGAAACAGCACAAACTGTAATTGATAAAGCCATGCAAATATTTGGTGGTATGGGAGTAGTAAAAGGGATCAAGGTCGAAGAACTGTACCGGGAAGTTAGGGCACTTCGTATTTATGAGGGTGCTACAGAAGTCCAAAAGGTCATCATTGCCAAACAACTTCTTAAAACACATAAGGATTTGAATTAATATGAAACATCTTCTTCCCCATGGCTGGCCAAGACCCAAAGGATATTCAAACGGCATAAGTGTCAAAAGTGGTCGCACAATCTATTTAGCAGGCCTGATTGGATGGAATGAAAAAGAAATTATTGAAAGTGATAAACTCACTGATCAATTTCACAAAACCCTAAAAAATATTTTAGCCGTTCTTGCCGAAGATGGGGCGGGGCCAGAGCATATTACCCGCATGACTTGGTATATTACTGATAAATCTGAATATCTAAAAAACCTCAAAGAGATAGGCGCAATATATCGTGAAGTTATTGGTAAAAACTATCCTGCAATGGCCTGCGTGGTAGTATCTGCATTAATTGAAGATAAAGCAAAAATTGAAATAGAGACAACGGCAGTAATTGAAGATTAAACTCTTAAAAGTATTTATAACTTAATGAACCTTCATTATGAATTTCACCCTGCATAAAAAATATTACTGGGGATGGTTGAAATATAACATCTAAACAATCGGCTTATAGAAGTATAAGAAAATAGATAGACTAAACAATGGATAATAAATTATTAGTAAAAAATCGAGAATGCGGGGAGTGCACCGCTTGCTGTGTCGAACTCGTTATTGAAGATCCTAAACTTGTTAAATTACCTGGTGTTAAATGTAAACATCTAAAACGGAGCGGCGGGTGCGGTATTTATCAGACCCGTCCCAGAACTTGCCAGGAATGGTATTGTATGTGGAGGTTTATGCCACTTCTAGATAAGAGCTGGCGTCCCGATCAAAAAGGTGTGTTGATTAAACGGATTTTTGAAAAAATACCTGCGGGATATGAAAAAAAACTGGCACTTAACTTTGAAATAATTGGAAAAAAATCAGTTATCCATGATATTAATTTTATTGAGGTATTGGCGGGTTACATCGTTCAAGGTTTTCCTTGTTTTATTTCTTATGCAAAACCTAAACGGACATTGCAGATGGTTTTTTTAAATGAAAAACTACTGCCATTCATTGAAAGTAGAAATATTAAAGTACTAAAGGAGAAATTATCATCTGTGCTAGAAAGTTGCGTTAAAAGTTCAACTAATAAAATGATTATCAAAGACGGAAAAGTAAGCATGATGCCTCGCACATATAAATCATATAATTATAACAAAGGTCAGTAGTTATTTTACTAACTCAGGGTAGCCAAACAATGCTGGTGTACCACCTGTGTGAATAAATAAAACATTCTGATCTTTTGAAAACTCCCCATTTCGAATTAACTCAATAAGGCCGGCAAGTGCTTTACCAGTATAGACTGGGTCTACTAACAACCCCTCACAATTCGCAGCAAGATCAATAGCTTCGACTACTTTGTGATTAAGCTGTCCGTATCCTGGACTTAAGGTCGTGTCAGTTAACTTTATATCTGATTTATCTATTAAATTTTTGAAACCTATCATTTTTGCAACAATCTTAGATTTTTCAAAAACTCGTTTTGTCTGTGATAATTTATCACGTCGAACACAGATACCGTAGATGGGAGCCCAATTTCCTAACGCGCGCAAACCTACCAAGAGACCGGCATGTGTAGTACCACTTCCAGACGCACAGGCAATCGCATTTATTAGAATTTTCTGCTCAAAAACTTGGCTGATCAATTCTTCAGCACAGTCGACATAACCGAGAGATCCGAGTGGAATGTGTTTGTTAGAGAGTGGAATAACATAAGGTCTTTTCCCTTGTTCTTTGAGCTTCGTAGCCCTTTTAAAAACTGCATTATCTGCACCCTCTTCATCTTCTCCATCAGGATAACTGAATGTCTGTGCTCCCATTAGTTTAGAAATAAAAGGGTTCCCGGAATTATAATATTCGATGGGTTGATCAGGTACACGTTCCTCTAGTTGCACTTCAACGTCCAAGCCATATTTTCTTGCGGCGGCAACTGCAGAACGGGAATAGTTAGATTGCACGGCACTAGTAATCAATATGGTATCGGCTTTATCACGCAACGCTTCACCCAAATAATATTCGAGCTGCCGAGCCTTATTACCACCGAACGCAAGCCCAGTACAATCATCACGCTTTACCCAGATGGCTGGCCCCCCAATTTCTTTACTTAATCTTGGGAGTAGCTCTATTGGGGTAGGTGTGTGAGCCAGTTTTGCTCTGGGATATTTAGCAGTTAACATACATTAATCTCACTTATAAATTTATCAACATCATGCAACCTGTAATTATCAGTATTATCAATATAAAAACCTTAAACAGCATTTCGTTTATTTTTTTTGAAATTTGATGACCAACAAAAACTCCACAAAGTGCGGCAGGAGCAAGATAAGCGCTAGTGATCCACGTTTCATGCTCAACACCAATAAAAATAACCTGTAAAATCAAAATGGCGATGTAGGTAAACACAAAGAATAAAACCATACTAGCACGTATTTCATCTTTGCTTAAAGTTGTGCGCGACAAATATAGCATTACGAGCGGGCCTGGCATCGCCATAGAAGACCCCAGCATTCCCGATAAAGCACCAATAACCGTTAACGCTAATTTATTATAATAGGCCTTGCTAAAAGTTTTTTTAAACATATTGAAGCCATTTTGAATACTGATAAAAATAATGAAAACCGCCACTAGAATTTTGAGCAATGCTAGATTAATATTGCTGTATAAGTAAAGACCGCCTGGAAGCCCAAAAGCACAGCCTATTGCTAACCATTTAAATATTTGGGGTGGTATATTCAATTTTAATTTAGATAGGTGTGCTGTTGAAATCACGACCGAAAGAATAATAGCAATCTGGATCACATCCGTTGTGCCAAGAAGAAACAAATAGGCGGGCACTATTATAAGTGCAAATGCAAAGCCCGTTGCAGACTGAACTGCTGATGCAACAAACGTAACAGTAAAGAGGAGAGCCCAAATCATCAATTATTTAACATTAGCTGTAACTAGACTGTTAAATAAAACTAATACAAAGAGCAATACCCAGAATAATTTATGGATTAGCTTCATCAATATTCTCAATTCATTTCTTTTTCTCGACAATGGCACAACCTTGTCATAACTTCAAGAAAGACAATGTTTGATCCCAACCTTCAATCTTTTGTGTTAATAGATATAATGAGAATACCAATTTTTTCTGCTGAAGTTTTAATGGTAAAATTTTTAGCACCACTTGCATATCTTACCGGAATGCCGCTTGGTTTTTTAGGTTGTTCAAGTAAGGCTCAAATTATATTAAATCGTCTAACCGATGTTATTTTTGTCGGATTTGCGGTCAAGCTCTTCTGGATAGAAAATGAGTAAATTATTTCTAAAATTTCTTCTGCCGTCATCCGTTGGAGTACTACTTTTTCTTTGTCCCATTAATTACAATGGCAATGAAACTATTTTACTTGCGGTCATAACCAGCATAGCGAGGGTACCATTCGAACCTTATATTCTGGAAATAATTGTCAGTATTGTTATTATAGCGGCCATAGGAGGTGGGTATTTTTTAATATTTAAACCACAATGGAAAGAGACACGGCCTTCTCTCAATATTATATGTCAAACAACACCGCTTTGGTTTTTCTTTCGTCTCGTCGGAGCAACATACGCAGTTATAGTTTATTTTAAACTAGGCCCAGAATTTATTTGGGGCGAAGCAACTGGGTATATGGTTTTTACAGATATTGGCGCAACTATCTTTTTTATTATCACAGTTGCATGTTTTTTAATGCCTTTCCTTACCGAATTTGGTTTTATGGAATTTATAGGTACCCTTGTGAGCCGCCCCTTCTTCTTTTTATTTACTTTACCGGGTCGTTCCGCAATTGATGCCATGGCATCCTTTCTAACTGCATCAAATGTAGGATTACTTATCACTATCAATCAATATGAGAAAGGTCATTATTCGTCTCGTGAAGCTGCGTGTATTGCCGTCAATTTTTCTGTTGTCTCAATTTCCTTTAGCCTCCTTATTGCTCAAGTGGCAGGTATTGATCATCTATTTGTGAAGTGGTATTTAACTGTTGTTGTTGCCTGTATCCTTTGTGCTATTATTACGGTAAGGGTGCCACCACTTTCCAAATTAAACGATAACTACTTTTCTCAGGTAGGACGAAAAGTCCCCAAAGAGATTGGTGTTAGTGGTCATATTTTTGCGAGGGCACTCCAAAACGGTATAACGCGAGCGAAGACTGGACCAAATTTAAAGCAATTTTTACTAAATGGTTGGCACGGAGCAGTTGGAGTCATATTTGGCGTACTAGGACCTTCGATGGCCGTCGGCACAACCACAATAATATTACTTACACACACTCCAATTTTCAATATTTTGAGTTACCCGATTTATTATTTATTCGAAGTTTTTAATTTTCCCGAAGCATCCCTGGCAGCTCCAGGTTTGGTTATTGGTTTTTTAGATCAGTTTATGCCCGCCGTAATTGCCTCTAACGCACAGGACGAAATGGTGAAGTTTATTCTTGCGGGGATGGCTGTTACTCAACTTATTTATATGTCAGAGGTAGGGCTAATTATTTTAAGGTCAAGCCTACCTCTTAAGTTCAGTAATTTAATAGCTATTTTTTTTATGCGCTCATTAATTTCATTTCCAGTTTTATTAATAGCGTCCATGATATTAATATGATGCTATTTATTTGCAGTTCATTAAAAAATAGGTCACTATTTTATTGCTGCCAATCAAATTCAAAAAGGAAAAAAATGTCACTTATATATTTTATAAAAAATATTAGTTTTACTACGATATTACTTGTATTTTTAAACTTTGGGGGTGAAGTTGAAGCGCAGATAATTCAAGGTATGTCCCTTGAGCGTCTTAGTCGCATTGATCCAGTTATGCAAGGCTATGTCGACCTAAAAAAAATTGCTGGAAATGTGGTATATATAACACGAAACGGTCATCCTGTTTATCACAAAGCCTTCGGGCTTCGCGATGTCGCAAGTAGTGATGAAATGCAGCATAATGATCTATTCAGGATTGCTTCACAGTCCAAAGCTATTACCAGCGTTGGTATAATGATGTTGCAAGAACAAGGTGAGCTTCTTATAAATCATCCCGTTGGTAAATATTTACCAGAGTATATGGAAACAAGTGTAGCTGAAAATGATGAAAATGGCGGCTACAAAATAGTTCCTGCTAAAAGACAGATTACCATCCGTGACCTACTTACCCATACAGCGGGGGTTAGTTATGGACAAGGACCTGCCGCACAATTATGGAAAAAATCTGGAATTTATGGTTGGTATACTGCAGATCGTGGTGAGCCTATCAGAGAAACTGTAAGGCGTATAGCATCGCTCCCACAAGCCGCACATCCTGGTGAAAAATTTGTTTACGGTTATAATACAGATATACTTGGTGCCGTAATTGAGGTTGTCTCTGGCAAGCCGCTAGATCAGTTTTTAAAAGATAGTATTCTGGATCCCCTTCATATGTACGACACGCATTTCTATGTTCCTGACTACAAAAAGGATCGTGTTGCCACTGTTTACTCTCTAAAGGGTGAAAAAATTAACCTTGCTGAAAACCCAGGTCAAATGGAAGGGGAGGATCATGTAGGCCAGGGCCATTATATAAATGGCCCCCGCATAAGTTTTGCTGGAGGTGCTGGACTTGTTTCAACAACGCAGAACTATGGCACTTTTTTGCAGATGATCTTAAATGGCGGTGAGCTTAATGGTACGCGCATCTTAAGTCGAAAATCGATTGAGCTAATGACACAAGACCATCTTGGAAATATCCCATACTCATCTGGTAAGGGGTTTGGGCTTGGTTTTGAGATTATCACCAATCTTGGTGATTTTGGTCAAATAGGAAGTCAGGGCGCATACGGTTGGGGAGGAGCCTATAACTCAACTTATTGGATTGACCCAATAGAAAATATAATATTTGTCTATCTCACACAGCTCATCCCCGATGGTGGACTTGATGAAGAAAATAAATTACGAGCCCTAATTTATCAGGCAATTGTCGACTAAAAAGGATTTTTTTTGAAGAAATGAATTTAATCATAGTTGCGCTGGTTGCTATAGTTTATAGCCAGATCAGCTGGATACAGGATAATAATACAATAGAGTACTATACAGATAACCCTCACTCCTTTATTATCCTCTATAGTCAGGGTAGACAGCATGCTTTATCTTAAGAAAGTGAATTAATCGAATGCAATTTAGTGAAATTGTCAATTTGGATAAATTTCCAATTACAGATCTTGATTTTCAAAAGTCCTGTAAAAGCATGCTTGATAAGAATGGTGCCCTTAATCTTGAAAAATTTTTACAGCCAGCGGCAATTAAAGAAATACGTGAAGAGGGAATTAAAAATCAACACCTCGCACACTACGTAAAGAATGATCATAATGTTTATCTGATGGCAAACGATCCTAACTACCCCGTCAGCCATCCGCGTAATAGGCCTATTTCATCATCAAAAGGTTGTATTCAAGACGATCAAATTCCCCAAAATTCACCGCTTCATACCCTTTATGATTCTGAAGTTTTTAAAAATTTCTTATCATATGTCCTTGGTGAAGAAGCCCTTTATGAATTCGCAGACAGTCTATCTTCAATTAACTTACACTTCGCTTCAAAAGGTCAAGAATTGGGTTGGCATTTCGATAACTCATCCTTTGCAACGACGCTTCTTATTCAAAAGCCAGAGGATGGTGGTGTTTTTGAATATGTCGAGAATGTTCGTGACGCTATCGGTGGTGAAATGAATTATACCGCAGTCGATAGGATACTTAATAATACCACTAAGCCTAAAAAATTTAATTTACCCGAAGGTACACTTGCTCTTTTTCGCGGCCAAAACGCCCTTCACAGAGTTACACCTACCGAGGGAGAGCGCACGAGAATACTCGCTGTTTTTGCTTATAATTCTAAACCGGGTATCGCAATCTCACCTGAAACTAGTATGATATTTTATGGACGTGTCGGTTAATTTATTACATTGTTAACCATAAAATTAATCATCAAGCTTTATGCTTAAAACTTAAGGGATAACTAAAATGAAATTTATTTTATTAATAGCTTTACTAATGCCACTATCATTACGTGCACAAGAAAAGGATACTCTAGAAACCCTATTCGCTCTAGACCATGAATTTGTACAATACCGCCTTGAAAATGGCACCTATAAGGCGTTCGCAAAATATCTTGCTGAGGATGCAGTAACACTGCCACCCGGGGAAGCTCCAAAAATTGGCCTTGAGGCAATATTAAGAGATGCAGGAGATAAGCCTAACACCACTGTAACTTGGGAGCCTTCTGCTGGTGATATTTCAGATAATATGGGCTATACTTGGGGACTGTTTTCCATCAATACCCAAAATAATGACGCCACGGTTAGCAAGCAGCATGGTAAATATGCAACCGTCTGGAAACGTCAAATAAATGGCAGTTGGAAAATTGTTGTTGACTCATTTAGCCTTAATCCACCCCCAGAATAAAATCTATAGATAGAGAAAAAAGTGGATGTCTGAACCGACAAGTAATATCCGAGACAGCATAAACAATGGGCCTATGACTTTTGCCCAAATTATCATTGTCACAATTGCCTTTATTTTAAACTGTATTGATGGTGTTGATGTGGTAGCTGTATCAGTAGCTGCACCAGTGTTAAGCCAGGACTGGCAAATATCTCCTGTGCAAACTGGTTATATATTAAGTGCAGCACTTATTGGGATGTGTCTTGGCGCTATATTTCTCGCCCCCCTCGGTGATATATACGGACGCAGAAAAATTGTTCTTTTATCGGCGCTCCTTACAGGGCTTTCAATGATTGCTAGTGGTTTTGTTGATCACTCTGTAGAATTGATGATTATAATTAGGGCTATATCTGGTTTGGGCGTCGGTGCCATCCTTGCAAGCGGAGCCGCCTTTGGTAGCGAATTTACCCCGGAACGATATAAGAACTTAACCGTGAGCATAATTATATCCGGATTTCCCTTTGGCGCAGCAATCGTTGGGCCAATTGCCGCCTATGTTTTGCCTAATTTCGGATGGCAGACACTCTTTATCAGTGCGGGTATTACTACTCTAATCATTTGTTTAATTGCTTTTTTTCTACTTCCAGAATCTGTACAATATCTCGAAAAATGCAAAGGGGAAGAAAGAAGTCGAATAGACAAAATTAATAAAGTTCTTCACCACATAGGCCGTGCACCAATTGATCATTTATCTATTAAAGAGGACGAGCAAGAAATAAAAGCTGCAGATGTTAAAGCTCTGCTCGCACCAAACATACTAACCACAACCCTCAAACTCTGGACGATTTTCTTTATGGGCTATCTTGTTATTTATTTCTTTTTAGCTTGGGTTCCATCGCTCTTTGTTGCGAATGGTTGGTCTATGAGCCAGGGTATCTATGCATTAACCATTAGCAATTTAGGCGCAGTACTAGGGACTGTCTGTCTAGGTCTCTTGACAACCAAATATAAATTAACAAAACCAATTGGGGTTTTTTTTGCTACAACCGGATTGTTAATGTTCTATTTTTCTCTCTCAAACACGACTGATTTAGTAATGCTTTATATATTAATTTTCCTGATCGGCGTTTTTCTCAATGGAGCTTTTTGTGGAATGTTTGCAGTTGCCGCCCGCACCTACCAAACGAAAATAAAATCAACTGGTATTGGGTGGTGCGCAGGCATAGGCCGCACAGGGGCAATCGTTGCTCCAATATTAGTGGGTTACCTTGTCGCTACTAACTTTGATATATATGCCCTATTTTCAATTTTTGCAGTTCCAATTATTCTTGCTGCAGCCTTGGTTGTTACGGTAAAAGTTTAATTTTTATAGGTACGCATACCAACCAATTTTGTGGATGTCTTCATAGTCATTTTTCTGGACTTAGAATGAATTTTTCTTTCTTCATTTTTATAGCGATATGGTTTTCTTATTGAATTATATATCCTCTAGAACAACATTACCGTCAGCTGCATCGCCAACTTTATAACGAAGAGATTTTTTCTTAGTTAATTCAAAATTCTTACTTTCAACGTCTGACACCACATACCAGTCTGTAATTGTTTCCTCAGCTGATATTGTTAGGGTCATGTATCCACGACCGATTATACTGGCGTAGGCCATATGATCTAAATGATCATAGTAAGCCTGTTCAACCTGATTAACCTTACCAATTCTATCACCTCTTCCCGGTGATGTAATTCCCTGAACTGCAAATTCAGCTCCATAATGCTTACCTCCCATTTTATCGCAAAGTGACATGGCCCAACCACAATGTGTATCACCCGTAAGGACAATAGGATTGCAGGCGTACTTTTCAAACATTTCGAATACCCTGCGCCTAGCAGGCTGATAACCATCCCAGGCATCTGGATTATAAAAACCACCAAATTCTTCAGCGATATTCATACTGAGTTGTTCTCCTTCTGAAAATCTTATTCGTTCATCAGGAGAGAAAACAGATGAAAGTGGTGGTTCGGGCCGGTAACTCATAATGATTTGTTGGCCAAGTATTTGCCATGGAATGCCCGCAGCAGTTGATTTTTGAAGTGTCTTACCGAGCCAGGCTTCCTGCTCACTTCCAAGAAGTGACCTCTCTTCGGTTTCAAGACGCTTATGAAAAGCCCTATAATCGGGCTTCATTATTCCATCGACTTCAATCATTTCAACATCACGTTCGTATTCAAGCGGTCGCTCCCGACCAACTATTCTAGTATCAAGCATTGCCAACGTTGCAAGTTTTCCAAATTCAAATGAACGAACGGTAGGAAGACCTGACGCTGATACGCGTACGGGCAACCATTCCATATATGCTTTCGTCGCGGCGCGGCGGCGCGGCGTCCAGTCACCCTCACCTTCGTTATGATTTTGAGCGCCTGTGGCATAGGAGTTATTTGCAAATTCGTGATCATCCCAAGCACATATGAATGGATATTTTCGATGAAGTTCTTGCAGGTCTTCGTCCGTTCTATACTGTGCGTAACGAAGCCTGTAATCTGAGAGAGTTTTAATTTCATGAGGGGGATCAACGAGACGACCCATTTTTTCTGCATTAGGTGACTGATACCTCCCAACTTCATATTCATATATATAATCACCAAGATGTATCACCGCATCAAACGGACCATTTTCAGCAATAGCTCTATAGCCATTAAAAAATCCCCAGGGATAGTTAGAGCATGAGACAATAGCTAAATTTACATGTTCTGTGCCATTGTCCTGAAGTGTTTTGGCTTCGCCAACTACTGAAACTTTATCTCCAACTAGAAATCTATAAAAATAGTTCTGACCTTTTGAGAGACCCTTAGCATCTACCTTTACAGTAAAGTCTCGATCTGCGTCAGTTACAAAGCTGCCTGAAGTAAAAATTACATTAAAATCATCTTCTTTTGAAATTTCCCATTTTACTTCCACTGCACCAGTATATAATAGTTCAACTGGTGAAACTCGCGTCCAGATGATAAGTCGATCAGAAAGTGGGTCGCCACTGGCAACACCGTGTTTGAAATCAATATCAATAGTTTTACCTTTTTCTTGCACAACCCCACAACCACCAACTGCAAATGCAGCTCCAGCAGGTAAACTTTTCAACATAGTTCTACGCTTTATTGAATGAAATTTTTTATTCACTTTAATAACTCCAATTAATGGGTTCAAATATGATAACTTAGCTCTAAATATTATCTATAAAATTTTAAACTACTTGTTTTTTGTACGACCATACAAATTCATTACCTGGTCCTGGTGCCGCTGGGATTAGGTTTGATGCAATTAATGATAAAGCAGCAAACCCAGCTCCTGCGTAAAAAACAATGGCAGGGTTATACATCCAGATAATTCCAAATGTTACAGGAATAATTACAGAGGCAATATGATCAATAGTAAAACTAACGCTTGCAGTTGCGGCCATATCTTCTGTATCAGCAATTTTCTGAAAGTATGTTTTAATAGCAATGGCCATAGCAAAAAATAAATGATCAAGAATATATAAGCTGGCTGCGATCATTGCGTCATCTACCAACGCATAACCAATAAATACACCGATGAGCCCTATGTACTCAAATGTGAGGGCCCGTCGTTCTCCAATTTTTTCTATAATTTTTCCGATCAAGGGCGCAATCACAATATTAGCCCCCTTGTTAATAAGATACAGGGTCGTTACTTCCGCTAATGTATAGTCAAATTTTTCTACTAACAAAAAGGCGGCAAAAACCATAAATATTTGTCGTCTAGCACCCTTCAAAAACGTCAAAACATAATAAACAGAATATTTTTTCTTCAGAAACAAGTTTTTTCTTTGAGGGATAAGTCCTTCAATATTCGGAAAAATTTTCCACAGATGTATCACCATAGCAATTCCGATGACACCGGTAGTCGAATAGATAACCACATAATCAAGTTTAAGAACTGCGGTTGCTAACCATACCGCGCCATAAGCAATTAACCCAGCCAGCGAACTATAACCTATTACTTTCCCCAAAAATGAAGGAGCCTCTTCTTTTGATAACCACTGAAGGGTTAAACTAGTATTTATAGTCTCAAAATAATGAAATCCAATTGACATCACCAGAGTTGTTGCAATTAGACCCACTTTGGTCGGAAAGTAGCCAGTAGCTAGAACGCCCACAGAAAGAAGAAAGAGCGCAAAAATAGCTAGAGTTTGTTCTCGCATAAAAAGAAGTACAAAGACGGCAGTAAAAGCCAGAAAGCCTGGAAGTTCCCTAAACGACTGTAAGTCACCCATATCTGAACCAGTAAACTCAACCTTTTCAAATGCAAAATTATTCAAAAGCACATTCCATATGGAAAAAACTACTGACATAATTACTGCCATGTAAATTAGAGCAAATTTAGCTCTTTTTGCGTTTACTTCATCCATTTTATATACTCAAAGATTATTTACCAAACATTATCAGTAAATTGAGCAATTAACCACGCTTATGATTAAATCATTCTGTTGTAATTTCACTGACGCTAGGCGTTTTGAAAATTTCAAGAATATTTTTTCTAAAATCGTTGACGTAAAGATAGACAATTGGTACCAAAAATAAAGTCGCTATGGTCGAAAATAGAACTCCAAATGCTAATGATACAACCGTAGGGATAATAAATTGAGCCTGAAGACTAGTTTCGGCCATCATTGGGGTCAGGCCAATAAAGGTTGTAAAAGAAGTTAGGAAGATAGGACGGAACCTGTTCTCTGCGGCTATTTCGACAGCCTTTAGAGCTCTTTCACCCCTTCCGCGAAGGCGATTTATATAATCCATCAACACCAGATTATCATTAACAACTACACCAGCTGCGGCCACAATACCCATTATGGAATAAAGACTGAAATCCATACCAAGTAAAAAATGGCCGAGAAGAGCCCCCATATAAGAGAACGGTAGTGCCGTAAGTATAATAAAAGGCTGACTGTATGAATTAAAAGCGACCGCGAGAAGAATATAAATTGCAATTAATGCTAATCCAAAACCACTAGCTAGAGAACCTACAAATTCATCTTGGTTCTTTTGTTGTCCCTCAAAGCTTATTTCAACTTCAGGATATTTTTCTTTCCACTGTCCTACAAATTTTTCCTGAATTTCAGCAACAATCTCAGAAGTGTTTGCAAGGTCTATGTTAACATTAGCTTTTATTGTTACGGTGCGTTGACGATCGGTGCGTTGGATAGATGTATAAGCACGCTGATATTTTACATCGGCAACTGCTTCAAACGGAACTTCACCACCAGCACCGGTGCGAATACGCATTTTATCCAGAGTATCGAATGACCTACGGTCTTCCTGTGGTAGACGCACCATAACTTTGACTGTATCTTTTCCTCGAGCGATCCGTTGTACTTCTTGGCCGTAAAAGGCCTGACGCACTTGTCGGGCAAGGTCGGTAAGAGTTAGACCCATATTCTCTGCACTTGGCATAATAGATAGAACGGCTTCAGTGCGAGCCGTATCCGCTGAGTCAGTTATACTATAGAGACCACTATATTCGGAGTAGGCCTTTTTAACGTCGGAAGCCATCAGGTCAAGAGCGTTACTATTCGGAGATTTAAGCATAATATTAATGCTTTCGCCGGACCCGCCCGCAGTAGAGAAATCGAAGGAAGTTTCACGGGCATCAGGGATAAGCGGCATTATATCACGCCAACGCGCAGCATATTTTGCCACGTCGAAGTTAACTTCTTCTATATTTTGAAATACAAGAAATGCAGAAGCTGATGATCCTGGCCCGTTGGACATAACTAACAAATCTTTAAAGAGTTCAATGTCTGGATATTCTTGTTTTAATTCTACCTCAAGTTGACGCGCTTTATCTTCCAATACATATGATGCCTCATCAACAATATCGTAAGGGGCACCTGCAGGGAATTGTACCCGTGCCTGAATAAAGTTCATAGAAACTTCTGGATTAAAAACCATTTTAATCCATCCCCCTGCGTGGATAGATGTCACAACTATACTCATGGACAAAATAATAAGCAGGGAAAGTCCTTTATGATGCAATGCTTTATCAAGAAATGGGCGATAGTGTTTATAAATGAGATGACCCAAAAATAATTTTGCTTTTTTCTGTGCAGCTTGAGTAAGGTTTCTACATCCGTTAATTATAAAATCTGGGACAAAAATACAAAAAATTCGTCCAAAATCATTAGGTTTTTTATCACTTAGATGCCGCAGGTGAGCCGGTAGTATAAAAAGGGATTCTAGGATTGAAAAGGTAAGACACAAAATTACTACTACAGGAATTCCAAGAACAAACTGACCAATAATTCCATCAATAAATAACATGGGAGAAAAGAAAATCATCGTCGTAATTGCTGAAAAAATAACAGGACGCGCTACCTTCGCGGCACCATCAATTGCACCTTGGTCACCCAGGTTACCTTTTTGATTTTCTAGGTGAATACTTTCACCAATAATAATCGCATCGTCGACAACAATTCCCAGTATAAGCAAAAATGCAAACAGACTAATCATACTAAGAGATACACCAGTGTAGGGAAGGATCGCAAAACACCCAAGGAACGATATAGCAATTCCTACGGTTACCCATCCAGCAAGTGCTGGAGATAGGAAAATTAGTAATCCGAAAAAAACTAAGACCAGCCCAGTGATCGCATTCCACATCAGCATATCAAGGCGGCTTTCAAAAATTTCTGAGGTATCAAACCAATTTGTGATTTCAATACCATCCGGCAGAGATGGTCGGATCTCATCGTTAAGAACCCTATTAATTTCAGCACTAATCTTAACCACATCAGGTGTTGATTCTGAGCGAATAAAGATAAACAGTCCTGGCTTACCATTCATACGAAGAAGAAAATGATCATCAGTAAATCCATCAATAACAGTTGCCACATCCTTGAGGAGTAAACGAGTACCATCAGAATTTTGAAGGACAACTATATCTTCGAAGTCCTGCTTTACGTAAGCTTGTCCACGCGTCACTATCTGAATTTGACCTGAAAGACTATCCACCTTACCTGCCGGTAGATTAGTCGATGACTTTGAAATAGCGTTAGAAACTTGATCAAAAGTCAAATTAAATTTTTGTAATTGAAGTTCAGAAACCTCAATAGAAATTTCATATTCTCTTTGTCCGTTAAGTACTGTTTTAGCGGCACCAGGGATAGAAGCTAACCGATCACGAACCGACCGACCAAGTTCCTTTAGTTCATATTCCGTCGCATCACCGTAGATGGCTAAGTTCATAACCTCCATCTGAACAAAAGAACGAGAAACAATTGGCCTCTCAGAAAGGCTGGGAAAGGTATTAATAGCGTCAACCCGAGCCTTAACCTGATTGAGAAGACTTTCTACATCCTCGCCCTCCTCGATTTCAATTGTTACTGAACCTACGCCCTCACGAGCACGCCCCGTCAAACGCTTAATGCCACGTATATCGAATACTGCTTCCTCAAGACGAATAACAATCCGATCTTCTACTTCTTTTGGTCCTGCACCAAGATAAGGAACGCTGACATTAATGATGTCCATAGCCGCTGAGGGAAAAGCGGTCTTACCTACATTGATATAACCTGTAATACCCAGGCCAAGTATTACCAACATGATCAGGTTTGGTGCAACTGGGTTTTTAACAAACCATTTCACAAAGTCAGTCATTTATAATCTCCTGCGACGAAGAGACTTGCATCGAGGTTACTGCTATAGCAGCAAGCGGCGCCTGTGTGTTTGTTTCAACTAATAAACCGTCGACGCTCATACCCAACTGAGAGAGGTTAACAATATCTCCATCTTCAACACCTGATGCGATAACAATATATTCACTATTGGTTTCAATCACATCAACCATACGTGTGCGAAGTTTATTATCCTGGTCAACAATTAATACTTGGTTTCCCTGACGAAGGCTCTCACGGGGAAGTCGGATGACATTCTCAAAAGAACGCCCTTCAATTTCAGCTGTTACAAATTGACCAATAGTTATTGGTCTTTCGTCAATTAGTGAAAATAATTCATAACCACTGAGCTCCGCGACGGAATATAAGATACGACTATTAATATCAATAATACCTTCAGTTCTGATAAGGCGTGCGTTCCAACTATTTTCTCTGTTTGCAAATTCTCCAGTTAAACGAACATGATACTCTCGCTCCCCAGACTGAAGTCCTGCAAGATCAAACTGGGCAATATCACGGTTGGTGAGTGGTAATCTTACTTCAAGTTTTTCTGTCGAATGATATTTACCAATTTTATTTCCGCGATTAAGAAACTGGCCCAAGTCAACAATTTTGTTTGTCAAAATTCCATCGAAAGGCGCTCGTAATTCAGTTCGCTCAAGGTCAAGCTGTGCTCGTTTTAAACTAGCTTCTGCTGATTTTAAGGCCGCAAGAGCGCCCTCACGTTGCGGTTTTCGAAGTGTTAAGTCGCTCGCTATCTTGCCTTGTCCAAGCTCTTCCCATTCCGTGGCAGCAAGAGCTGCTTCAGCCTCCTCTTGCAGAACTCTTTGATTGCGTTCTGCAATGCTAGCTTCAGCTGAGATGACAGAGAGTTCATAATCTCGTGGATCAATTTTTGCTATTATTTCACCTTTCTTGAAGCGGCCACCCGCAACAAAATTTGGTGATACAAATATAATTTCTCCTGCTACTTGTGATACTACATCAATCACTTGTTTAGCTGCGACAGTGCCCTGACTTTCAACAAACAGTTGGATATTTGACGATTTTGCTTCTATAGAGCGGATTGTACGCGCCAGTACTTCTGATTTCTGACTTTCAGGTTCTGGGCCAAAAAAGATAATAACACTGGCTATACTAAAGCCAACACCAAGCACAATAATTCCGGGTAAAACTCTTCTTAAAATTTTCATAATGCACTTTCCTGGTTAGCAGAAGATACATTCTTGTTCAGCTTATAATTTTTCGTGATCAAGTTTATATTTTCTTGAATATCTAATGTATTACCTAAAATAAAATCACCACCAAGGGATAAATAAAGCGAAATACGATTATTGATGCGTTGCTTCTTAATACTAAGAAGTTGACTTTGTTGGGTCAGGCTAGAACGCTGTGACTGAAGTAAGGTCGAAATTCGAATAAGTCCCTGTGAATATTGCTCTAAGGCTACAGCTTCCGCTGCAACTGCATTTTGTGCAGCAAGCTCAGTGTGTTCTACACGTGCGGCAAGCGAGCGATCCTGATCAAGAGCATCTTCTACTTCTTTAAAAGCACGGAGCAAAGTCTGAACATAGTTTTGTTTTTGCGCTTCAAAATTCATTTGCTCGGCCTTAGCCCCGTATCTAAGCTGGCCACCCTGAAAAATTGGTTGGGTAATACCACCAATTAAGTTCCAAAAAATATGATCAAATTTTAACAAGTCACTAAACTGTTTGGTTGTATTTCCCCCACGTGCCGTTATTGAAATGCTAGGCAGCATTGCTTTCTCAGCAGCCTTTGCCCTGTATCCTGCTGCCCTCAGACGCGCCTTAGCAGATTGGAGATCTGGGCGGCGCTCAAGGAGATCAAGTGGCACGCCTACAGGTATGTCTCCCAATTCATTCGGCATTTCACCAGCTACCTTTATGGTGGCTAATGGGTAACGCCCTGCGAATACCTCAAGCTTTCTTAGTGCCTGATTATATAAAGATTCGCGCTGTTTTTCGGTTGCCTTTGCTGCTTCAAGACTAGTTGTAGCAAGCCTTAGATCAAGGCCGCTCGAGAGCCCCCGCCCAAAGCGATTTCTAATGATTTGGTTTGCTCTTTCATAATTTAACACAGTAACAGAGGATAACTCATATTGCTGCTTTGCTTCAATCACATCAAACCAACTTTGAGCCACCTGCGCCGCCAAGGAAAGACGCGCACCATAAAAATCATATTGTGCTACTTCAAAGGTTGACCTTGCCACAGCGGAACTAGCAGAAATACGACCCCAAACATCAACTTCCCAACTTGCATCCAAACCCATTGAAAAGCTATTTGAAGTATTATTTTGTATTGAGGTTGAGGCCCGATTTCGGCTTGTTGTTCCTGATGTACCCAATCGAGGCAAAAGACGACCCGCTGCAGCATTAGCATTATAACCGGCAGCCTGCATCCTCAGAGCCACTTCATTAAAGTTAGGGTTGTGCTTCATTACTTCTGCAACAAAATTACTTAGTCCATTCATTGCAAGATCATCAAGCCAGCCATTTTGTAGTGGTGCTGTATTTAATGCCAAACCCTGCCATTCAGAATTTATATCTATAGGAGTAGACATTTTAATATCTGCTGTGGGCGATAAGCTACAAGACGAAATCGTCAGCACAAGAATGACTATAGAGAAAAATTTGCACGCCTTCATTTCAGACACCCATTTTAAATTTGATTATATCTTTGTACGCGAGCTAGCTTCAAACCCCGCATAAATATAATATTTATTAAACATTACCTACTCATAATTTCATCGTGCTTGATGCCGTCAGGGGTAAAGCACACAGCGTGAAGCTTCCCACTCCGGCCACAACCACCATCAATACTTGCTATATAATCTTTATTTAAAACAATACCAGAATTTGAATGATCATAACCTCTGATGACCTTTGAAAAATCTGAAAATTTATTTTTGATTTCATTAAAATTTCCATTATCCCACCAGAATTGATCTTTTTGCATGGTTAAGGGACGCGTAGTATCGACACTTGCATGAACAAATAAAAGAGCTCCATCCTCAGTAACACATGCCCGCTTTAAACTATTTGTTAAATCAATGTGACCAGGGCAATTTTGTATTTGGCGTTTAATGCCAGTAGTCCATTTAGTAAGTGCTACAGTCCCATGCCTTACAATTGTGCGAGCAGTACTCTCCGTTTCACCATAGGCAGCGAGCGAACTGCCCATCCCATGGTCTAAAAGCCACTCCATAACCAATGCCGGATTAGGTGCAAAATGAAGTTGAAGTAGTTTAAAAAACATTTCTTCTCTGGCACCACGTAAGTAAAAAAAGTCTTCCGGCATGAATACTTCAGGTAAAGACATAATCTTACGTCTAGCCATAAGTAGTTCATCAAGTGTTTCTTTATTATGCTTTGTATCACCAAAATAATTACCAAGATAGACTAGTTTATCCCCTCGACGAAATTTGGAAATTAATTTTTTATGAACAATGCTTAAATCTTCTAACTCACCATGGATTGATCCGATCGCCCAGATTCTCTTAGCATTTTTTAAAATACCATATCTGCTCTCATCTAGGCCAGAGAAATTATTCATATCCATAAAAGTTATTTTCCAAATATATTTATACCTAATAAGGCTTAGCAAGATTAAGTCAGTTTTGAAACAAAAAAACCTGCACGAGGCAGGCTTTTAATGATTATATAATTTTAGTTTTACGCTTCAATTTCTGGTGAAACTTCTGGAGAAACTTCTGGCTCAATTTTTTCAGGAGTAAGTATTGTTTCAAGTTTCGAAAGAGCTTCCTTTTCACAGGTTTCCTCAACAGCCGCAACCTCTCGAGCCAATCGACTAATGGCAGATTCATAAATTTGACGTTCACTATAGGATTGTTCAGACTGATCACCACTACGGTGTAGATCGCGCACAACCTCAGCAAGCTGAGTAATGCTACCAGAATTAATTTTTCCTTCATACTCCTGAGCGCGCCTACTCCACATTGTACGCTTAACTTTTGCTTTACCTTTTAGAGTTTTGAAAGCTTTCTTCATCGTTTCCTCATCAGAAATACACCGCATTCCAACGCCAACAGCCTTTTCCGTTGGCACCCTTAAAGTCATTCTTTCTTTTTCAAAGCGAACAACATAAAGCTCAAGGGTTATACCAGAAATTTCTTGCACCCGAATATCAGTAATAGTACCAACGCCATGTTTTGGATAAACGATATCTTGATCGATAGAAAATTCCAATTTATCAGACTTACTCATTAACAAACTCTCCGTTTATGCTCAAGGTAAACCCTAAATATGGTCGTAACGGCAGCCTTGAGCTATCATAATTTATACTAACAAATATCACTCGATTTTAACGGACAAACATAATATCTAGGTTAATATTATTAAAAAATAAAAACTTCGCAAAAATTTTTACCAAAGTTAAATGCTTACTTCAGTTAATCAATTTCTACTTCTAAGTGTTAATCCAACATCAGTTGGCTATGCCTATTACTGTATTTCAATCAAGTTCACATGCAGAATTTTATAGCATATTTTTAACAAAAAAACACCTTTTATCTCACAGATAAAAATATACAGAATTTGTTTAATAAAAGGTCTTCTTATTATAGTCTTTAATTCAAGAACCTTCGCCAGGTTTTTCAATAAAATACTTATTAAACTTATCGTCTTCAGAAATCACATCATCCGCGCCCGGGAGTGGGGTCTTTTGTTCGGTGATGTTTGGCCAATCGTCAGAATATTTTTCAGCTAGCTCAACCCACCTCTCCATACCATCATCTGTATCCGGTAGAATTGCCTCCGCTGGGCATTCAGGTTCGCACACCCCGCAATCAATGCACTCACTTGGATTAATAATGAGCATGTTTTCACCCTCGTAAAAACAGTCAACTGGACAGACTTCCACACAGTCCGTAAATTTACATTTAATGCATGCCTCAGTGACGACGTAGGTCATGGACTTCTCCTAAATTACATAATTTCTAAAATAGTTTTATCTTACAAATAAGTTGCGTATAACATTTTTCTTTGACAGGTCAAATTAATATTAAAAATAGTCTAAGCCAGATTATCATCATTAATTCTCAATTAAATTAAAAAGTTTACAGTAAATTTAAATTATGCA
The DNA here is from genome assembly GCA_018675425.1 of Kordiimonadaceae bacterium. Classification (GTDB taxonomy): domain Bacteria; phylum Pseudomonadota; class Alphaproteobacteria; order Sphingomonadales; family Emcibacteraceae; genus Pseudemcibacter. The sequence continues at coordinate 37,429 of JABGYD010000025.1, forward strand.
TTACTTTTTTGCGGATATCACCACTTTCCTTATCTGAGATATAGAGCAGGCCCGCAATACGTCGCATTAGATTGCTTTCATAACTATCTTCTTCTCCGTCAGCAAATACGACTTCCCAGAGCATCTCCATGATATGAGCTCTTCCCTGATCATCAAAATGATTTTTTATTTCTTTAGTAAAGGATAAAATTTGAACTGATTGATTTTGCTTATCTTCTGCTAATTCAAGAAGTTCCTTGGCATCGTCCATTGACAAATTAAGCTTGTTTGTAAGAGATTTTTCGATAGTAGACCTCTCCGCAGAATCAAACTGTCCATCTTGAACAGCCACCTCTACCATCAAAGCTGCAGCAGCGAGTTTTTCTGCATTAATATTATTTTTTATAACGTTGGAAAGAGTTCCCTTTTTTTCACCGAAAACGCTACTAATTTTAGCAAAAATTGACACTTTATTTTACCTTTTTATTTTTTAAACATTGATGTTAAGGTTAATGATAGAACTTCTTTTACCACAACTCTCTGATTTTCACGACCCATAATAGTACTATCCACATCATTTAAAAGAAGGTGAGACAATCCATGGGCCAACGCCCAGTAACTTATCATAACTAGTTCTTCTGCTTTATTAGGTGCAGTTTTTAATTTCATACATTCGCTGACAAAAGGTTGAATAATCTTGCGGGATTTTTGCTCGGATTCCTGCAATTCTGGATATTTTTCTCTTAATTCATTTATGTTGCCACCAAACATAATTCTAAAAAGGGCAGGATGCGCCGCGGCAAAATCATAATAATTTAGGCCACATTCAAGCATACTCTCAACAGGATCACTTGAAATTTCAACGGCAGTCCTCATTCCAGCCTGTAATATTTTTGAGCCTTCAAGAATAAGCACAGCAATAAGAGCTTCTCTATCTTCAAAGTGACGATATGGAGCTGTTTGTGATACGCCTGCTTTTCTGGCAAGGGCACGCAGGCTTAAATCCTCGAGGGTTCCGTCTTTCAGGATTTCAAGTGCAGACGTAATTAGGGTCTCGCGCAAGTTTCCATGATGGTACGTTGTTTTATTTAAATTCATATTAACCTATTATTCCTCATAAACATCTTAGAAGTAGTGCTCATAGTGTCAATATAAATATCATTATTTAACTTATCACTTTCTATTCATAAGCCGGTCGATGGCTCGTCGTTCATTTTTTGTTGGACGACCGGCGCCTCTTTCGCGATTTGATGTAAAGATTACTTTCTTAGTTTCACGTTTTTCTAACACTGGGGTAAGGTCCTCATACAAATTTTGTGCATCAGATGCTGGACCACGCCTAAGAGCAAACGCTCTTATTTTTACGATTAATAGGTCATCCGCCCTACTAAATATTAATACGTCTTCCGCTGAAACAGGAGTACTTGTTTTTTTACAAACCTTACCGTTCAATCGCACCTTTCCCCCCCGAACCATTTTAGTAGCAAGTGACCTGGTTTTATAAAAACGTCCATACCAAAGCCACACATCAATTCGTTGTGTACTTAGTATATCAGACATTTTATTTTTGGCTCTTTAATTGCTCTTTTAGACCAGCAAGTAGGGCAAATGGGGAATCTGGATCAAGCGGGATAGGTTTAGATACTGATTTTCTATTTTCTTTTTTAGATAATTTTTTCTGTGAAGTATTACCTTTTAATTTAGGTTTATTCCCATTTTTGATCCGCGCAGATTTGTTGATAGGGTTAGGGCGTCGTATTTCTTGAGGTTTATGGGTAAATAATATTACCTTATCTGGCAAATCAGTGTTTTCCTTTTTTATTTCAACAACTATTTTTACCGCAGGCACTTCTTTTATTACCTTTTTTACATTAATAGCCTCATCTGCTACCTTTAAATCTTGGCGCCTCGCTAAAATTTCTTTAGCCGCATCCTTTGAATAATGTTTGGTAATATAACCAAGGTAGCTCATTATTTCGATAAAGTCGTCGCCGCTGGTCCCCACCAAACTCATCAAATCCGCGTCCATGGGAAACGGACCTTTCATAGAAACTTCACGGGCCGCATTAGCAAGCCGCTCAAGCATATCAAGACGAACAGCGTTGTTGCCCACAACCCTGTAACCTGATACCTCATAAAATACACGCGAAGCATCCTTATCGACTTTAATCGTGCATAGGCCTGCTGGTGGAATATCTGGCAAACTGTCCCGATCATTAAAAAGCGCCCAGAGGAGAAGTCTAAGTTGTGCCGGAGACGGTTTTAAAAGGGCGGGGATATAAAGGCTTGCTGCACCGAGCCATACACCAAGTTTCTTAATTTGAAAACGTCCATTACTATCAACCCCTTTAAAATCTTTGGCAATTAATCGTCTTGGGATTGTTCCAAGCTTTTCTAGTATTTGGAAGGCTATCCCTTTTGCCATACCGGTGAGGCGTTCATTACCCTCATCATCCTTGGCCCCATTAACCGCTTCCTGGAGAGAAAAAAGTGGAGCAAGAGTTTCCCCAATTTGAGTATCCAGCCAACGATCAAGTTTAGCCTGAACCATGGTATAAGCATCACCCTGTAATACTGGAGTTGGCTGAACTAAGGTTTTTGGAGTTAAAATAGATGGACCTTTGACAATTCGCCCGACAATAACACCCCGCCAATTAATAGTGCTACGAATGAGAGGATCACCGTATATAAGGCTAATCTCGCTATCGTCAGCCTGATTAAACTCTTCTGCGCGTCTTTTTATTTCATCTGCAAGAACTTTTGTTGCAGCATTGCGCAAGGTTTTACTATCCTCCCCGAATGCACCCTCATCCTCTTTAAAATGGAAGCCTTCTATAGTCCCAATAAAATGGTCCTCTACATAAACACTTCCATCGGTCTCAATATTTGCCATTAACTTTCCTTTTTGGCGAAGTTCTCGCATTAGAACAGACGTTCGTCTGCTTACAAATCGTTTTGTTAACCCTTCATGTAGCGCATCTGATAACTTGTCTTCAATATTTCTTGTTGTTGATTGCCAATATTTTTGGTTTTCGCACCACCCCGGGCGGTTCGAAATATAGGTCAACGTTCTGATATGTGCAATACGTGTTGATAAAGTGTCTATATTGCCAGTAACATTATTCAAAGGTTTCATCAAATTAGCCATCCAATCTTCACTTATCCTATTATGATCCGAAGTAATCTGATGATAAATACTGCTACAGAGCTGAATATGCTCATCGTCAGAAATCTGCCTAAAGTCTGGTAATTGACAAACTTCCCAAAGTATTTTTACCGCCGCAGGACCACCAAGCGAAGATTTAATAACTGGATTGTTACTCAAGAGCTGGAATGTTGACATATCAAGTTTTTCCATAGTCCGCGTAAGACCAATTCTCTCCGGGGTCTGACACAATGAACGTATCACCGTTTCGGCTCGTGAAAAATCAATAAAAGCGTTACGCCATTGGATTACGGTTAGTGGCGCAAACTGATGATTTTCAATCGCGAATACCATTTCTGGAACGAGACCTGTTTGATAGTCAGCCCCCTCAGTAAGGCAGCCAAAAGTACCATTATTTAAATAGCGTCCGGCCCGTCCTGCAATTTGTGAAAGTTCAGATGGATTAAGTTCCCGCATTTGCCGGCCATCAAATTTAGCAGTTGCCGCAAAGGATACATGATCAATATCCATATTAAGTCCCATACCAATTGCGTCAGTAGCCACCACATAATCTACATCGCCATTTTGATATAATTCAACTTGGGCATTTCTGGTTCTAGGGCTCAGTGAACCCATCACAACCGCGACCCCACCTTTGGTGCGCCTCAGCATTTCAGCAAAACCGTAAACATTATTTGCACTAAATGTAATGAGCGCACTGCGACGCGGAAGACGACTAATTTTTTTTGGTACAACATAAATGAGCTCTGAGAAACGAGGCCGAGTGATAAACTCTACATTTGGTATGAGGCGTTGAATAAGTGGGCGAATAGTTTCTGAACCCAAAAACATTGTCTCCTGACGCCCGCGCGCCCTTAGAAGGCGATCTGTAAAAACATGCCCTCGATCAAAATCAGCCGCTAGCTGAACCTCATCAATTGCCAAAAATTCCACCGGCTTTTCAATCGGCATACTTTCGACTGTACAAACATAAAAACGAGCATTTTTTGGTACTATTTTCTCTTCACCCGTGATTAACGCAACATTAGATACACCTCTACTTTTTACGACCCGGTCATATATTTCACGAGCAAGTAACCTCAGCGGCAATCCAATCATACCTGAAGCGTGACCAAGCATCCTCTCTACTGCTAGGTGAGTTTTTCCAGTGTTGGTTGGTCCCAGTACAGCCTTTATTTGACTACTACTTTCTACCGGTCTGTTAGATAAATCTTTCATAAGCGCGAACTAACACATTCACGGTTTATAACCTACCGTATTTTTTAAAAATTTCTCTCACTTTAGCTACTGGGAGTTCATAAATAGTTTTTGTCTCACCTGTTAGAACGTTTTTTGTGGTAACGCTTCTTGCCATCAATAAAGAATTATAAACCGCCTCCTCAGTCGCCTCAGCCACCGCTTGAAAAAGTGGCGAGACGCGGTTATTGGGTAGCTCTTCTATCTCGCTCTTATTATTTCTCCGCTTTTTAGTACGCCTTACACTCTTGGCAGTCGAAAAGCTTATCACATAATCGCCACTCCCGTTGGTCATAGCCGACCCCGTTCTAGCTAAACCAGTCAGAGCACGACTTCCTAATCTTTCAAGATTTCGGTCGCTAAGAGGCGCATCGGTAGCGACTACTATCATAATCGACCCATCAGCAATGTCACTATCTATATAATCTTTAAGGTAATACTGATTAAGTTCTTCGCCAATAGGGACCCCGTCCATCATAAGTGTGCCACCGTAGTTGGTCTGAACAAGCACACCCACTGTATAACCCCCGAGTGTGTTAGGAAGTATCCGCGATGACGTTCCTATACCACCCTTCCAGCCAAAGGCACTGGTTCCCTTGCCCGCGCCAACATCCCCTTCAGAGACCGGCCCACTTTTTGCGCCCTTGATAGCTTCAATAATAATTTCTGAAGTAAGATGCCTGCCCCGAATATCGTTAAGACCAGCATCGTTGGTTTCTCCTACAATAGCATTTACCGAGCGAACCTCTTCATTACCAGACTGCGGCAATACCCAGTCAAGAATAGCATCCGCAGCACGTGCGACACTTAGAGTGTTTGTAAGCAAAATCGGAGTTTCAATTTCCCCAAGTTCCTTCACTTGTGAATAGCCCATCATTTTACCAAAACCATTACCAATGACTACCGCCGCCGGAACTTTATTCTGATAAATATTTTCACCATGCGGGAGAATTGCAGTAGCCCCAGTGCGGACGCTCTTGCCTTCATCTAAAGTAACATGCCCTACAAGAACACCCTCTACATCGGTAATAGAATTATGTACTCCTGTTTTTAATATCCCTGGTTTAATGCCGAGATCGCGGGCGCGAACCTGCTCAGCCATTGCGTCAGAAATAAATACAACACATAAAGTTAAAACTACTATTACTTTTTCGAACATTACTCGTAAACTCCTGATTTTAATTTAAGACTAAAGTTGAATATAATAATGAAACTAAAGCCAAATATTCTAAAATAGAAAAATTATTATAATATCTTTTATATTTCGAGACTATAGCACAAAATAACTATCTTTTGTTTATTTATGATTATATATTCGTCATGTTTATATATAAACAAACAAATTTTCGTACAAAGGTCAAAATTTTGAAATTATCGCAAAGTGAAAAAAAACTATTAGATTTACTTAAAATCAATAGTAGAATGAGCGCAGCAGAGCTTGGCCGCAAACTCAACCTAGCACGATCGACTATACATACAATGCTTATCCGCCTTGAGGAAAAAGTTATTGGTTGTTATACAATCAAACTTAAGGATGCGTCAATTGATAGCGATTCTCGGTGCTATGTGACAATCACTAGGGATCCTAAAAAATCTGCACAAATTGAAAATGCTCTCTATAATATGGCAGAGGTTGATTGCTTAGCCACTGTTGCGGGACCTATTGATTTCATGGTTCTAGTCCGTACGGACAATAATCAAAAAATGGATACGGTGCTTACCAATATTGAAATGATTGATGGTGTAATGAAAACAGAAAGTCATATTATTCTAGTGTCAAAATTCAATAGAATGCCATAAATTTTAGTAAAATAACGTTTTGATATATTTAAATAATTTTTTGATATATTTAATGTTCAATTAATATTGACTTTTGTTCATAAATACGAAATATCGTTCATATTGATTATTGTGAAGGATTTAAAATATGATGAATAAAAAAGAAATATATAAAGCTCTCGGCCTCACTGCAAAGGATGTAGAAGGCGGGAACCTTGTAGTTCACACGCCAATCGATGGAACTGTGATGGCTAATGTTACCATGGATACAGTCGCTCAAACAGAATTAAAAATTGGCAAATCCGTTGATGCTTTCAAAATATGGCGTAACGTTCCAGCTCCACGCCGTGGGGAGCTTGTTCGTATTCTCGGTAATATTCTTCGGGACAAAAAAGAAGCCCTTGGTGCACTCGTAACACTTGAGTGCGGTAAAATTTATCAAGAAGGCCTTGGTGAAGTTCAAGAAATGATTGATATTTGTGATTTTGCAGTTGGCCAAAGCCGCATGCTACACGGCTTGACAATTGTTTCAGAGCGCCCCCTACATAAGATGCGTGAAATTTGGCAACCCCTAGGACCAGTTGGCATCATCAGCGCTTTTAACTTCCCAGTTGCCGTTTGGTCATGGAATACTGCACTCGCTCTTGTTTGTGGTAACTCCGTTATCTGGAAACCTTCAGAAAAATCACCTGTAACTGCACTAGCTTGTCAAAAAATATTTGAGATGGCATGCGCTGAATTTGGCGATGATGCGCCCGCAAACCTATCCCAAGTTCTTACAGGTGAGCGTGATATTGGTGAGGTACTTGTTGCAGACGAACGTATTCCTCTTATTTCTGCCACAGGGAGTAGCGCAATGGGTAAAGTTGTTGGAGCCAAGGTTGCGGGACGTTTTGGAAAATCGATTCTTGAGCTTGGTGGAAATAACGCCATCATAGTTTCAAAGCATGCTGATCTTGATCTTGCTTACCAAGGTATTGTATTTGGATCAGTTGGAACTTGTGGACAACGTTGTACTACAACTCGCCGTCTTTTTATCCACGAAGATGTTTATGATGAAATAATTCCACGTATCAAAAAAGCCTTCTCAGGCGTGACTATAGGCAACCCACTAGATGAAGAAACACTCATGGGACCGCTTGTTGATGAAGATAGCTTCAACAATATGGAAAATGCCTTAAGTGTCGCTAAAAAGAATGGTGCCTCCATCACTGGGGGTGGTCGTGCCATGGCTGATGACTATCCCGGCGGTTACTATGTTAATCCTGCACTTGTTGAAATAGATGGCACAGATGCTAATGTTAAAACGGAAACATTTGCTCCGATCCTATATGCTTTTAAATATAATGATCTGGATAATGCTATTTATCGTCAAAATGATGTGCCTCAGGGTTTATCTTCGGCCATCTTCACTACTAATATGCTCGAAGCCGAAATTTTCACATCTGAAGTTGGCAGTGACTGCGGTATAGCCAATGTTAATATCGGTACAAGTGGTGCAGAAATTGGTGGTGCATTTGGTGGTGAAAAAGAAACTGGTGGAGGGCGCGAAAGCGGATCAGATGCTTGGCGCGGCTATATGCGTCGTATGACAAGCACAACAAACTATTCTACTAAATTACCCCTAGCACAAGGTATTAAGTTTGACACTGATTAGGCTCAAATAAAATATATATGAAAAAGGGGTCAGTTGGTTTAAATTCTAACAGGCCTTTTTTTTGTTTCCAAAATTCAAAGAATCATTTAATACTCTATTGATAATAAGAATTATAATTAATAAGAACGTTAAATGACAAAATACTTAAGTAATTTAAAAATTGGTGAAACTAGTACA
>JABGYD010000021.1 GCA_018675425.1 Kordiimonadaceae bacterium
AATTTCACGTTATGGCTTATCTCAAGTCACCATTGTATTTAAAGAAGGTACGGATATTTATTTTGCTAGGCAGCTTGTCAATGAGCGAATCCAGCAAGTTAAACAGAGTTTGCCTATTGGTATTATTCCTGAAATGGGCCCAACTTCAACAGGGCTCGGCGAAATTTTTATGTGGACCGTTGAAGCTGAAGAAGGCGCCCTAAAAACAGACAATACTCCTTATACCTTAATGGACCTTCGTGAAGTCCAAGACTGGATCATTAAACCGCAATTACGGAATGTGCCAGGAGTTAATGAAATTAATACTGTCGGTGGTTACGTAAAACAATATCAGGTGGCACCTTATATCGACCGCTTAGTATCAAGAGGGTTATCTCTGAAAGATTTAGTTTTGGCACTAGAAAATAACAATGCCAATATTGGTGCAGGTTATATTGAAAAATCAGGTGAACAGTATTTGATTCGCGTGCCAGGGCAAGTTAGTAACCTAGCAGATATAGGTAATATTGTGCTAGAGACTAAAGCGGGCGTTCCATTACGTATTAAAGATGTTGCTGAGGTCATGATTGGAAGCGAATCAAGAAATGGCGCTGCTACAGAAAATGGTCAAGAAGTAGTATTAGGCACCGTGTTCATGTTAGTAGGTGAAAATAGTCGAGAAGTATCAATTGCCGTTGAAAAGCAGCTAAAAAAGATTAATCAAACTTTACCGGCAGGTGTAATAACAAGGACGATGTATGACCGAACAATTTTAATTAATAAAGCTATCAATACCGTAAAAACTAACCTGCTTGAAGGAGCAATATTAGTCGTTGCTATTTTGTTTATCTTTTTAGGCAATATACGGGCAGCAATTATCACGATGTTAGTGATTCCTTTAACTATGTTGTTCACATTCACGGGGATGGCGGCAGGTAAAGTTAGTGCTAACTTGATGAGTTTAGGGGCAATAGACTTCGGTATCATTATTGATGGTGCAGTTGTGATCGTAGAGAATTGTATGCGTCGATTAGCTAATGCACAAAATAGCGCAGGCAGGCTACTCACTAGATCAGAGCGCTTTAATGAAGTATTCACATCGGCGAAAGAAGTCAGAAAACCTTTGATTTATGGGCAACTGATAATCATAGCAGTGTACTTGCCCATTTTTTCTCTCACAGGGGTAGAGGGTAAGATGTTCCACCCAATGGCCTTCACCGTCGTCTTCGCTTTAATATCCGCAATGATCTTATCAGTGACGTTTATACCCGCCGCAGTAGCTCTAATAGTTACGGGAAAAGTGGAAGAAAAAGAACAAACATTGATTGTTCTGGCTAAACAGCGCTATTTACCTTTGCTGCGATGGGCAATCCTCAACAAAGTATTAGTGCTAACGATTGCAGTGGTCTCAGTCGCGTTGAGTGGCTTATTAGCAAGTCGCATGGGTAGCGAGTTTGTCCCTAGCCTCGATGAAGGCGATATTGCTTTGCATGCATTGCGCATTCCTGGCACTAGCTTAACGCAAGCGGTCACCATGCAAAGGGAGTTAGAATATGCCGTGAAAGAATTTCCACAGGTAGACCGAGTATTTGCCAAATTGGGAACAGCAGAAATAGCCACCGACCCAATGCCTCCAAATGTTGCAGATAACTTTATTATGCTAAAGCCGAAGTCAGAATGGCCAGACCCTAACCTAAGCAAAAATTCGCTGATTGCCCAAATGCAAAAAGCATTAAAAAACGTGCCAGGTAATAATTATGAATTCACACAGCCCATTGAAATGCGTTTTAATGAGCTCATTTCTGGAGTCCGAAGCGATGTAGCTGTGAAAGTATTTGGTGATGATATCCAAGTAATGAACTCTACGGCTGAAGACATCTCTCATGTGCTGGCAGGAATTCAAGGTGGTGAAGACGTTAAAGTTGAACAAACAACTGGGTTACCCATTCTCACCGTCAATATTGATCGTCAAAAAGTTGCGAGGCTAGGAGTTAACTTGGCAGACGTGCAAGAAGTGATTGCGATTGCCATGAATGGATATGAGACTGGTACACTATTCCAAGGAGACAGGCGCTTTCAAATTGTCGTTCGCTTAGCCGAAGAGGCCAGAGTGAATATGGATACACTTAAACGACTGCCAATCAAAGTAACTAATAATGCAGAAGCACCCGTTTACTTGCAACTTGGGGAGGTTGCAAGCATTGATATATCCCAAGGCATCAATCAGTTCAGTCGCGAAAATGGAAAACGTAATGTGGTTATTACGGCCAATGTTCGAGAGCGTGACATTGGTTCATACGTAGCTGAAGCTCAGCAACGAATTCAACAAGAGGTCAATATCCCAGCTGGTTATTGGATTAACTGGGGTGGGACTTTTGAACAATTACAAAAAGCTAGCGACCGGTTAAAAATTGTAGTGCCAATGGTCTTGTTATTAGTATTTATATTGCTTTACGCCATGTTTAATAACCTTAAAGATGGTCTGATTGTGTTCACTGGTATTCCGTTTGCATTAACTGGGGGTGTATTAATGTTATGGCTGCGAGATATACCCCTCTCTATCTCTGCAGGCGTTGGTTTAATAGCACTATCAGGGATTGCTGTCTTGAATGGCCTCGTTATGATTAGCTTTATTCGGCAATTATTGGCTGAAGGAAAATCATTAGAGACTGCCATTGAAGAAGGTAGCCTGAGTCGTCTAAGAGCTATCTTAATAACGGCCATGGTTGCATCACTTGGTTTCATTCCTATGGCCATTGCCACAGGGGTAGGCGCTGAAATACAACGACCACTAGCCACGGTTGTGATCGGTGGAGTATGGTCTTCAACCTTACTTACATTACTAGTGTTGCCTGTACTTTATCGATTAGTATACGAAGGAAGAAAGACCACAAAATTGACTCGCAAGCAGATGGATGAGCTTTGATTCATATGGAATCCTGGTAAAAAAGATGCCAAAAATCATAAATAACCCATCCCAATCTACTTTTATCAATCATATTGAGACAGGAA
>JABGYD010000020.1 GCA_018675425.1 Kordiimonadaceae bacterium
AACTTCCCCGTGTTATTTCTATCTATGTTCTGGCGCGGCTTAACAACTAGAGGAGCGCTTATAGGAGGGTCATTGGGATTGTTCACTTCAGTTATACTGGTGGTTCTTGGGCCGATAGTGTGGGTTGATATCTTTGGTAACACTGATCCTATTTTCCCCTCTATTTATCCTGCTATTTATTCTATAAGTCTTGCATTTTTAGCTACATGGTTCTTCTCTGTAACGGATAAAAGTATCAATGCTGTAGAAGAAAAATCCAGGTTTGATAAACAATTTGTCAGGTCTATGACTGGGATTGGTGCTGAAGGGTCTAATTCACATTAAGTAAAGCGTTCCTATTTTATTTTGGTTAACCACTCCGAACCATCAGTGATTGATATTTCTTTGTTAGCTAGATAGGTTGCCGATCTGATGTTGTAGGCATCATTCATTGAAGCTTCGGATGGTTCAATTCCTTTTTCAAGTTCCTTTGCCATTTTTAACAAACGTTTTCTGAATGCAATTATTGCCTTGTCACTAGTTCCAAGTCTTTCATTAGTACGATCACAAATTATACCCATACTTTCTTGAACAGCAGCATCCTGATTGGGAATGCCAGTAATTCCAGTGTAATTATAATCTTTTTGAACTTCTCTACTGATTAAATAATCATTAGCCTTATTTGCTAACGGTATGTAATTTTCATCAATTGGTCCCCACATGCCTGTGCGAGGGTGGTAAATTTCTTGCTCTTGCTCATCTAATTCTCGGCTTGGATTACAATTAAAGGAAAAAGTCCAACATTTTTCATCATCAATGGGAAGCCATACGTGACCAGCGTAACTGTGCTTATCTGAATCTCGGCCTGTTTTTATTTGTGGAGGAATCAGAGTATGAAAAGGAACCATAAATTGCGTAATACGCCAGTAATAATCATCAGCATTTGCATTCCGTCTTGCACTAATACGATGACCATATTTTGTTTCATCAATAAAAAATACTGGATGGCGATCGTTAGCTGCATAATTAACGCTAAGGTTGTCTTTTTTCTTTATTGCCTGAGGTTTTAAATCTTCTAAATTACGATGGAGATATGAAATATGACTTGAGTCAAGGCCACCTTCCAATGCTTGAACCCAGTTACATTCGGTTAAGCGTTTTGTAACAATTAGACGCTCTTTGGGTAAATGTGCCCATTCAAAGTCAGGAAATTCTGGTTTTAATTCGGGTGGTCCCATATATATCCATACCGCTCCAGCTTTCTCGAGTGCAGGGTATGATTTAATTTTTACTTTTTGTTTAAAATCTGTTTCTTCCGGTTCGGAAGGCATATCAACACAATTTCCATCTACATCAAATTTCCAACCATGGTATACACATCTTAATCCGCACTCTTCATTTCGACCAAAAAACATACCTGCACGTCTATGAGGGCAATGGGCATCTATAATTCCTATTTTACCATCAGTATTTTTAAACGCGACGAGATCTTCTCCAAGTATACGTACTCGAACTGGAGGACCATCTGGGTCACAAATTTCTTCCTCTAGAAGAACGGGCATCCAAAACCGTCTCAATAGGTTACCCATTGGTGTGCCTTCACCTACTTGTGTTAGTATTTGATTGTCAGCTTTTTTTAACACAGCTTATCCTTTTATAAGGTTCTTAATGTTATTACTATAACAGTATAAAATTATGTTCGTCCATAAAATTCTACTAAAAAACTGGTCATCTGTAATAAATTGAATTTTATAAAAGCTGTGTTACAGTCATAATGGTTGTTTCAAAATATTAGGAATAAATGATGGATAGAAGAAATTTTCTTACAGCCGTTGGCGGTCTGAGCGCCCTGACTGCGATGAATTCAATGGAAAAAGCTGACGCACTTGAATACGCTATGAGTGCAGAGCTAGACACAAGAGTTGCGAAGCCCCCGCTGTGTTCTACTATGGGCCGTGAGCCCTTTAAAGGCTCCCGAAAATCAGGACAGTATTTTCATATGGGGCATGATCCCCGGCTTCCAAAGATGTCCGACAAACCCACACTTGTAGAATTTTTTGAAAAACGCTTTGCTCCTGCCAATCACTTATTGCAAAGCGGTGCGCTTGCCTTAAAGTCAGGCCTTTCTGAAAAAGTTATTCTTGCATGCTTATTGCACGATATAGGGGGCACTGCATTGCTTAGGTCTGATCATGGATATTGGGGTGCTCAACTTTTGGAGCCTTATGTCGATGAAGAGGTGTCATGGGCAATTCGTTATCATCAGGCATTGAGGTATTTTGCTGACCCAGACATGGGATACGAATACCCTAAGGCTTATATTCGTTACTTTGGGGAAGATTTTAGTCCAGAGCCCTATATCCATGAAGAAGCGGAGTACGCTAAAAATCATAAATGGTACAAAACGGCACGTCAAATTTGCATTAATGATGTTTACGCATTTGACCCTAACGCAGTCGTGTCTCTTGATATGTTTTATGGTATTATAGAACGCAACTTCAGACAACCCGAAGAAGGTTTAGGTTATGATGATAGCCCATCTGCCCACATGTGGCGCACAATTATTTTTCCAAATAACTTCTTATAAGTTTTAACCATTCATTAATTTTAACTAGAGATACTTATTCTAACCAATTACCATTTTTATTTAAAATAATTTCCTCAGACCATAATTTATAATAAATGACGGTTCTTTTATTTTTACAAACCTATAAATATTTTGCCATTGAACTTTAAAACTTGGATGTTATTGTAATAGCGTTACAGGCAACTTAAAAGGGGGGTAATACTTAAATGGCAGATATCGTTTTTGGTTTTGGGACTTCTCATAGTCCATTGCTTTCTACACCCCCAAATAAGTGGCATTTGCGGGTTGAGGCTGACAAAAAAAATCCTTCACTGGAATACCGTGGAAAATCATACGTATTTGATGAACTTGTTAAACTTCGTGCAAAAGAAAGCCTTGATTATCAATCTTCACTTCCAGTGCGAGCGGAAAGGCATGATGCTAGTCAGTTATCAATAGTGAAATTATCTGAACATTTAGAAAAAGTTGATCCAGATGTTCTTATTATAATTGGCAATGATCAACGGGAAGTTTTTGAAGAAAATAATACACCGGCCATAAGTATGATTTATGGTGAAAATGTTAATCATTTGTCAATACCTCCAGAGCGTCTAGCTAATATGCCTCCTGGCATAGCAATTGCAGCAAAAGGGTGTAGCGCAGAACAGGATATCAGCTATCCAATTGATAGTGATCTATCAACTCACATTATATCATCATTAACAAAGGATCATTTTGATCTGTGTGCGATGAAATCTTTACCTGACGGGCCAAGGGGTCCACGCGGTATGTCTCATGCTTACGGATTTATATATCGACGTATAATGAAAAAACCTATTCCGGCGGTACATGTGTGTCTTAACACTTTTTACCAGCCAAACCAGCCAACCGCATCTCGTTGCGTGGCGCTAGGGAAGGCTATTGGCCGTGCTGTGAATAATTATAATAGGAACTTAAGGGTAGCTGTTTGTGGGTCGGGGGGATTGAGCCATTTTGTTATTGATGAAGAATTTGACCAACGTGTTAACCAGGGACTTAAAACCCTCGACATGAATTTACTTGCATCCTTGCCGGAAGAGTATTTTATTTCGGGTACATCAGAAATTAAAAATTGGATCACCACTGCTGCAATCGTAAATGAAGGTGGTTTAAAAAATAGTATGCTTGACTATATTCCTTGCTATCGCTCTGAGGCGGGTACTGGCAATGCTATGGGCTTTATGACGTGGGTGTAGTTTAATACTCTCAAAGGATTGATTTATATGAATTTTGTAATTACAATTTAGATCCAGATACTATTAGTCTTTGACATTTGAGCTAGTTATTTATCCAAATAGAATCTCATGAAACATTCTGCCTGGCATTAAGGTGAATGCACCAGCAACCATAAGCGCTCCAAAGTATACTCCTATCATTGAATATATATGAGCATTCTTATGTTTTTCCAATCTAGTTTTCTTGAATAACCTGATGCTATAAATTGAATAAATTAAGTTGCCGATTGTAAAAGGAATTAAGAGATGTATCCAAGAATACCACCCGGGATTAAATACTGTGTCTGTCATTGGGGACGTAATGAATAGCCCTGTCAAGGAAACAATCAGTAAACAAAAAACCCAAACGCGTCCAATGAACCTGTGCTGCTTCGTTCCTTTTTTTGTGAAGAAAATATATAAACCAACGGGGACTGCTGCTAATGCAAAAAAAGCATGTGCGTATATTATTGTCATGGTTACAAGACTATTTGAACTATTTTATATGTATCAAGGACAAAGGATGCAGCTTCGAACTTAGGAATACCAAAAGCCTTCGCATTATTAGAGAACCCATATTGTTCTTTAGGTATACCTAAAAAGTTAGTATCAAGCTTCTCATTTTCATTTGCGTCAATATATACCCCAATTGCGTAGGTACCAGGAGGGATTGCAAAAGAACCTCTATAAGTGCCTTTGTTAATTTTTTTTATAACACCCGCCTCTATTCCAGGTTGCGAACCAGGTTTGTCGCCTCGATCTGATTCGAAGACTTTCTTAGAATTATAAATTGCCAAATGAAGTATGCCTTCTTCGGTGACCCCTTGGATTTCAACGTCTAAGGTAGCTGCCCTTAATTGAAAAGAACATAAAATAAATAAAAGGCAATAAAAATATTTCATCATTATATTTACAAATCTCGTTATTATGTTTACTAAGTTAACTAAGCAATACAGGGAATTGTTTACTAAGTAAACATAATATTATATGGGCTATCACAAAAAAAGTCTGAAAAAGAGACTTGTTGAAATCGCGTGGGAAATTTGCGTCGTAGAGCCTTGGCAGAAAGTTAATATGCGAAGGGTTGCGCAGAAAGCTAGAGTCTCGAATACTGCCTTTTATAGACATTTCAAAAACAAAAACGATCTCAAAGCTGAAGTGATACGTAAAGGTTTTCAAATGGTATACGAAGGCATGAAGGATTTAAATATAAATGGTAATTTTGCGGCTTACGGGGCGCATTACGTAAGGTTTGGGATGGAGTTCCCGCATATTTATGATTTGATGTATGGAAATACTGATATCGACATGTCCCAGTACCCAGATATAGAAGTTGTATCAAATGCATCCTTTAGCGGAATAGTTGAGGGGGTGAAATTTTTTATGCCTAACAACTCTGAAAATGAAATAATGATAAAAGCATACAATATTTGGGCATCTGTTCATGGGTTAGTTGGGATTTTGAGGCGTTCGGATTGGCAGGGGAATAGAACTGAAACCCTCGAATGGATTGAGAATAATTTGGAAGAGTATTTGGAGAAAACAACTTTTGGTTGATAAACGTTACAAAGTTTTAATTCCTATTTTCCAGATATCAATAGAACCAAGCATCTATCGAAAATGAAGCTACTAATATATAGTGTTAGAGTTACAAAAAAGTTACAAAATAGTATAGTTACAAAATAGTATAGTTACAAAATAGGATATAGAGGGTTGGAAACTATTGATTTAAAATCGTATTTTAACAACACCATTATTTAGTGAGCGTAAATATAGTATAAATGTTGCAATAATTATCATTGAAAATGATTTTTGGTTAAGAAATTTCTAATTCATTCTAAAAA
>JABGYD010000034.1 GCA_018675425.1 Kordiimonadaceae bacterium
TTGCGGCTGGATTAATGACTGTTGGAGCAGGTGTTAGCCGTGATTTTATCGGTAGCTATGTCCCTTCTTTCTTATTTGCCGGAATAACTTGTTTTATCGCTGCAGCTAGTTTCTATTTTGTAAAAAATAGCGATATGAAATTAAGTAACATTTAAGCGTCCTACTCCTACACTTCTCGACATTATTCTAACAATAACACTGATTGATATAATTATTAATACAAGGACCAATGTTACAGCACTTGAGTGTTGCGCCATGTCTTGTTCTTGGTAACTAAATATCAAACCTGTTAGGACCATATTGCCTGGTGAAATCAGTAGAATTATCAGAGACAGTTCTCGCATGGCTGTAATAAAAGTCAATAACATACCGGCGACAAGGCCACTCATCGAGAGTGGAATAATTATTCGAAGCATTCTCCTGAACCAGCCGATTCCTTGAACGCGCGCTGCCTCTTCTAGTGATTGGTGAATTTGCAAAATTGCTGCAATTCCTGTTCTCGATGTAAATGGTAAATTCTTAATAACTGTTATCAAAATCAAAATTGTAAAGGTTCCATATAAAGCAGGTATTGGCCCAATACTCGTTGAGAACATACCAATATAGATCGCACCAAGAGCTATAGATGGAAATATATACGGAGCAAAAGCAATCGATTCTAACCATTTTGATAATCTATCACCACGACCCCGTACAACTGCATAACCAACTAAAAGTCCAAGAATTCCATTAAATATAGCCGCTGCAAATCCTAGTTTAATTGAATTTAGCAACGCACCAAGTATACCCTTATTGCGAAGTATTCCTGGCTCACCATAGGCAAGACTTACGTCACCCTGACCATTCCAGAAATAAGTTGTAAGATTTGATAAGCTATAATCTCCTGGGATAAGCGTTAAAGACTCCCATAGCAGCAAGATTAAAGGTAAAGCAACTGTAACACAAAGGAACAAAATAAGTATTACTGTAACTGGCCAACGCATTTTGCCAAGGTCACTTTCACTTTTTCTAAACCCTTTTCCAGTCATTGTTACGTAGCTCTTACGCACTCCTATAATACGGCTGTTAATCCAAATAAATGATATAGCCAAAACTATTAAAACTAATGCTAACACAAATGCATCGCCTTGATTTCTAGCATTTATTGAAGCATATATCTGTGTCGAAAATGTAAAAAAACGAACAGGTAATCCAAGTAATGCAGGAGTGCCAAATGTGCCAAGAATTCTAATAAATGTTAAAACAATTGCAGACCCAATTGCTGGCATTAGCAACGGCATAGTGATTACACGGATCCGCTTCCATTTATTCATACCACTAGTGGCACCAGCTTCTTCAAGTTCACTGTCTACAGTGGCTAGGGCCCCAGAAATCAATAAATAAGCATATGCATAGTAATGTAATGCCAAAGTTATCACTATTGGGAAGAACCCATATGCCACCCAGTCTGGGGCTTGGACACCAGTTAAATATGTCAGCAATCCTTCTGAGCCACCTATACGATCATTTTTGAATAAGCTAAGCCAAGCGATTGCCATAACCCAAGACGGCATCATATAAGGTATTACAAGCATTCCACCAAAAATACCTTTAAAATACACATTTGTTCTTACCATAAGCCAAGCCAAACAAAACCCAACCGATAATGCGATTACCGTTACAGCAAAACCCATTTTTAAACTGTTTAAAAGTGGCTTGTAGAAAAGCGCAGCAGATATAGGCTGATTAAATACTCGATCTAAATGGAATAGAGTAAATTCACCAACCACACCATCGGGCTCATAAGCAAGATCGTAGCTTTGAAATGTTAAGGCGTCTTTAATAATTTGCAACAAAGGCACTAACACCACAAAGCTCAAAAAACAAAGAGCTAACAATCCAATAATCAGTTCAGGCCTATTTTTTAGTCTATAAGATTGATAGAAAATATTACGAATAGACCAAAATCTAGGTTTGTTGTTGCCTGCTGAAATAGCCATAAAATTAACCCGCACTATTACGCAGGTTTTCCTGCGTTTCAGGATCAAAGAAACTTAATGTATCAAGCTCAAAATTAATCCAAAGTTTTGAATTTTCAGGTAAAGTTATAAATCCATTTTGAAGTAATGTTATGGGGGTTTCCCCAGCCTTTACTTCTATTATGGTATTAGCCCCTGTAGGTTGAATTATTCCTGTTGTGACCTCTTGCCAACCATTTTTTTTAGTTTCGGATACTTCAATTTTTTCTGGCCTTACGCCTACAATTAAACTCCCCTTATTTTTTGTAAAATTATTAGGTAACGGAATGTGAATTTCACCACACTTAATCACCCCATTATCTATTTTGCCATCAAATAAATTTATGCCCGGATCACCAATAAACTCAGCCACAAAAATATTAGCTGGGTGATGATATATATCATATGGTGACCCTTCTTGCATGATCCGCCCTTCATTCATAATGATTACTCGATCAGATAAAGTTAGGGCTTCTATTTGGTCGTGTGTCACATAAACAGTTGTTGCGTTAAGATCACGATGTAAACGTTTCAAACTTGCACGCATTTCTGTTCGTAATTTAGCATCCAAATTAGAAAGAGGCTCATCCATAAGTAGAATTTTTGGCCTTAAAGCGATCAATCTTGCAACGGCAACTCTTTGTTGTTGCCCACCTGAAAGTTCAGAAGGATAGCGTTCGGCATAACCTTTAAGTTGAACCATTTCTAAAGCGTTCTCTAGCCTGTCTGCAATTTCACTTTTTGATATCTTTTGCTCTTTCAGCGCTAAAGTAATATTTTTTCCAACCGTCATATGCGGCCACAAAGCATAACTCTGAAATATCAACCCAAGATGACGAGCCTCTGGTGGAACAACTACACCATCATTTCGCGAAAAAACCACTATATCATCTAACTTTATCATCCCTTGATCTGGCTCTTCTAAACCAGCTATCATTCTAAGTGTCGTAGTTTTACCACAACCTGATGGTCCAAGAATTGTTAAAAATTCTCCAGTTTCAACTGTGAGGTCGAGGTTTTTAACCACGACCTCTTTTCCATAGGACTTTACGATCCCATTGAGAAGTATCTGTCCCATTTTAAGCGCCCTTTATTGGCTGGAGTGTATATTCCAAAAATCACGCAGTTTGGGCCCTTGCTCCCACATAAATTTAGCAGAAACATTCCAACCCTTCATTTCATCCCAGATTTCTCCACCTTGAGGCAATGGAACATCACTACGAGGACTTACTGAGCCTGCATCGTGATATGGTGCCAATCCCTGAAGTAAA
>JABGYD010000059.1 GCA_018675425.1 Kordiimonadaceae bacterium
GTGACTATACCTCCAGCCCCCTCGATAATAGGTATAAGTGCTTGTATATCATAAGCCTCAAGACCACTTTCAATGACAACATCAATAAAGCCTGCTGCCACCATTGCGTATGCATAACAGTCATAACCATTTCTCATAATTTTAGCATCCGCGGCTATCCTGAGAAATTTGTCCTGTTCATTTTGATTTGTAAAGAGAGTTAACGGATCTGTTGTGGAAATAGTAGCCTCATGAATAGTTTTGCATGCCCGGGTTTTAATTTTATTTCCATTGAGCAGTGTACCTTTGCTTGTCCCAATATAACGTTCCTTGAGGTAAGGTTGATCAAGCATGCCGGCAATTGTTTTTCCTTTATACTGCAGTGCTACCAATGTCCCCCATGTAGGGATACCGGTAATATAAGCTTTTGTTCCATCAATAGGATCAATAATCCAAGTATAATTGCTATTTTTTTGTTCATCTGGTTGCTCTTCACCCATAATGTTATGATCTGGGTAATGCTTGCGGATTATTTCGCGAATAGTTTTTTCTGTATTCAGGTCAGCTATTGTTACCGGGTCAAAGCTGCTATTCAGTTTCGGGCCTTTGTTGCTAATATCGATATTTTTTTTGAAATACTTAAGACTTACGGGGGCAGCAGCGTTAGCGAGCTCATGCATAAGGTCGATATAAGGTTCAAAACCTTCGCTGATGATCATTTTAACACTTCCTAATTCCTAATCGACTGTTTCAATGATTTTAGCAAGATTGTCAAGTTGTGTATAAAAAAAAGACCGCCAACTCGGTGACGGTCTTTTTTAATAAATGCACTAATGTTATTAATTTAAGCTTTGCCTGCCCGGGCTGCCTTTTTCCGCTCATGAGGAACAAGAAAACGCTTTCTCAAACGAATATTTTCTGGAGTGATTTCTACAAGCTCATCGTCCTGAATATAAGCGATAGCTTGTTCAAGGCTAAGTTTGCGAGGTGGTGTGAGCTTAATTGCATCATCCTTACCAGAGGCACGGATATTTGTCAGTTGCTTCCCTTTAAGTACGTTTACATCAAGGTCGTTCGCACGAGCATGTTCACCGATGATCATGCCTTCGTATACCTCTTCTTGAGGATTAATTAGAATTGTACCGCGATCCTCTAGTCCCCATAGAGCGTAGGCTACAGCTTTCCCTCCACCCATAGATATGAGCACGCCAACACGGCGACCTTCCAAAGGACCCTTATAGGTGCCGTAGCTGTGGTATGTGCGGTTCATAATGCCAGTACCGCGAGTATCGGTAAGAAACTCACCGTGATATCCTATAAGGCCACGGGAGGGAGCAAGAAAAGTAATGCGTGATTTGCCTGCACCTGAGGCACGCATATCAGTCATCTCGGCTTTTCTTTCTGCCATTTTTTCTACAACAACACCTGAGTATTCTTCGTCTACGTCAATTACAACTTCTTCGTAAGGTTCCGTACGTGAACCAGTTTCATCCTCCCTGTAAATAACCCGTGGGCGTGAAATAGAAAGTTCAAAACCTTCACGGCGCATTGTCTCAATAAGCACTCCTAGCTGAAGTTCACCTCGACCAGCAACATCAAAACTATCTTTACCATCACTTTCAGTAATTTGAATGGCGACGTTACCTTCCGATTCACGTTCAAGGCGATCTCGGATCATACGGGATGTTACTTTTGTTCCTTCGCGACCAGCAATCGGACTATCATTCACAGAAAATCGCATTGAAAGGGTAGGAGGGTCAATTGGTTGAGCTTGAAGTGGAATGGTGTTAGCAGCGTCACAAATTGTATCGGCAACGGTAGCTATTTTCAGGCCAGCAATAGCAATAATGTCCCCTGCTATGGCGGCGTCTACGGGAACGCGCTGCAAACCTTCGAATGACATGAGTTTTGTTGCACGTCCAGTTTCAACAGTTTCACCTGATTGATTTAATACCTTAATCGGGTCATTAACACTAATTTTTCCTGTTTGTATACGGCCAGTAAGCACACGCCCCATAAAATTGTCACGGTCGAGAAGCGTAGAAAGCATTGTGAAAGGTTGATCAATGATTTCCTTTGTGCGCATGGCAGGCTTATCATAATAATCTATGATCGATTTAAAAAGGGGATCCAAATTCTCACGAGAACCATCAAGATCATTTGAGGCCCAACCGTCACGGCCGGAGGCATATAGCATTGGAAAATCTAACTGTTGGTCATTAGCTTCTAAACTCACGAAGAGATCAAATATTTCATCATGAACTTCATCTGGACGACGGTCGGCTTTATCAATTTTATTAATAATCACAATTGGGTTTAAGCCCAGAGCAAGAGCCTTTCCAGTGACAAACTTAGTCTGTGGCATAGGGCCCTCAGCGCTATCGACAAGCAATATTACACCATCAACCATACTGAGTATGCGTTCTACTTCACCACCAAAATCGGCATGGCCAGGTGTATCAACAATGTTTATACGGTGATCGCCCCATTCTACAGCCGTACATTTGGCAAATATTGTAATGCCACGCTCTTTTTCAATATCGTTGCTGTCCATAGCGCAATCTTCTACGTTTTCATTATCGCGGTACATTCCACTCTGTTTAAACATTCCGTCAACCAGGGTTGTCTTACCGTGGTCAACGTGGGCGATAATGGCAATATTTCTTAGGGTCATGATGTTGTCACTAATCCGTTAGGCCGGGTTAAAAGTTGGCGCAGTATAGCCATATGTGTCAACATGTCTATGCAAAGATAAAATTAGTTTTAATGAATATTTTGGTCCTTAAAGGCTACCATTAGGATTATAAGTATGAAAAACCATTAACTTTGAACTTTTTGTAGTTTTTTTAAAATTATTTTTGTGTGTGATAATGCTGGTTTATTTTCAATTTATGCAGGTTCTGAAGCGAAGAAGAATTTACTCAATTACTAAAGTATATATTTAATGCATTTCAGGATTATGAAAATAGCCAGGCAATCCCTATTGGAATGGCGGGCATTACTAATTTGATTAGCGGGGTAGCATATGTTTCAGGTAAAAAGTTGATTAAATTTTCAGTGTAAAAAATTATACTAAGAATTAAAAGTGAGAAAACAAGGCTGGGGTCTATATTGATCATCTGCATTGCAACGCTCAATATAATCAGGTAGCCAGGATAAAGTGCTGATGCTCCAAAAGGAAATTTAGGTCTGGGAAAGTTTAGAATAAGATAAGCAGCAAGGGCAGAAATAAGGATCAGCATTAAATTTTCACTAATAGATATTTCGGA
>JABGYD010000019.1 GCA_018675425.1 Kordiimonadaceae bacterium
AACAGATGCAAATTTTGTTATGACGGGTGCGGGAAAAATAATTGAAGTTCAAGGTACGGCAGAAGAAGAGCCGTTCAGTGAAGAAGAGCTTCTTCGTATGATGCGTCTGGCACGAATGGGGATAGAAAAAATCACAAAATTGCAGCGAAAGACCCTAGGGCTATAGCTTAAATGAATAGAGTTTTAATAAATAAACAGTTAGTGGTTGCAAGTCACAATGATGGAAAAATAATTGAAATTAGTGATTTGTTATCCCCTTACGGTATAAAGATATTCTCATCTGCTGGTCTTAAACTAAGGGAACCAGAGGAAGATGGAGATACATTTATAGAAAATTCAGAGATTAAATCGAAATCTGCTTCGATAGAGTCAGGGCTCGTTGCTCTAGCCGACGATAGTGGCCTTGTTGTTCCTTCATTAGGAGGAATACCGGGAATACATTCGGCTCGATATGCTTATAATCCATGGAGTGAGGAGCGTGACTTTAAATACGCAATGGATAAATTAAACATTGAAATAGGGAATAAAGATCGAAGTGCTTATTTTGTTTGTGCTTTATCCCTTGCATGGCCTGACGGGCATATTGAAACCTTTGAAGGTGAAGTACATGGTAAATTAACATGGCCCATTCGTGGTAATAATGGCTTTGGCTATGATCCAATGTTTATTGCCAATGGCTTTGATCAAACATTTGGTGAAATGGACCCGGTTAGCAAACATAGTATTAGTCATCGCGCTAAAGCCTTTGAGAAATTGATAGATGCATGCTTTAAACCTCAATAGTATTTCTGTTTATGTGCACTGGCCCTTTTGTCTTGCTAAGTGTCCATATTGTGATTTTAATAGCCACGTGCGTGAAACGGTTGATGAAGGTAAGATGGCTGCTGCTATGACGACTGAAATAGATTACTATGCAGGGCTAGTTGGAGCACGCTCAGTTAAAAGTATTTTTTTTGGTGGTGGGACCCCATCGTTAATGTCAGCAACGACTGTTGATACTGTAATTAATAGATTATCTAAACGTTTCTCCATTGATAGTGATATTGAGATTACTCTTGAAGCCAATCCAACTAGTGTTGAGGCAGGAAAGTTCGATGATTTTTCTAAGGCTGGAGTTAACCGAGTATCACTTGGCATTCAAGCCCTTAATACTAAAGACCTTATTGCTTTGGGGCGAGAGCACTCCTTAAAAGAGGCCTTTGAAGCTATTGAGCTTTCACAAAAATACTTTAAGAGGTCCAATTTTGATTTAATATATGCGCGTATGGGGCAAAGTGTATCTGATTGGCAAAAAGAACTTCATCAGGCACTGAAAATAGCAAATGGTCATTTATCGCTTTATCAACTCACGATTGAACCAGGAACGCCTTTTTACGGTCAACTCCACAGTGGGAAAATCATAATACCAAATGAAGATACATCCGCTGAGATGTATGACTTGACTAATCAAATTTGTGAAAGTGCCGGTTATGAGATATATGAAATTTCTAATTATGCGAAGGTGGGACAACAAAGTAAGCATAACCTAACCTACTGGAAATACTTAGATTATATTGGTATTGGAGCCGGAGCACATGGTCGAATTACGCTGGCTGGACAGACATATGCTACCATGCAATATAAAAAACCTGAAACTTGGCTTAAGGCGGTTCAAATGAATGGTCATGCAACAAAGGTGAAGGAGAACCTTAATCAAAAGGCCATGGCAGAAGAAATGATAATGATGGGTCTTCGTCTTACAGATGGCATCGCTTACACTGATTTTAAAAATCGTCTAGGAACTGATATTGAGAAATTTATTGCGATGGATAGCTTGGTTTCATTAAAATCTCAAGGTTTTGTTTCTGTAAAAAATCAGGATAGGCTTCGATTAACAGAGAAGGGACGTCCCCTTTTAAACCAAATACTGGGTCAAATTTTGGTGTGAATTCCATAGGGGTTTCTAAGTACAGTGATTTTTCTTCTTGTATAAAAGTTTTAGGTGAGGGTTCTATTTTTACAAATGAACCTGCTTTTATTTCGTAAACTGCAAGGCCTCGTTCTGCAAGACCTGATTGATGAAATCGAAATATACCATCAATTCCATTAAAACCGTTTGGATTAGTTAATATGCTATTTGAAAATTTTGGTGCGTGTTGATTTCTAACAATATTTGCAATTAAAGCCATTGCATCATAACCAAGGCTAAAAAGCCGAGGTGGTTTAGTTGAAAAAGCGTCCTCATAACGAGCAATATACTTTTTTGTAATATCATCTTCGGGCGCTGCAAACCATCCCCCCTGTAATTGTGGTTCCCTAAATAGCATCGGATCGTGCCAAAGGCCTGTTCCTAAAATTTTCACCTTATTTAAATCAATTTCATAATAGGAAAGTAGAGGCGCTATCGAGCCAAGCATAGCACCACCTTCAGGCAGCAAGATAGCATCAAAATTTACATTACCAAGTGTTTCTAAATTCTTAATCTCATCTATATATTCTTGCCCTAAATCATCGTTGCTACCAAGAGATCGAAGGAAGGCCATCTCATCAATAAATTCCTGTCGTCGAAAATTATAATTAGCTATTCGCTTAACCGGATCATCAAGTAGTGAAGCATCGTTGGGATAAGTTTCTAAAGCAACCAGCTCGTTAAATTGTGTTGCGACAAGTGGGCCAAGTATACTCATAATCCTGCCACCATATAGAGTATCAGGAATGAGAGCAGCAAATTTTTTATATCGTTGATTTGAGGCATACTTAATGATGCGGCTAACTTGTTCTTCTGGTCTAAAACTTAAAAGGTAAACCCCATCACCGGCTACGTCATGATCTGTCGAAAACCCTATGATTTTAATGTTTTGCTTTTTGGCAATAGGGTGTGCCGCCTTAATACTTTTAGAAAAGAGGGGCCCAATTATTATATCTACATTGTTGTTTATCAAATAATTTATAGCTTGAGTGGCTCCCGTAGGGGTTCCTTTCGTGTCAGCAGGTATGAGCTCTAGTCTTTGATCTTTTGCATCAAATAATGCAAGGGTCGCCGCATTGAGTAATGCTTGGCCAACATTTGCAGTATCCCCGCTGAGTGGCAGCATAATACCTATATTAATTTTAAGACGCGAAGGTCTATTATCAATTTTAGTTGACTGTTCTTGGGCCGTGGGGGTAATTAAATTTTGCCGCCAGAAGGATCTGCGATCAAGTTCTGGTGCTAGGCGTGTATTATTAGTAACAGCAGTGGGTGGAGCGTTCCCTTCGGGACCACAGGATGCTAAAGCAAGGAAGGATGCTATAATAAGGCTGAAAATAACGAAATTTTTTTGAAGCAACATTGATCTTTCTGTTTTCATTGCAAATACAATATTTTATTAGTTATACCAAACGAATTCAGATAGGCTAGCACTGAATTATGGCAATGGTATGGATTTTAATAAAAAATGATAATAAACATAAAAAAATCTTTTGATAAAGGCCTTTATGTTACTGCAACACCGATTGGAAACTTAGGGGATATTTCAAGGCGAGCCCTTGATCTCTTTGGATCTGCAGATTTTATAATTTGTGAAGATAAACGTGTCAGTGGTAAACTTTTATCATATTATGAAATCAAAACTCCAATGATTTCCTACCACGATCACAATTCTCAAGCAGTAATGCCAAAATTGATTGATGAACTTAAGGCAGGGAAAACAATGGCTCTTATTACTGATGCAGGGACACCCCTTATTTCTGACCCTGGCTATAAATTAGTAAACGAGTGTCGGAACCAAGGAATAATGGTTACGAGCCTTCCTGGTGCTTCTGCAGTTTTGTGTGCCCTTACATGTGCCGGGATGGCGACTGACAAATTCTTTTTCTCTGGCTTTCTACCTTCAAAAACTGTTGCAAGAAAAAAAGAAATAAATAAACTTTCTAAAATTCCAGCTACCTTGGTATATTTTGAATCTCCAAAAAGACTTTTGGCTTCATTGAAAGATTTAAGAGAAGTTTTGGGAAACCGCAATGCAGCAGTTTGCCGCGAACTTACAAAGCTTTATGAAGAGATAAGAAAAGATAATTTGGATAATTTAATTGAACATTATGAAGGTTTGCAAACTCCAAAAGGAGAAATTGTTGTTTTGATTGAACAAGGAAAAGAAAAAAAACTTGTTAATGACCTTGATAGTGCACTTGTTGATGCTCTTAAAAAACTGTCCGTTAAAGAGGCCGTTTTTGCTGTAACCTATATGACGGGAAGAAAACGAAAAGAAGTTTACAAAAGAGCTTTAGAGCTCTCCGGTAATGACTAAATGCTATGGAATAGACCTGAAAATTTAAGACAACAATAAGTTAAAAAATCAAATATATAGGTGTTACAATATGATTAGCTCTTTAAGAAATTGGACTGTTAATATTATAATTGCGCGGTTTGAATGATGCCGACTTTAGATAAAAAAATTGCATTTTTAAAAAATGTAGGTGTGATCCATGAGGACGAAATTGACATAACGGAAACGGCTTTGGTACTAGCAAGTCTGGATAGGCCTGGTGTTTCCATGCAAAAATATCATCATCACTTAGATACTTTAAAACTTAATATTGCCCGTGATGGACATAATGCTGATACTGCAAAGGAGAGGGCGAAAGTACTCACCAACGTAATGTACAATCTTTACGAATATAAGGGTGATGAAAATTTTTATGATGATCTTCAAAATATAAACTTAATGTCAGTGATTGATAGGCGGCTTGGGCTTCCTATAAGTCTGGGTATACTATATATTCATGCAGCGCTCTCACAAGGTTGGAACGTTGAAGGAGTTAATTTTCCTGCTCATTTTCTAATCCGTATTTATGGAAAAAATGATCAGGTTATTCTTGATCCTTTTCATAATGGAAAAATATTGAATGCCTTTGATCTTAGGAAGTTAGTTGTTACTATTTCTGGTGGCAATCAAAATCTCGAACAAAGGCATCACGCACAATTGGGTAGTAGAGAAATTTTGGTCAGGCTGCTTAATAATATTAAAATAAGGTGTCTTAATGTTAGTGATTTTGATTTGGCAATAAATGCATTACAAAGAACTATTTATATTGATCCAGGAAATGTCACACATAAGTTTGAACTTGGAATGCTTCAGGTTCATACTGAAAGGGTTGAAAAAGGAAAAAAGAACCTTCTGAATTGCCTTGATTTACTTGATACTAATATAAATGGTAAAAATGAGAATATGAAAAAACATATTCTAGGAACACTAAAAGAAATTCGCTCTTATAAAAAACAGAATGTTTTTGAACTTATTAATGGCGATATAGATAAAGGTAATTAATTAATGAGTTTGAACGTAGCACTACAAATGGACCCGATAGAAAAGATTGATATTAATGGTGACAGTACCTTTAGTATGGGACTTGAAGCGCAAAAGAGGGGATATAAACTTTATCATTACCTTGTTGGTGATATGTCTTTTCTTAATGGTAAAGTAAAAGCTTATGCAAGGCCACTGACCTTAAGCCTTGATTTAGAAAATTATTATAAGGTGGAGGAAACTCAATGTATTGATTTAGGGAGTGATATTGATGTAATTCTTATGCGGCAAGATCCTCCCTTCCATATGGGTTATATCACTGCAACGCATATTCTAGAACATATTCATCCAAAAACACTTGTTGTCAATGACCCGGCATCAGTTCGAAATGCACCAGAAAAAATTTTTCTAACCCGCTTCCCTGATCTCATGCCACCGACATTGATTACGTCAAATAATGACGATGTGCGTTCTTTTCGTCAGGAACATGGTGATATCATAATTAAGCCTCTTTATGGTAACGGTGGAGCTGGAGTTTTTAGAATTACCAAAGATGATCAAAATCTTTCCAGCCTTATTGAAATGTTTCAAGAATTTTATCCTGAACCATTTATTGTTCAAAAATATCTTCCTGATGTAAGAAAAGGTGATAAACGGATCATTCTTGTTGATGGAAAGCCAGTAGGGGCTATCAATAGGGTGCCAGGAAAGGGTGAAGTTCGTTCAAACATGCATGTTGGTGGAAAAGCACTTAAAACAATAATTAATAAGCGTGAGTATGAAATTTGCGAAGCCATAGGTCCCGTTCTCAAGGAGCAGGGACAAATTTTTGTGGGCATCGACGTCATTGGTGACTATCTCACCGAAATTAATGTTACATCACCAACAGGAATTCAAGAAATAAAACGTTTTGATGGCACAGACATTGCCGCACTTATTTGGGATGCGGTTGAAGCTAAACTCTAATTTATTTAAAGTAAAATAAGAAAGTTTTTATTTCCACATTAATATTTTTTTAGGGCTTAAAAACCACGGGGGTACGATGGCGGGTATATTTGATAGTGGAAGAATTTCCTCTGGTAAATCTATCCCGAGTATATCAATCATAAAGTCGCGACGGTTTTGGCAGCGTTTATAGCATTCAGGATGTTTATGCTTGAGAGCTGAGCGCAATTCTTCATCGGCTATTACTATACCATCCTCCATACGAGTAGAGCCATAAACCGTTGATGATGGAATAACATCAACTTGAAACATCATTCCCGATTGGATGGGAATTTCTGAACCTTCGTAGATGGGGGAACTTACCCACTCATCAAGGTGAATAAGGTGTCCAGCATTTAAAAATATGCCGAATTTTTCAAAAGGTAGAATATCATAAATAGCTTTATGAAGAGTGTCGCCAACTGTACCAATTCTCATTTTACTAAACCAGTCAGTCATTGCTTCAAAATAGGGGCCAGCAAAATCATTTATGTAGTCGCGTGCTTCCAGTGGAAGATCATTCTCATCTTCTGCAACCCAACCAGCTCGGCAAATATTACTACCCCAATAGCAGACATTAAAACTAAAAACATCGCCTTTTTTGAGTGTTCGTCCCTGTGGGCCGCAGAGGCCAGGAAGCTCACCACTAGCAAACGTTGGGTGACAACCCAGTGGCTCACCATCCCATTGAATAAATTTAGCTATTTCATGGTCAGTCATACCATCACGCATTCCAAATAAAATTCGCTTTGCAGCTTCTGAAGTTTTTATATTAGAATATTCAAATATGGAAATTTCATCAACGGATACTTTACTTCTAAAACCGTAGCCTGGGTGCATAAACATATCAGTAGCATTCGTGACATTTTTATAACCACAGATACTTCTGGTTGCGTCCGCAATAAAACTTGGAATATCAAGGGCATGATTGCCGGAAAGATCCTCCTTTTTATCAAAATATTTCCAACCTACAGCACCAACTTTTGAGGCCTTAGTCATGCCTTCACTTGATAAAATATCAGATAAAGTTCTACTTTTGCTGCGGTCTTGGTCTAATAGAGAAAAAGGTTGATAAAGTTCGGCTCGAATATCTCCAGTTTTATATAGTGGACTGTGGGGGAGGTACCCTTCACACTCATTACCTATTAATATTAAAGGTATTTCATTTTGGCTTATAATTAGCAGTGCTTCTTCAAAACGTGGATCTATGTTACATGTCCACGTTAGGTTTGCAAAATGTTCGCGGTCACCATATATGAGAAGGTGGCTGTAGCCACGAATCTTCATTTCGTTTTTAATAGAGCAAAGCCGGCCTTGAAACTCTAGTAATGAAATATTTTGAGGTCTTTTACCAAGACCAAAATCGGGCCATTCAGTTTCGCTTAATATTACTTTTTTCATTTAACTCATTATTTCCTCAACTGCACGATGTGCTTGATTTATAGCCTCCTGAGTGTTTGCCGCTACGGCTGAATCAGAATTAGCTATATGAATGTTGCCAAACGGTTGGCGTCCAATAACCCATGGTTTATTTTCTTCAGTAAATTTTTCACCCCAAGTAAGACTGTTACTATAAGAATATCCATGGGGCCAACGATTTACAGTAATAGCTTCAATATCAAGGTCTGCGTCAAACCCTTCACTACTGAGTGCTTGAGTTAGTTGGTCTCTTGCGTGGTCTTCATATTCCTCAAACGTTGTAGTGAGAATTTGTGTGCGTCCAGCTCTCCACTGATCAGCCCCAGTAATGTCTGTAAATAGTGGTACATGACACATGTGCACTATCATAGGTTCGTCGGGTGTTTGCGAACGCTTGTAATCACCAAGTGAAACAGGATATGCGAGTTCAGCTTGTTTATAAAAACCTCCAGTAAAATAAACAAAACTAGTTTTTAGTTTATCAAAAGCTTTCCAATTATTAATCAAGACTTTAGTGTAAACGAGGGGTATTTTAACGTTAAACGCGAGGCCAGCTTTTTGTTCCTCAGACATTTCAGGACAGATGTAAGGAATTGCACTATTATAGCAAGCCATGATACATTTTTTACCCCTAACTTTATGGGATTTTCCATCCCGAACGTATGTTATATCAGCACCGGACCCGTCATCTGTATTAACAACATGAACAACTGTACTATTAAGTCGTATATTTACATTTTTCTCGGCCCGATCAATTTTAGAATAGTCGGCTTTAGCTGTTACCACATCCTCCATAGTTGTTCCTGGTATTGCATCAGGGATCATTTTACGAACAAGAAGACGAGCTATTGAGGCATTTCCATCCGGAAAATGAAAAATATAAGGGTCCACGCCGCGACCTGTCTTTATGGGAAGAGTATGATCAACTCCTGGGATACCCCCATCATAATATTGGACAGAGGTCGTGGGCACTTCTTCCATGTCAACACACCAGAAACTCATCCCCCAGTGTTGATATATATTAATTACCTGTTCATCAACCTTAGCATAATCACGAAGGAAACTTGAATACCCAGTTTTACTAAGAATTTTAAATTTATCTTCAATAGAAGTTCCATCCATATAATCTATTTTTTCAGTTTGAACTCTTATAAAATCAGCACGTGCTTGTTTAGTCAGCGGTGCCTCAGCAGCAAAATCTTCCCATGTTTTTTCACCATATCCGGTAACATGTTTAGTTTCACCAAAGTTTTTTTCATCAAAGACGATTGAAAACCCCATACCGCGTTTAGAATATAAATCTTGTTCAAATGCGCTGTAAAACTTATTCAGATCGATACCAATATCCTCGAGAAGGTCAAGTGCCACTTGGGGGTAGGAAGAAGGTGTATCTATTGCTTCGGTGCCGCCGTATCCTATGCGAATATCGTCACCATATTTAAATTCATTTCGTTTAGCGTGACCACCAAAGTCATCATGGTTATCTAGGATTAAAATTTTAGCGTCAGGATTTTTTTGATGATAAAAATACGCAGATGAAAGTCCACTTAAACCTCCGCCAACAATTACTAAGTCGTATTCAGCATCAACAGTTTCTGTGACCCATTCTTCACCCATAACCCGTGCGTGCATGTTTTCCCATGATCCGTCGTGACTTCCACGCAACCCGATCTTAGCTGGTGGATAATAATTTTTATCCAATGTGAACTGAGAAGTTTTTATAACAGGCTCTGCAACTCCGCAGGACGCTATCCACGGCGTTAATAGTGTTGCACCTATAGCAACTTGCGTTCCATTTAAAAAATCACGCCGGGTAATATCTTTTTTCATAATATTTTCTCCATTTTAAGATGCTGGTACGGTATGTGTTGTAGATATAAAATACAAGTGCAATTTACGCGGAAATTGGTTAATTTTATTTTGTGGTTAGAACTGTCATGATGAATAGATCACTGGAAATAACTCTTTACAAAGTAGATCACCGTCATCCATTCTGTGGTTAGCAAAAGGGGGCGAACATGGGCCTGGTCTGGATATATATCTTGCGTCATCTCCAAAGAGACGCAATGAAAATGCTCGACGTCTTGTTTGCGCATTGTTACCTCTTGAACCATGAAGGGTTTTAAAGTTAAAGGCAATAACGTCACCTGGGTCCATTTCCCATTCAGAGATATGATATTTATCAGGATGGCTATCGGGATCTGGTACGGGTAAATACTCATCTGATTTTGGAAAAAAACCATCACCTGATGACCATCTTTCAGGAATAATAGGCTTATTCCATTTATGTGAACCGGTAACGCAGCGAAGTGCTGCATCCTTAACAGGATCTAAAGGACACCAAAAACTAACTGTTTGGCTTCCTTCAACAAAAAAATATGGACTATCTTGGTGCCATGGTGTCGCCATTTCTGTCCCTGGCTCCTTAACAAGGACATGCTCATGGAAAACCTGAACCTGTTTAGAGTTCATCAATTGGGCGGCCACTATTGCTGCATTTGAATTTTTAATTGCATCAATAAACTCAGGAATCCGCTGCCAGTTGCAATAATCACCAAAAAAACCACCTTGTTCACCCTTTACTATATATTCGTGATGATCGGGGCCAGGATTTTCTATATTACGCTCAATACCGGTGCGAAGGATATCTACCCAATCTTTAAAAAGGTCTTTAATTAGCACGACACCGTTATGCTGAAAGTCGTCTATTATCGTTTGTGATATTTTCAATTGTTTTTTTACCTTTTTTACTGTTAATGTCTTACTCAATGGTATCACTATAAATGAAGAGGTATAAATGAGCAAAGTTATTGATGTTCATACACATATGTATACGTCCGGATGGCTAAATCTTTTAAAGCAAAAGGGTGGTCCAGACCTTACGGTTGTTGCCGGCCTCGATAGCCCTGAAACAGTTTGCTATAAAGGAGCAAGCTTTTGTGTTTTAGAGCCGCCTCATTTTGACTTTGAACTTCGGATAAAAAATATGGAAAAGGCTGGTGTCGATATGGCTGTCGTTTCGATGCCTCCTCCTGGGGTGATTTGGGGTAAGGGCAAAATCTGCTTAGAAGCAGCTCAGATGACAAATAATGAGTTTGCTCAAGCCCAAATAGACCATCCGCAACAAATCAGATGGATGGCAGTTTTACCTTGGGAGATGCCGAAGCTCGCATTAGAGGAAATAAAGCGGGCCTGTGATATTGGGGCCGTAGCTGCTATCGTACATGGAAGTATTAATGGTAGACATCTTACGGACCCAGATTTTGCTCCAATATGGCAAGAACTTGATGATAGGGCACTCCCAGTACTTGTTCACCCTACATACCCAATTGGTACTGAGTTAATGGAATTAGATAGGTATGCACTTATTGCTTCAACAGGATTTATGATTGATACGACCTTAGCGATCTCTAAGATGGTTTTTGATGGATTTTTTGACCGTTATCCAAACCTTAAAATAATAGCATCTCACGCTGGGGCAACCCTTCCTTATCTCGCAGGCCGTTTTGATCGCGTCTATGATACAACCGAGCGCGCTAAAGTAAAAATTAGTAAGCACCCAAGCGAATACCTAAAACATATCTACTACGATAGCGTAACTTATACGCAATCTGCACTTGATCTCTGTATTGATGTTGCAACACCCGAACATGTTTTATATGGCTCTGATTATCCATTTAATCTTGGAGATATGGAAGGCTGTCTGGGGCGAGTCAATGAGTTACCAGAAAACGTTAAACATAAAGTGCGCGGTGATAATGCTGAGCGTATATTTAACTTATAATAAGAAAGAATACCAATGACTGTAATTGATATCCACACTCATGCCTATACTCCTGAATGGTATGAAATTATGCGCGAACATGGCGGGGACTATAATATTCAGAAGCGCCCAGACGGAAAAGAAGAAATATTTAAAAGAAATACTCCCGTAGCATTCCCACAGCCTGGTCATTTTGATTATGATCTTCGCATTAAACAAATGGATGATACTGGCATTGATATATCTATTGTCTCGTTAACTTGCCCAAATGTATATTGGGGAGGTGAGGCTATTAGTTGTGCTGCTGCGTTTGCATCAAACAATAATATGGCTGAAGCACAAAATACTTTTCCAGATAGAATACGTTGGTATACTTCTCTACCTTGGGAATACCCAAATAAAGCGGTTAAGGAGCTTGAGCGCACATTAGCCCTAGGTGCCAGCGGAGTCATGGTTTTGGCTAATATAGCTGGGCGAAGCCTTACCGATCCCTTTTTTGCTCCTATTTGGCAGGCAATTGATGACAAAGGGCTTCCAGTTCTAGTCCACCCAACTGATCCACCTGGGGCTTTGGATATGGATATGGGATCCTACGACCTCAGCTGGTCCGTCGGGTTTATGTTTGATACGACGCTCGCTTTTACTCGAATGATTTTTGATGGATTTTTTGATAAATATCCAAATATTAAGATGATAGCGTCACACGGCGGCGGCGCTCTTCCGTATCTTGTAGGGCGTTTAGAAAAGGGTGATGAAGTTGAACTTAAAGAACGCCGCATGATGAAAAGAAGTCCGACAGAGTATCTTAAACATATTTATTATGATTGTATTAATTATGATGCTCGCGCCATGCAATACCTTATGTCTATCGTTGGGCCTGACCGAGTTATGTTCGGCACCGATTGGCCCCATCAGGTATTTGATACCAAAGGCGCTATAGCCCACACTGCGGACTTGTCAGATGCTGAGTGTAAAGCGATAAGATCAAAAACTGCAATGAAGGTCTTCGACTTATAGAACTTAAACTTTAGATATGGTTTTTACGAAACTCTCATCAATGTCATTTACAGACTGAGCTCCAAGCAGGATCATATCTCGCACAATACTGTCGCGAATTAATTCAACTGCGTGGATTGCACCTTCTTTTCCTCCCGCAGCTAGGCCATATAAGTAAGGTCTTGCAAAACTTACTGCGTTTGCTCCCATAGCGAGGGCCTTTAAGACGTCAGTGCCTCGCCTTATTCCCCCGTCGACGATAAGTTCTGTTTTATCTGATACTATATTTCTTATGGCTGGAAGGCAGGCAATAGGAGCGGGTGAGGTGTCAAGTTGCCGCCCTCCATGATTTGATATGGATATAGCATTAAATCCTACCTTCTCTGCTTGCAATGCATCATCGGCACGCACCACACCTTTTAGTATTGATGGGCCATTCCATTCACCTAAAAGCCATTCTACATCCGCCCAATTAAAACTAGCGTCCATTTGATCCTTAATAAAGTTGTTTAAAGATATCGCAGATGTAGCATTATTTAGGTTTGCATAAGTTATTTGAGGGCTTAATAAGTAATCCTTAACCCACCTGGGGGCCTTTATGCCCTCCCATATTTGTTTTGGACCTATTTTTGGTGGTATGGTAAATCCATTTCTTGGATCACGTTCACGGTTGCCCGCTATAGGTAGGTCTACGGTTAAAAATAGGGCCGTAAAGCCGGCAGCCTTAGCACGCTCTAACATCTCCCTTACTAACCCTCTATCTTTCCAAATATAGAGCTGAAACCACTTTGGGGTTTTTGTCAGTGCACCAATTTCTTCAATGCTGACTGAGGAGAGTGTGGCTAGGCTATAGATAGTACCAACCTTTTCGGCTGCAATAGCTGGGCCCACCTCTCCCACAGTATGAAACAGGCGGTTTCCAGCTGATGGAGAGAGAATAAAGGGTACGTCAATTTTTTCACCAAGCAAAGTAGTTGATGTATCAGGACTATCAACTCCTGAAAGAACCTTATAAAATAACTCATAATTATCAAAGGCGCTTTTGTTTTTTAACAAAGTTTTTTCATCGTCAGCACCACCGTCTATATAGTCAAATACCATTTTATGAGCTCGGGATTTTGCTGCTTCACGAAGGTCTTCTATATTAATGCAGTTTTTTAAATTCATATAAATAAACCTTTTCCATAACTTGTCACCTGCAAGCCCTTTAAACTTTTTGATATTTTATACCTCTGTTTATTAAGTTACTATATTAACTTTCTTTTTGTGCTAATAATTCATAACTTTTTAGACGACTTTCAAAATCATGTGTTACTGTAAGGAAGGCAAACTCATTTGTCTTCCAATAGGCTTTAAGTTTTTCTAGTCTTGCAGCACATTTTTTAGGAGAACCAATTACAAAACTTTCTTTAAGTAAGTTAAAATATCTGTGTTCAGATTCTGAAAACTGTTTTATTTTATCAATAGCCTGATCAGGGGTTATCCAAGGTTCATTTTGGTCATTACTTTGTTGGGACGTTTTTTTGTAAAGCTGAGGACCTGCTATATATTCGGCTTCTTCAGTTGTATCTGCGCAATAAGCACCAATAGCAATCATAACCTTTGGTTCGAATTGATGACCAGCCTTTTCAAATGCAGATAAATATTCTTCGATAATATTATATTTTTGTCCTGTAGGCGCTACAAATAAACCAAGAGATAGATTATAACCTAAATAACCCGCTAGGATGGCACTTCCGCCGCTTGTGCCAAGCATCCATAACTCCGGGTTATATGCTTTATATGGTGAAACCCTTACACTAGAAAAGGGATGTTGTTTTTCGATACGTCCCTCTAGAAAATTTTTGAGGTCAAGAGCTTGCCGTGAGTAAATTTCACCGTGAGTGGGGTTTGCAGGATAAGCTAATGCCTGACTTGCAAGACCATTACCACCTGGCGCACGACCGATGCCGAGGTCAATTCGATCTGGGAATAAGGTTGATAATAAACGGAACTGTTCGGCAATCATATAAGGGCTGTAATGGGAAATCATGACGCCACCACTTCCTATACGCATATTTTTAGTAATAGATGCTATATGACTTATCATCGTGCCCGGATTAGGTCCTGAAAAATACGTTGTATTATGATGTTCAGCAAACCAATAACGTTCGTACCCCGCCTGTTCACATGCTTTTGCCAATTCTCCACTAAGTTGCGGAGCAGGACGATTATCTGCGGATCCATTCTGGATTGGTAATTGGTCTATTACAGTTAATTTATATGTCAAGTCATCATCCGTGAATTATTTTATTAGAGATTAGAATATGATTAAGTAACATATATTATTCTGATAGTGTAAAATAACAAATACATTATTATAGAATTTATCGATGATTATATTTGGGAGATTAAAAATTGAAAAAAATACTATTTATCTTTTTGACGAACATATTTTGTAATATCTTTATCCAAAACTCTATGGCATTCGATAATTGGAATATTCTTACTATTGTACCTGATGACCACTCGAGAAGAACAATGGGGGCTTATGGAGATACTCAGGCGATAACGCCTAACCTTGATCATTTTGCTTCTGAGGGGGTTCGTTTTAATAATGCTTATGCTGCAGCACCGGTTTGTTCGCCCAGCCGAGCTTCATTTTGGAGCGGGAAGTATCCCAGTCAAGTTGGTGTAAATGATTTTTTAATGCTTAATGATAAATATTTAGATCGTGGAATGGATACATCTGCAGTTTTGTGGCCTGAGGTTCTAAAAAAGAACGGTTATAAAACTGGATTAATAGGTAAATGGCACCTGGGTGTAGCAGAAAAAAGGCACCCCTTAAACCGTGGTTTTGACTATTTTGTTGGTTACGAGCAAGATTCAAAGGCCTTCGACCCTTTACTTAATGTTAATGGTGATATTAGAGAGGTAAAGGGCCATACATCTAATATTTTTGTTAAATATGCCAAAGATTTTTTAAATAAAAACAAAGATAACAAATTTTCTCTAACCCTAATGTTTCGTGAGCCACAAAGACCCTGGAATTCAGTACCTCAAAAGGACCTAGATGCTGTAGCACATATTGACCCCTTAGTTCCAGGGACGCAAGGTGTTGATATTGAGTGGCTTAAGGGTATTACGCGCAATAATTATGCAGCTGTCCATGCACTTGATCGCGCGATTGGCGAGGTGCTTGAAGAACTAGAAAGGCTCGGGATTGCAGATAAAACAATTGTTATCTATGCAGGTGATCATGGCATGCTAATTGGTCACCACGGATACTTTGGGCGAGGTGCTGTAGGTGCAATTGCTGGCAATAAGGTAGTAGGTAGCGAAAATACTGCTAATCTTTATGATGAAGCTATTAAAATACCAATGATTGTCCGTTGGCCAGGAGAAGTTATAAAAAACTCAGTGGTTGAGGCTGTGGTTTCTAATGTTGATATATACCCCACTATTTTAACGATGGCTGGCTTAGACCTTCCGTCTGGACAGGAAATTGAAGGTAGAGATCTAATTCCATTTTTAAAAGGAGTTATAGAAGATGATCCTAAGCCTGTTTTTGCCCAATATAATATGGAAAATTTTGGTATTGCAAAGTTGCGGATGATAAGAGTAGGTAATTGGAAGATGGTTAAACGCTTCGGACTGTCTGCTAATTCAATCCTTGTTGATGAGCTTTATGATTTAAACTCTGACCCCTCAGAGAATAATAATTTAATTAGTCACCCCGACCATCAAACTAGAAGGCTAGAATTAAATATGGATCTACAAAACTGGATGATAAAAATTAAAGATCCGGCTTTATAAGAAATTCTTTTTCAATTCTTGAAAGCTTTTTAATCTCAAACTCTCGTTTTGATGCAGTGCTTCTATTTTTAAAAGTTTCCGCATGTATTAATTTTAGTGGGGCACGGCCGCGAGTATATTTAGCACCCTTCCCATTAGCGTGGTCGGCAATGCGCTTTTCAAGATTTTTAGTAATACCAGTATAATAACTGCTATCTTTGCATTTTAATATATAGACATACCAATCTGACATTTTTATTTTTCCTTGGAAGTGTTATAGTTCAGTTTATATATATTTTTATGTTTTTAAAGTAGGGTTTATGACTTCAACACTTATAACATTATCAGCATTTCCAGAACTGAATGAGTTTTATAAAGAATACTGGAATAAAAAACCATTCGTGGTTAGAGCCGGCGTTCCCAGTTCTATACTGAATGACCTAATTACCGGGGATGAGCTTGCAGGACTATCTCTTGAGGATGATATTCGTTCTCGAATTGTTCAGACGGCAGGGTGGGCTTGTGAGTATGGACCATTTAAAGAAAATAAATTTTCTAAGCTTGGTGAAAAAAACTGGAGCCTTCTTGTTCAAGATGTTGAAAAAAATCATCCCAAGACAAAAAAGATCGTTAAATTTTTCAAGTTTTCACCATGTTGGTTAATGGATGATGTGATGGTCAGTTATTCAACGCCGGGCGGTGGTGTAGGACCACACCTTGATAGCTATCATGTTTTTTTGGTCCAAGGTACTGGAAAGAGGCGTTGGAAAATAGGATCTCAAATGCTGTCGAATGAGAAATACATTAATGGTATTGACCTTAAGGTCCTTGCAGAGGATTTTTCTGGTAATGATATAGAGATGAACTTTGGAGATGTTTTATACGTGCCACCATACTTTGCGCATTCTGGGGTAACGATAGAGGAAAGTTTAACCTACTCAATTGGTTTCTTAGGCCCCTCCATTGCGGAACTATTGACTGATTTTGGTCAGTTTATTGAAGAAAAAAATGTATTAAACAAAAGGTATGACGGTAAAAATTTAGATTATAGCTCTGCTGGTGAAAATATGTCTATGAATGAGGTGGAAAATTTTCGCGGCTCTCTCAAGGATATATTGAATGATCAACTTTTTGAACTTTGGTTGAGAAATTATTTTAAAAATGATGACTAAGTATCTTCAAAGAGCATAGCTAGTTGATCAGTTATGGCACCTCCCAGTTGATCTGCATCCATTATAGTAATAGCATTTTTATAGTATCTTGTCACATCGTGACCAATCCCAATAGCTAGAAGCTTTATAGGGGACTTAGTTTCTATAACTTCAATAACATGGCGCAAGTGATCTTCAAGGTAATTGGCACTATTTGAGGATAGTGTACTATCATCAACAGGAGCTCCGTCTGAGATAACCATAAGAATTCGTCGCTCTTCTGGGCGACTAATTAAGCGGCTATGAGCCCAAAGCAGGCTTTCACCATCAATGTTTTCCTTGAGTAGTCCCTCACGTAACATAAGACCGA
Organism: Kordiimonadaceae bacterium; assembly: GCA_018675425.1. Taxonomy (GTDB): domain Bacteria; phylum Pseudomonadota; class Alphaproteobacteria; order Sphingomonadales; family Emcibacteraceae; genus Pseudemcibacter. The sequence goes on from JABGYD010000019.1 coordinate 17,725, forward strand.
GGTTGTTTCTGCTGCGGCGTAATGGGCTGTCAGCAGATTTATATATGATATGCCTTAGGTCGTTGAGCCTTCCAGGTTTGTCGGGCTTTCCATCTTCCGTCCATTTGATCCGTGACTTTCCACCTTTCCATGCTTTAGTGGTAAAACCTAAAATCTCAACCCTTACACTACAACGTTCTAACGTACGTGCTAATATATCGGCGCACATAGCGGCAATTGATATGGGGCGTCCACGCATTGAACCAGAGTTATCAATAAGTAGTGTGACTACAGTATCCTTAAATTCACTATCATTTTCCGCTTTAAATGAAAGAGGATGCATTGGGTTTGTGGCTACTCGTGTTAAGCGGGCTGTGTCAAGAATTCCTTCCTCTAAATCAAAATCCCATGACCTAGTTTGTTTTGCCATTAAAAGACGTTGAAGTCGATTGGCTAATTTTGAGACCATACCCTGAAGATGATAAAGTTGCTGGTCTAGTTTTTTTCTTAGCTCTAATAACTCTTCGGGGTCACACAGGTCTTCAGCAGCGATATATTCATCTGTGTCACGAGAATAAACCTTATAGCCGGGGCCCATAGAGTAGAGGCCCAAGGGGTCATTATCATTGAGTGGAGGTGCAGCATTCTCATTTTGGGCCTGTCTGAGAGTTTCTATCAGCTCTTCCGCGGACATCTCACTATTTTGATCTCCATCAGCATTCTCATCAACGTCTTCTTCCGAAGTTTGGCCACTTTCATCAGTGCTGTCATCGCTTTCATTTTCTGTATCCTGATCTGATAAATCATCATTATCAGTCTGATCATCGAGGTCGTTATTATTATCAGGTTCTTTATCCGCATCATATTCCGGTGTGAGATCAAGATCAGCAAGTACCTGACGACTGAGGAGTGAAAATTTTCCCTGATTATCAATACTTTCAATTAATTGATCAAGGTTTTTACCCGCTTTTTTGTCTATTTCAACCCTTAAGCTTTTGATAGTTTGTCTTTCTGTTTTTGGTGGTTTCTCCTGAGTGAGGCGTTCGCGAACAAGCAATCTAAGAACATCTGGTAGGGATGTTTTATCAATACCATCATCATTGTTAATAGGATGTTCTTTATAATGCTTTTCTATTTTGGCTTTGAGATTTTTTGAAACACCCTTCATTGTATTACTACCGATAGCTTCGACCCGAGCGTCTTCAATAGCGTTGAAAACTTGCCGTGCGAGTTCCTCCTGTGGCATAAATTCATTATGTAAATTTTGATTATGAAAACGCCTATGCAATGAAAAACTATCACCTTTACCACGAAGTTCAGTGATTTCATTATGGGGCATATCTGTATAAACCATAGGCAAGCGAAGTTGACCTGGCGTTAGTGATGGCGCAGTTCCATAGCTTATATCTATTTCTGGATCATTAGCCAATGCTCGAACTGTGGATGATACAGCACGCTTAAAGTCTTCTAAATTATTTAGTCTATTATTACTCAAACGATTAACCTATTTAAATATCTGTCTTCTGGATAACTGAAGTACCTAAAAGTTCTTCAGCAAAACAGCGTTGATAATATTCAGAAATTATGGGGCGTTCTAGCTCGTCGCATTTATTAAGAAACGAGAGACGAAAAGAGAAAGCGAGATCTTTAAAAATTGCATAGTTTTCTGCCCACGTGAGTACTGTTCGAGGCGACATAACCGTTGAAATATCACCGTTAATGAAACCTTGGCGACTTAGCTCAGCTACTTGTACCATTTGTTTAATAATTTTTAGGTCACTCGTGTTTTTCATTAGGGGCATTTTGGCAGCTATAATACTTTCTTCTTGCTCATGAGGAAGGTAATTAAGAGTAGCGACAATTGACCAACGGTCCATTTGACCCTGATTGATCTGCTGGGTGCCATGATAAAGTCCCGTAGTATCACCCAGACCAATGGTGTTAGTAGTTGAAAAAAGACGAAATGCGGGATGGGGTTTGATTACTCTGTTTTGGTCAAGTAGTGTTAGTTTTCCAGCCACCTCAAGAACTCTCTGTATGACAAACATTACATCTGGACGACCTGCGTCATATTCATCAAAGACTAGCGCAGTAGAGCTTTGTAAGGCCCATGGAAGTATACCTTCCTTAAACTCTGTTACTTGTACTCCGTCTTTTAAGGTGATGGCATCTTTACCTATTAAATCAATGCGACTTATGTGGCTATCAAGATTAATACGTAGACAAGGCCAGTTAAGGCGAGCAGCAACTTGCTCAATGTGGGTGGACTTTCCTGTGCCATGATAGCCCTGTATCATTACACGGCGATTATGAGTAAAGCCAGCAAGTATTGCAAGTGTGGTATCATGGTCAAATATATAACTGTCATCTATTTCTGGCACGTGTTCGGTTGGCTCTGAAAAACCATGAATTTTGATATCTGAATTTATGCCAAATATCTCTTTAGCATTTAAAAGTTTATCCGGAGTATTGGATTCTATTTTATTGGTCGCCGTCATTATACTACCCACTTAATTGGAAAATTAATTAAAAATTATTATATTTCAAGTCTTTATAGGACATTTTTCTTTTTTTAATCATAGAAGAATATAGCCATGGATCAAGATATTGATAGTTAAGGCAATCTTTGACAAGTATTTTATATTCTTTTTTTATTTCTTTTGGCAGTTTGCTAATAATTAGGCTTATTGTCTTGTAACAACATATTCATTATAGCATAATTAATAATATTAATTCTCATTAGAAAGCTTGTTGATGACTGTAAAAGAAAATATTGAATTCAAGGTTAATAAGGCTATTAATTGTGAATTATTGGAAGTAATTGATGAATCTCATAAACATGCTGGACACGTAGGGGCCCGCCCTGAAGGAGAAACCCATTTTCACATCAACATGGTTTCTGCAGACCTAGATGGTAAAAGTAGGGTTGCTAGACAAAGGATGGTTTATAAGGTTCTTGTCGACGAGCTTGCTGGTCCAGTTCATGCTCTATCCCTTAACTTAAAGGCAACGGCTGATGAAAAATAAGTATTAAAATAAAAATACTAACATTAGTGGAACTGTTAAAAAAGTTATAATTGTCGTAGTAAAAATTAAACTTGCTACTTCATCAGGATTTCGATTGTATTTTGAAGCGAGCAAATAACTGAAGACGGCTACTGGCATAGACATTTGCATAATCAATACATTTCTTTCTATTCCCTCCAAACCAAAATAACTAGCTGTGGCTATACCAACGCCCATACCCAAAGCTATTTTTAAAATTCCAATAGAAATAATTTTTTTAAACTTAATTACTTTTAGGGTAGCGAGAGATGCCCCGAGGGTCAGTAGCATTAGAGGAATGGTTACTCCAGCAAGCAGTTCTGTTGTATTCATAATCCATGTTGGGGGATCTATATTATTAAGAATGAAAAATAAAGCTGCGGCAATGCCCCATAAAAATGTAATTCTAAATAAAGACACTAAATTCATGTTACCGTGTGAAATATAAAGGGCTACTGTAAACTGATAAAGGGTGCCGATAGCAAAATATGCAATTGCTAGGGACATACCGGGTTGGCCAAAGGCAAATAAACAGAGTGGAATGCCCATATTGCCGCAGTTAGATGATGACAGGGAGATTATATATCCACGTGTTGGTAAGCCAGCAGTAAAAACAAATAAAGCTGATAGAGCAAGCATTATTGCTATAGCACTGGCTGAGGCTAACATGAAGTAAGACATGGACCCTAGGTTCTGTCCAAGATCAAGGATGCCCACAAAAACTAGGCAGGGCGCACCAAAGTTCATATTCAACCTTGTTACGAAATCAGTTGGAAAATCATATCCCAATCGCACCCACATATAACCAGCAAGGGCAAGAAATAAAACCGGAGAGATAACATTAAAAAGTTCTATAAACATGGATATTTAACTTTCACAGGTATTCATCAAGTGTATAGTATTTGATGACTTTTACGTTTAAATACCACCTTCATATAATATCTATATTGTAGGAGTTTGTAAAATAAGAAATTTTATTATAAATTCCTGAAGGTTTAATTAAAGAAAGAGATTAAAATGGGTGTCATAAAAAAGAATTGGCCTGAATTTATAGCTTCGCTTTTAGTTATTGGATTACTTTGGAAGGTCTTTGAACAAAGTGTTTTGGAGCATCATTTCATAATACCAACTATGTTTTTTACTCCTGCAGTTGTTATTGGCAATGTAATTTTTTATAGCTATAAAAATTATAAATGGGCAAAAATAATTCTGTTTTGGACTTTTTTGATTGGTGATCTATGTTTATTTTTAGCGATATTCTATTCACCGTCTCTTGCTAAGTTTGCTTTTGGTCCCATCATAATTGGACTATGGGTTCCGTTTTTCACTTGTTTGCTTTATTGGTACCAAAAATCAAACAACTTATTCGATGGTTAATTCTTTTACTTTAAGATAAAGGTGGTAAATAAAATTTTTAACACGGATAATCAGATGCGCTTACCAAGTTTAGTAATTTTAGTGTTTTTCCTGCAGACTTTAGGGACCTTTGCTTCTTCGATAGATGCTATTGTTGCCTCCTTCAAAACTGACTTTCGCAAACAGTTAGTGGAAAATAATATTCCTGGAGGAGCTTATGCAATCATTCGGGATAGTCAAGTCATTGCCATGGAGGGGGTTGGAGTTCGTGCGCTTGGTAGTAAAGAAATGGTTGATAAAAATACAGTTTTTAGGCTTGCTAGTGTTTCAAAAACTTTTGCGGCAGGTTTGGCCGCGCAGATGGTTGAAGAAAATAAATTTAGTTGGAATGATAAGATTATTGATTACGTTCCTGAGTTTAGGTTTAAATCAAAAAAGTACTCTTCAAACCTCACGGTCGATCATATTATGAGCCAAAGTTCAAGTCTCGTACATAACGCCTATGATAACTTAATTGAAGCAAACTATCCAATGCCCAAGATTATCGATAAGTTTAAAGATATTGATCCCATGTGCGATTTGGGTAAATGTTATGGTTACCAAAATGTTCTTTACAGCCTTATTCAGCCCGTGATCGAAAGGTCTGCAAAATCAAGTTATATAGACCTCATGCATAATCATATTTTTGATCCTCTAGAAATGGAACGCTCATCTCTTGGGTATGAAGCATTCTTAGAAACCCCAAATCATGCTGCACCCCATGTTTTAACTCGTAAAGGCTGGGTTAAAACTAAAGTGAAACCAAGTTACTATAATGTTTTGCCTGCTGCGGGTGTTAATGCGAGCGTTGAGGATATGTCAAAATGGATGCTTGCACAGATGGGTTCTTTTCCCGAGACCTATTCGTCTGATGTAATTAAAATGGTTACTGAAAAGCGTATTCGTACCCTAAAGGAAATGGGTAAACGTAGCTGGAGGTCAGTTTTGAAAAATGCTCATTACGGCTATGGTTGGCGTATATATGATATTGGTGGTGGGGAGTTGATTTATCATGGTGGTTCTGTAGCGGGTTTTCGCAGTGAAGTTGCCTATTCGATGGAAAAGGGTCTAGCATTAGTGATATTGCTTAACGCCGAAACAAGAATGGGTAGTGAGCTTAATTCAAGTTTTTGGTCCAAAGTTTTTAAGGAAAAACCTCAAACGAAAATTACAACAAACTCCCAGAAAAAAGTAAAAATTAATCGTTCTATAGTTCCCCGTGATAAACCTGCGAGCATTTTAACATTCAAATAGATCCTATGATAAAAATTGTTCTTGCACCTATGGAGGGTGTAATTGATTTTGCTATGCGTGAAATTTTAACTTTTGATGGTTCTTACTCCTACGGTCTTACAGAATTTATGAGGGTTAATGATCATCTGCATTCAAAGTCTCAGTTTACTAGGTATGCACCTGAGTTATTAACAAATGGCAAAACTCAATCTGGAACGCCCATTTACATCCAACTCCTTGGACAAGATAAAAATTGGATGGCTGAAAATGCATTTCGTGCGTGGGAAATGGGTGCGTTGGGCATAGATCTAAATTTTGGTTGTCCAGCCAAGACGGTAAATAATCATGGAGGCGGGGCAATTCTGTTAAAAGAGCCTTCAGTTGTGCATGGTATAGTTAAGCAGGTAAGAAATGCGGTACCTTCAGAATTACCAGTCACGGTTAAAATGCGGCTTGGATTTGAGGATAAAACACTGGCTATTGAAAATGCAAAAGCTATAGAAGAGGCAGGTGCAACAAGCTTGGCAATACACGCAAGAACGAAACTTGAGGGCTATAAGCCACCTGCACACTGGGATTGGATTGCAAAAATTAAAAAGCAAACAACGATACCAATTGTTGCTAATGGTGATATATGGTCCAAGCAAGACGCTGTAAACTGTATAAAAAAAACTAGTTGTGAAAGTATAATGATAGGACGTGGTGCACTTTCCTTACCTAATTTAGCTAATACTATCACCGCTAATGCTAAACCATATAATTGGCATAGAACATGTCATTTAATTCTTCAATATGCAGAGTACCGTCGTGACCAAGGCAATCAAAATTTTGTACCTAATCGCATTAAGCAATGGCTATTCTATCTTAAGAGGCAATACCTTGAAGCGGGGGACCTTTTTGATGTGATTAAAAAGTTGCGAGACCTAAATGATATTACGTACATAATCAAAAAAAACTATCTATAGAATGTAGTTTTAATATTTTGTTAACTAATTTTACCATTCTGAGAAAGAATAATGGCAATGGGTTTAGTCTTTGAAAACTCTGAAAACACTATCATTAAAATAACGGTGAAGGGTACACTAAGGAACATACCTGCGATGCCCCAGATACTTCCCCAGATGGCAAGTGATAACATAACAACCAAAGGGCTTAAATTAAGTGAATTACTCATTAAGCGCGGCTCCAGAATATTTCCAACTAATATTTGAATGACACCAAGTGCGCTAATAATAATTAAAAAGGGTGTAAAGGTTGGGAATTGTACTAGGCTAAGTAATGCGGGGAAAAGAACTGCAAGCATTGATCCAACAGTTGGAATATAATTCAGTAAAAATATAATAAAGGCCCAGAAACTTGCATAATCGATATTATTTAAGATAAGTACTACATAACAGGCACCTGCGGTTAGCAAACTGACGAAGGTTTTTATTGCCACGTATTTTTTTATTTTAATACCAATAGTTGTGATAATTTCTGCAACTTTATCTGAATGACTGGATCGTTTTAAAAGCGCATTGAGTTTTGTTTTAAAACTAGCTTGTTCCAGAAATATAAAGAGAACATATATAAGAATTAGGCCAGCATTACCTGCGATACCTGCAAGCGTTCCAGCGATGTTACTAATGAATGGACGAAGGTCTACCTGACCAACTAAATGGGTAAGATTTGGCTGGCTCTCAATGCCTAATAATGTATAAATTCTCTCAGATAACTTAAGTAAATTTTCTTGATAAACTGGAGCTGAAGCTTTGACATTTGCAATATTATTACCAATCATATCAACCAGAAGATAAAGTGCTGTAATCATTGTCACTAGCGCCGCAATGAAGCATATTACTTTTGGCAGAGAGCGGCTCTTAATTTTGATTTTGTTGAAATAATGAGCGAGGGTATTGATTAAATACCATATTACTAAACTGACGAGGAACGGAACAATCAGGTCGCGCCCAACAACCATAACATAAACTGTTAGGACAATCAGCCCAAGTCCTCCTGTATAAGATAATATACCCATCATTATGCCTCTATTAAATTTTTATTTATGTAAGGATTGTTGTACTTAACGTGCGAAAGGTCAAGTCATAAGTGACCACCGGCACTCACCGGATGAGTAGTAAAAAATAGAATAAAGATAAATTTTACACATTCACCAAAATGATAGATGACGAGGAACTATGATTTATAAACTTTAGTTATGTAGCTTTGAATATTGGATAAAAAGTAAACTATTTTGAGGTTAAAACCTCATAAGCCGTTTTAACTTGTTGAAATTTAATTTCACTTTCGGCATCGCCAAGATTTGTATCTGGGTGAAAACGCTTAGCTAAACTCCGGTATGAAGATTTTATTTCTTTTTCAGTTGCACCTTCTTCAAGATCAAGTATTTCGAGGGCATCGCTGCGGCGTGCTTCCTTGCCATATGCTTCACCACTGCTCATATAAGCACTACTCCCACGATATCCACTGGCTTTACGCATTTCTTCCTGAGCGCGTTTTAGGGCTTCTTCTCGTGATAGTCCGTTAAAATAATTCCAATTTTTATTAAACTCTGCCACATGGGATTGACAAAAATGCCATTTATCATCGCTGTCAGGAGCTTTAGGTGCCGGATATTCGCCTGGTTTGTTGCAACCATCATAATCACACATGCGAACGGATACTGGATCCCGCTCACTGTTATATTCGCCCCATTTTGGGAAGGTCCATGATTTGGATCGTGACATAAACAAAGCCTTACATTAAAAAGAGTATTGTTAGCAGTATTTGCTATTTATAAACAAGTTTTAAATAGAAAAAAAGAAGATGAATTGTATTTTAAGGGATGGCCGTAAAGAAGAAGCGAGAGATTTTGCAATATTGGTGAACCATGCTGGAACTGGTCCCAATAATAAAGGTCTTGATTATGTTGGTTGGAGCCAAGAATCGAATGAAGGTGAAGGCCCATTTGATTATGGTTGTCGTATTATTGAGAGTATGGATGGGCAATACTCCTACCATAACATTAGAGCGCTTGAGGTGGATGGAAAATTAGTTGGCATGGCACTTTGCTTCGAAGCTTTTAAGCGAACTGAAGCCGATATGAATTTAATTCCCGAAGAATTTCGTATTTTTAAGGAATTGACTAATACTATACCGGGCAGTTTTTACCTTGATAGTTTGGCTATTTTTCCTGAATTTAGAGGGAAAGGTTACGGGCAGACATTACTCGAGGACTGTATTCAAAAAGCACGGTCTCAGAGCTATAGCGCAGTCTATTTAATTGCCTTTATTGAAAATAATGCAGGTGTTGCACTTTATCAAAAAAATGATTTTTATGAGGTTCTTAGAAAACCATCAAATAAACACGCGATTATGCCATATTTTGGCGATGTTGTACTATATAAAAAAGACATTTAAATTAGTTATAATATCGAAATCAATCAGGTATATTATGGAACTGATAAGCAAAGTTTAGTTAGATTAGGTTTAGCATTTGTACAGAAAAAAAAGCCCCACCAGTCCGGCAGGGCTTTCAAAAATTTATATTTTATAATGATCTAAATGATAGGTCCTGCTTTGACAACAGCTTCATCAACATGTTCTTCAAATTCAACAAAATTCTGTTTGAATAAGCCTGCTAGGTAAGTTGCTTTTTGATCATAGGCATCAACATCGTCCCAGGTGCCACGCGGATTAAGAACTGCGTCATCAACGCCAGGACAGCTGAGCGGGACTTCAAAACCAAAGTTTGGATCAGTTCGAAATTCAACATCATTGAGAGTACCGTCAAGAGCACCATGAAGAAGGGCTCTGGTGTATTTAATAGGCATTCTACTTCCAACACCATAAACACCACCAGTCCATCCAGTATTCACTAGCCAACAAGTTACATCACCATGAGCAATTTTCTTGCGTAAAAGATTGCCGTATACTGAAGGATGACGAGGCATAAATGGTGCCCCAAAACATGTTGAAAAGGTTGCTTGTGGTTCTTTTCCCAGGCCTTTTTCTGTACCTGCTACTTTAGCAGTATAGCCGCTAAGAAAATGATACATAGCCTGTTCCGGAGTTAGGCGTGCCATTGGAGGCATAACACCAAATGCATCAGCTGTAAGCATAATCACGTTCTTTGGATAGCCACCTGGGGCACCATCAGTAGTATTTGGTATTGATGTGATTGGATATGCAGCACGAGTATTTTCAGCTAGAGAACTATCATCAAGATCTATTTCACGTGTTTCTTTATCGATCACTACATTTTCAAGAACGGTACCATACATCTTAGTAGTAGCAAAAATTTCTGGCTCTGCTTCTTCACTAAGACGGATTACTTTTGCATAACAGCCTCCTTCAAAGTTAAAAACTGTGTTGTCTGACCAACCATGCTCGTCATCACCTATAAGCTGTCGTTCTGGATCCGCGGATAATGTAGTCTTTCCTGTACCTGACAGGCCAAAGAAGATTGCTGTATCTCCATTTTTGCCAATATTGGCAGAACAATGCATTGGCATGATGCCTTTTTCGGGAAGAAGATAATTAAGTATTGAAAAAACAGATTTCTTCATTTCACCAGCGTAAGATGTGCCGGCAATTAAAACAAGTTTACGAGCAATATTTATTGTAATTACGGTTTCTGAGTTTGTACCTACTTCAGCGGGGTTAACTTTCATTTCTGGTGCATGAAGAATAGTAAAATCAGGGGCGAAATTCATAAGGTCAAGAGCTTCTGGTCTAACGAGAAGGTTTCTTATAAAAAGGGAATGCCATGGAGATGGAGAGATTGCCCTAACGTTAATTCTGTGTGCAGGGTCTGTACCTCCATATAAATCTTGAACATAAAGGTTGCGTTCATTTAAATAAGATAGAATTTGGGCTTCGATTTTATTAAAGTTTTCTTCAGAAATAGATGAATTAACCTTACCCCACCATATATTGTCTCGGGAAGAAGGTTCGTCGACCATAAATTTGTCGTTAGCGGACCGGCCAGTATGGACACCAGTCTCTACAACTAATGCGCCACCCTTGGATATTACACCAAGATCAGCTTTTATAGTATGTTCGTATAATAGTTCTGTTCCATAGTTCCAATGAATAGTTTGGTCACTATCAATATTGTGATTTTTAAGGTCATGTGAGCTGACGAATTTTCCCACGTTATTCATAATACTTCCTTTTGATCGTGTCATATTTATTTTGTTATTCGAAATTGCGTAAACGACATATACTAATAGAGATTTTATCAGAACATGAAAAAAAAATTTTAATATTTTTTTCAAACTATTGTTTTATAAGGAAAAAAATGTCACATTTATGACACTTTATAAACGCATTTTACTAAACTCGTAGATTTAATCGTGATAATATTTAAAAAGATTCGTTTGTGAAAGGAATATAAATTTATGTCATCAGTAATTACTCTTGTCGATGATGATCAAAATATTTTAGCTTCTGTTAGAATGGCACTGGAAAGTGAGGGTTTTATAGTTCGCTCTTATAACGACGGGGCTAGTGCTCTTGAAGGTATTAATAAAGACCCCGGTGACCTTGCTGTTCTTGATATTAAGATGCCACGGATGGATGGTATGGAACTTCTTCGCCGTTTAAGAGAAAAACATTCGTTACCTGTTATATTTTTAACATCAAAGGACGAAGAAATTGATGAGATGTTAGGCTTGAAAATGGGGGCTGATGATTATATTAAAAAGCCTTTTTCTCAACGCCTTCTAATTGAACGAATTAGAACAATCCTTCGTCGAATGGAGGCCGTTAAAAAGACGAAAACGGATGGGGAGGATGAAGGTGGAATAATTATTAGAGGATCCCTCATAATTGACCCAGTGCGTCATATTTGCAATTGGGACAGTAAAGATGTGAAGTTGACGGTAACAGAGTTTCTCATTTTACAGGCGCTGATCCAATATCCGGGGCATGTCAAAAGTAGGGATCAGTTGATGGATGTGGCTTATAATGATGATGTTTATGTAGATGACCGCACTATTGACAGTCATATTAAACGCTTACGCAAAAAATTTCGAAAAGTTGATGAAAAATTTGATGAGATAGAGACACTTTATGGCGTTGGATATAGGTATAGTGAAAGCTAAAAAGCATAAAATGAAGAGAAAAAGTCGATTTATCTCTCCCTTAACTATTCGAATAATGTTAGTTAATATTTTTGCACTTATCTTTCTTGGTGTGGGCATCCTTTATGTGGATCAGGTTCAGAAAACTTTGATGCAATCTAGAATTGATGAACTAATAAAAGATGCTAATATTATGGCTGGAGCACTCGGAGAGTCCGCTACTGAAAACCCAGACGCGACAATTTTATTAATTGAACCAGCAAAAAATATCCTAACCCGCCTTGTTGGCGTAACTAATATCCGAACTAGATACTTTGACTTAAATAACGAACTTCTTATAGATAGTCGTGACTTTGATATTAATCGGGTGGAAGTTGAGGACATAATGTCAAAACAACTTGGTGTCGATAATATCTGGGAGCTTGCAAGTGGTAAAGTCAGAATATTACTTGATAAAATTCAAAAAAGGGATGCTCTTGAGAAGTATTATGAGGTG
>JABGYD010000077.1 GCA_018675425.1 Kordiimonadaceae bacterium
AATAATTTGATAAGTATTAAGGATCATCTTGATGGAAATAATAATTCAAATTTTTCATACTGCCAAGCAATTATTAAAAAAATTCAAGAACAACAAATTACCTGCACTTTCACCTTTAGGATTAGCTTTAACGGCTTGCGGAGGTGGCTCCAGAGAGAATAACATTTCGGCTAATCAAGTTTTTGCTCAGAAAATTCCATTCGATATAAGTAGTGTGAATTTAAATGACTTACCTTGGCTAACACCAGCCTCAGGTGGATTTTTCGGAAAACCAGCCTTAATCAATAATGGGGATCAAAATATAATTATTATACCTGCCATGTTTAATGTGGAACATGGCTCTTTTCAAACCAATACACCCGCAGGCCACTTATTTGTTTTCACACGAGACAACGGTATATTTAAGCAGGCAGAAAATATTAATTTCGTTGGTGCACCAAGACCATATTTATATGATTTTAATAATGATGGTGTTAATGAAATTGTTGGAATTACAACCGGCGAAGATGGAAGAATAATTCAAAGTGAAGCGGATGTTGGAACTAGACCGTTTTATTATGATTTTATGGACGGAAATGTAATTTATTTCGGAGCTACGCAATGGCAACATGCATCGGCTTTCGAAGATGTTAATTATGATGGAATACCTGATCTAATTGTCGCTCCTATCGGCTACGAGCCACAAAGCGTAGTTTATAATATTTTAGATTTTTCAGAAATATCAATTCAACATACTTTTAAGGGCCATGGGGAGGGAGAAATTGCATTTACTGATCTCGATGGAGATGGATTGTTAGAATTTGTTGAAACTGACAGCTCTTGGGACGGAGCGTTGAATAACAATGCATTGATGATTGATGTTTACGAAATAAATATGGATGGATCTGTTGCAAAGGTTCAAAGCGTGCAATTTGGTGAGCTGGATGGAAATCGCTTTTTGTTTAAAGAATGGAATGGAGCGGAGGAAAGTAATTATTATACTGGAAATGCATTTGGAATTGATTTTAATCTTCTGCATAGGTGGCATTCTGAGTTCATTGATATTGATGGAGATCTAGATGAGGATTTATTACTAATTTACTCAATAGATGATAATCTGTCTGAATTGTCGAGCGAGGATTCAAATTATGTTAATCCAATTCACATTATCACTATAGACGCAGTCGATGGTGCTCTAGATTACTCCACATTGGTAGTGACACCTGTCCCAGCAAATTCAGTTGGCAAGGGCTGGTCTTTCATGGATTTAGATGGAGATAGTTTTATCGACATGTATCTTGATATCGATCTGATGCCCTCAAGTTTCACGGGCAGTGACCTGGGTGATCGAATTTGGCTAAATGATGGGAGTGGGCTCTTTAATCCTATTGGAGATAGGGCAGATGATAGTCTCTACGGAAAGGAATTTATGTCCAGTGGCGAATATTCCATATACGATATGGATGGAGAATTATATTTAGCTGGTGTCACATCCCAACTAAATGGTTCAGATCTATCATTCATTTCAATCCCGATTAACGATATAATTTAGTTATTTTCTGCTAAATCAAAGATCTAGCATAATAGTATATATTTATTTAACGGCTAGATTTGTATTTATCGGGAACTTCTGGATAAGCATTTACGAAGCCATCCTTATTTGGCATTTCTACTTTTGGTAGTGTTTCCTTATTAATCACGTAGTCTTCAGCAATAATACCATTTTCATGGAGTAGATAAGCTGTTAGGGAATAATATTCACTATTAGACAATGACATTGGAGCAACCAGAGGCATTGCACGGCGAATATAGTTAAATATGGTTGTCGAATGAGGCCAATAGCTGCCGATAGTCTGTTTTAGATTTGTCTTGCCTCGTTTATCCTGAACTCCAAATAATTTACCAATTCTATTTTTGACTGGGTCATTTTCATTAGGAAAATTATGACAAATATTGCAGTTATATTCAAAAAGCTCTCTACCTTCGGCAACATTGCCCTCACCCTCAGGTAAAAATTCACCGTCAGGGAAAACAGCCCAGAAGCTTTTATCAATATCGGCCTGAGTTGCTGGAACGCCAAAACGCGGTTCCTGAGCGGTTGTGATTTGTGTACTTATAAGCAGGATGGCAATGATTAAAGCTCTATGCATATACATGTTTAATCTTTCCACTTTTTGCTACACCCCAACTGTGAACAGCATGAAAATGGTAAATGCCGTTCCTACCTCTTGCATCAATAAGTTCTTTTCTGGTTGGTTGAATGCGTCCAAACTCGTCTATGGCGCGACTTTGTAGAATTGCGGAGCCACCTTCCCACAGCCATGGAACTCTGAAACGGGTAAGCATTTTAGTATGGATTGGGCCTTCAAGAGCAGCATCAGCCCATGTGTTTCCTCCGTCCGCAGAGACTTCAACTCTGGCAATTTTTCCTTTTCCAGACCAGGCTAAGCCAGTAATTTCATATAGGCCATGTTTCTTAAGGCTCATGGCATTCGATGGTCTTGTGATTATCGACTTAACATCCTGCTCTAATGTAAACTGCAAAGCTTTATTATCAGGCATCATATCTGTATATTTCGCCGTTTCCTGTACTGACATTACAGGCCTGTCACTAACGTAAATGGAGCGCAACCATTTTACGGATGTGTTTCCTTCAAACCCTGGGTTTAGGAGGCGCATTGGATATCCCTGACTAGGTCTTATTCGCTCACCGTTTTGACGAATAGCAATCATCGTGTCATCAAGTGCTTTATCAATTGGTATACTCCTAGTCATCATGCCATTATCAGCTCCTTCGGCGATTATCCATTTAGCGTCAGAAGAAATACCGCATTCATCAAGTAAAGTTGATAGCAATACACCTGTCCACTCACTACCAGAAAGTAGCCCGTGAATTTCTTGAAGCGATTGATCTGTTGGCGTTTTTTGCCAAAGAATAGAACTATTACCACTGCACTCTATATAATAATTTCGTGATACAGTGGGATAATTTTCCAGGGCGGATATATCAAATTTAAGCGGATTTTTAACCATTCCATGGATAACTAGTGAATGTTTATTTGGGTCAATATCAGGAATACCCTGATGGCTACGTTCAAAATGTAATCCATTTGGAGTAATGGTTCCCATTAAATGATCTAGAGGCGTTCTAGCAACAAATTTTGTTAACCTTAAATCTAAAAATTCTTGAGGATCATTAGGTAACAGACGTTTCACACTAGCAACTTCAAATCTAGAACGATTACTGTATTCCAAAGCATCACTACCCGGGTATAGCACCCAGTCCTCTTGGCCTTCTCCAACCATTTCCTGACCATAGGCGGCTCTAGTGGTGGCGAGTGCAGCCGAGGTTGCAATAGCTGAACTTAAGAAAAGACGCCTATTAAGTAATCCACCCCTTGCGCTATGATCAGCAGCATCAATTACTAAAGAATTTTTCTTTTTAAACATAAAAAATTTCCCTTGTATTAAATCTGTTTTAGTTATTATTAACAAAAAGAACATACTATAACAAAAGGGTTGGGAACTAGTCCAGTTTTCACATCTACATTATTTAGTGAATTATAAGACTACTTTTCCGTTTTGCCTTTTTATCGTAAACGGATTTTGGTTTACCAAATACATCAACCCTACCAGAACCAGGACTATCAAAGTTAATTGAATTACTAGCATATACGCTGCTATCCCCAGAACCTAAAATATCAACATCAACATCAATACATTGAACTTTATCTGCATCTACGTCACCAGAGCCATAGATTGAAATTTTAAATGATTGACATGTCCCACTGCCAAAAGTCACGTTACCCGAGCCATGAATAGAAAGCTCAACATTTTTACCATTAATCTTATCCATTAAAATATCACCAGAGCCATTGATGGCAAAGTCAACTCCCTCACTTTGGCCTTGCACACTTATGTCACCTGAACCATTAATTGCAAGATCTAGTTCTTCACTATCTACACCCGTAATATGAACATTACCAGAGCCATTAATTTTCACTTCTTCAATATTAGGCATCACAATTGTAACCAGCATTAATTGATCGCGATCATAATTATGGTTTTTATTTTTAGACTTAATGATAAGTGTATCGCGTTGGCGCACCAAAGTAGTATTGGCTATTTTTTCTTCATCACCGGTCATAACCACTGAAAAATTTTGACCTATCGATATTTTAACATCCGAAGACGAGCTTAACCATACTTTTGAAAAACCCCTGATATCAGAAGATATCATAACATTTTCTGCCATGGTTATTGTGGCTGATCCTGTGAATAAGGCAACAGAAATAAATATTAATAAAGTATAAGTTAATGCATATGTTTTATTCATATTCTCTTCCTTAATTGTGTAATTTAAAAGACCTAAATATAATTAAGTTATCCACTATCAATTGAAGTTTTTATGAAGTAAACACTTTTTATTTTATTTTATTTTCATAAACCTTAAAATCGTTTGAAGTAAAACACAAAATAGAACATTTTAGAACTTACTCCAAGCCTTACAGTGCTAGCCATTATTAACAGAACCTTAATACAGGTTTCTTCACTGATAGAATATTACAAAAAATAATCACCAAAACACTGGACAACTGTCTATCGGAAGGATAGCTTTTTATCTGTCACTAAGGAACAAGATATATTCAATATTAGTTATAAACCTTGCTCATTTTATTTGGGCTAAGCACTGGAGTTAGATATGATAAAAAAGTCCTTATTTTCGTTGGGTCTCGTTGCTGCATTAATGATTTTTTCCAATTCAAGCATCGTTTCAGCTCAAGCTACGAAATCGGCTTTACCGTTTAAGGTAGGAACGTTTGCGATCAACGACATACCAACTATAGGTTTAGTTATGCAAAACGACGAGCTAATTGTAGAGCTTGCTTCCGCCAATCGTGCCATGGAGCTATTGCCGCGTTACAGCAAGGTAAGCATACCCGAAGATATGATTGGGCTCATAGCACAGTACGAGTATGGCTTAAAATACAGAGTTTACGAGATCGTGAACTGGCTTGTGGAAGAGGGTTTGCTCAATAATAGTAACCAACGAAGTTTCATACATTCAGTAAGTACTGTAGATATCATGGCCCCGATCCAGTATCCGAGTAAACTCATGAACGCAGCCGTAAATTTTTATACGCATGCTTGTGAAGGCTGTACAGACGAGGAGCGGGCCGCAAAAACCCTTGAACGTCAACAGAACCGAGGCGTTCCCTACTTATTTCTGAAACCAACTCGCGGAGCAATCATTGGCGATGGTGATGACATCATCATGCCTTATGGGCGTGACCGCATCGAATGGGAAGTCGAAATGGCAGTCGTTTTTGGCCGTACAGGTAAGTACATATCTGCAGATCGTGCTTATGATCATGTCTTCGGTTACATGGTAGCGATGGACATATCTGACCGTGGTGGAAGACCACCTGGTGGCTACGGCTCCACATCGACAACTGAGGGTTCATCAATTATTCAGGGCTCAGCATCAGACTGGTTTGTAGGCAAAGGTCACGATACGTTTGCACCTCATGGCCCCTGGATTGTGCCAAAAGAATTCTATGGAGACCCAATGGAGCGCCTCCATCAAACCTTAGTTATAGACGGAGTAACTGTTCAAGAGGCAAAAGCTGGCGATATGATACATAATATCCCTGAACTAATCGAGTACGCTTCGTCGCTGATCACTATCTTCCCAGGTGACGTCCTTCAGAGTGGTACGTCCGGTGGAACGGGTGCTGGTCGGGTAGAGCGCGCATCAGGTTCAGGATATTTGGTCGATGGAGAGGCTATAACTGCTAATATTGAAGGTATTGGCTCGCTTAACCATACGGTTAGAATAGAAACTAGTGTCCCCGATGATCTGTCCGGTTCACAACTGCCCCCAGTTAAGTCTTACCGCCCCTAAACACAATAGTTAGACATACTAAAATTTTAGGGTGGCGATCATTTTTCTGATCGCCGCCTTTTTTATTTTCAGCAAGTCTTAATCCCACTAAGAATAGAGAGTAATATATGCTTACTTCTGATGAAAATGATAAGGGCTCGTTTCAGGGATTACTATTTGTCACTTTTGCTACATTATGCTGGGGGATGACAGGGGTGTTTATTCGCCTTCTAGATATGCAATCATCTAGCATGATTATTTTCGGTCGATTGATAATTGCTGCATTAGTTATAATGCCGCTAGTGTTCCGTGATACTGGTGCACTTAAAAAAGCCATTCGTTCACCGCTTTCGCCTTTAATGGCCTTATACTATATTTTTGCGACTGAAGCCTTTGTTCGCTCCACAATTACCGAGGTTGTTTTAATTGTTGGTTTTACCCCGTTAGTTGTCCTTTTTATTGAAAGATATTATGGCAGAACTATTACTAAAAATTCAATTTTTGGTGCTAGCTTAGCAGTAATTGGGTTAACGGCATTTCTCTTACCCTCTTTAAATGAATTTGATGAACAGCGGCTAATAGGTGACGTTTATGCGTTTGCCGCTGCGATTGTTTCTGCGATTTTTGCTGTAGGGGTTCGCCAACAGAAACTGATCAATAAACCTATTAAAATTATTAGCCTTACATTTGTGACATTTTGTTACGGAGTTATATTAAGTGGTGGATTAGTTTATATGGATAATTCGACTTTAAAAATAAATTTATTACACAGTAATATTATTTATTTAATTGCCTTAGGGGTTATTTCTACTGCTCTTCCGACCCTTTTATTTGGAATTGGTGCGTCAAAGCTTTCATCTGTGAAAACGGCATCATTAACGCTACTGACCCCTATATGGGCTGCTATTATCGGAGGTATATTAATATCAGAGTGGCCCTCGCTATTTTCTGTCCCCGGAGGCGTCATTACATTAATCGGTCTTTGGTTTATTATAACAAAAAAATAAATTAATAGGGAGGCTAATCAATGATTATCGTTTTGCTATCACCTCGGAGCGTTACTTCCAAAAGTTCCAAATCCTCTGAACAATTAGTATACTGCGTAACTTGATCTGGCGGAACCACAAAAGCATCACCCGGTTCCACGTACTTTGGTTCTTGAGCAGCAGCATGCAGTGTCATGGTCCCCGCTATTACAAAAGTGAACTGAATATCAGATCCGTGTTTGCATTTTGGAGGGTTCCCCTTATCAAATTTTGCAATTTGTATCCCTGCAAGCCCCTTCGTTCCCTCAGAAATTCCTGTATTATGACAAATAAATCCAGGAATTCTAAAGGGTACCCATTCAGCCTTAGATTTTACATGGTGAACAAACTTTTGACCTTGCCACTCACGATGAGGATTACCCATACCATTAGGCAATTCAAACCCGTGATCAATTGTAGTGACATGCTCTGCAGGCACACCAATTTCAATTACCTCTATTTCTGGCGAGGCATGACAAACACGATGGCGAATTTCTGGCGGTTGGGTCAAGCAATCACCCTCATTTAATCGGATTACCTCTCCTTGGTCTTCATACAGAACATCAACCCACCCCTTATAACAAAAGATCAATTGGAAACCAACGGTGTGATAATGCACCATATCGGCTACGGGACCACCATCTGGTATGCGAATATGACTGGCAATAATTGAGCCACCCAGGCGTGAGGGTATCAAGTCTCGGTAGTGCATACCTGCCCGCCCAATCACCCAGGGCGCCTCGTCCCGCAGCCTGCCTACTGCAAACTCGTGCTTTGTATCAGGCAGATCAAATGTGGGTTTTAGCGGAACAATTTCAATTACTGTACCATTGGGTGCAATGAGTTTCGTTTGTCCATCAGCAAAGTCTTCAATATTATCAGTTAAAATACGCAGCGTGCCAGGTGAAACCTTAGCCGATTTATCTATTTTTAATCGCAACCCATGGCCCGAAAGACTAGCAACAGTAGGGTCGTCAGCAGGATAAATAGTATCTAGACGCATACCAAGAACCTTAGTGTAAAATGGCAAGTCGTCCCGCAGTTCATTCGTGGGAAGAAGGACTTCTGCCTTAATTGTTTTTATTACCATTTTAAAATCCTTTTCAAGTGATAGAAACAGAAAAGATAATTAGTAAAGAAACTAATTATTGATTTCATAGCTATATTTCTTTGATTATTTATAAAAAAATGTCATCAAACCAATAAATTTTTATTTAATTGTATTTGGCATAATATAATTAAGAACAATATCTTTAGCCTTTTCTGAGCTAACCCGGTAACGATTGAGAAAGACAATCACTGCCACACCTTCGTCGGTGTAACGGGAAAAATTAGCAACAAAGCCGGCAACTTGTCCACCGTGACTTGTCGTTTTAAGACCTCTATCATTTTTAACATTCCAACCTAGAGCATAGCCCATATCCGTTCCATCGGGAAGAATAGTACTTGTCCACATAATCTCTTTACTCTCCTCTGACAGCAATTCATTTCCATAAAGTACGGCATCCCATTTTGCCATATCTACCGCTGAAGAAAGTAAGCCACCAGCACCAAGAGTAGATGAGGTTTCAGTGGCATTTCTATTTATAAGGTCACCTTTTTTATTAACCCAATATCCTTCTGCGCGGCCTTTAATAATCGTTTCCGGATCTGCAAAACGTGTGGAAGACATACCCACTGGATCAAAAATACGTTTTTTTAAAACTTTACCAATCGGCAAGCCATCAATCCGTTCAACAATCATACTTGCTAAGTAAAATGCTGTATTTGAATAATACCAACCTGTGCCAGGTTCAAAATCCATAGGTCGGCTTGTTGCGATTTTAATTATGTCTTCTGGTGTGACACGAAGGCGATAAATATCATAAGTAAAAATTTCTTCGTAATCTGGAATGCCTGAGGTGTGATTAAGGGTTTGCCTGACAGTCACTCCAATCCATTCACTAGGTAGTTGCGGTAAATATTTATGGATTGGATCATCAAGTTTAAGTTTACCTTCCTCCACCAACATCATTACAGCAGCTGTAACAAATTGCTTACTAATGGAACCAATTTCAAAAACGTGATCTCTAGCTACATCAACATCTAATTCAACATTCGATTTGCCGTACGTATGAACAAAGTCAAGTTTACCATCTTTAGCTATAGCAATAAGGCCGCCGGGTATATTGTTGGCTAACATATATTTACGTATTTCATTATCCATATCACTAAGACTGGATGACGAGGGCTTATGATAATTATTTTGTGCCAAAGCCGTACTTGTTAGGACATATACGAATAAAATTATTTTTATAAAAGACATTTTATTTCTCTTTTAAAAAAGATGCGGAAGAGTGTTACTGCTTAATATCTCCATCTAAATCTTAGAAATGACTAAGCAAGAAAACCTCTTTAAACAGTTTATAATAATTTGTTAAGTTTAAAACCCTCAATTATGAACGTCTTTCTTAATGGCAAGATTTTCCATGTTTTTCAAGGCGCCAATAGTTGTAAGGCCATGGGGTTATAAAACCAGCAATTAACGCTAAGGGTAACACCCACCATGTTATAATTGCTCCGCCTGTTAGGAGATAGTCGGTTGAGTTCATGGCAATTTCCATAGCAAGCATGGAAAGAAAACTCATACCAATTGCGGTTTTAAAGGCCTTGGAAAACTCAAAACCAGACCTTATCAAAATAATCGTTTCTAGAATTATACTAGTAAGCAACCCATTGAATGTTGCGAGTGCCATAACTGTAAAGACAGACATTTGATGATCATTATATTGAAAGTAGGCAATAGTGCCAAAATCACCAATTGCACAACCCAACAAACACCACTTAGTATTATGTGCACTTTTCAGCCAATTACTTTTATTTTTCCAAAAGGAAGTCAAATTTAAAAGTTCCTATTTTTTATCATTTTTTTTACGAATAAATAGTTTGGGCTTTACAGAGGCGGCAGTCCAAGTTGCGACAGTAATTGCTACAGCAGCTATCAAGATAGTATGGCCTATTATGCTAACAGCCATGAACGTGTAACTACCTATTGCTGCAGAGAAACAAATGGCCCACATAAAACCCAGAATTTGCAGAATATAATGGCGAACTCCAACGTCTGGGATATGGCGAAGGGGACTTACCTCATGATTAAATAAAAAGTTCCAAGGGTATACGACGAATTTTTCTATGGCTTGTTTCATATTTCAGACTTCCTTTACATTACTAGGGGCTCTAAACAAGTAATGGTTATTTTATAATTAAAACACATTGTGAACATCATTATTTTACGAATACATTACGCAAATGGATCTCAGCAATATGATAAGAATTTAATAATATAGGAAACTTAAAAAAATACAAACACATACAGAATACTTAAAATATTATAAATAAAAATTAAAATAGTTGCGCTTATATTATAATTAACGATAGGCTTTAGGAGCAACATTCAGAAAGATTAAAAAAAATCATGTCCACAGGTATGCTCGCTGCGCTATCATTACTACCAATCATTTCGGTTGCCGTATTCTTGGTGATGTTACGTTGGCCGGCTAGCCGCGCAATGCCAATTTCCTATTTGGTTGCTCTCGGCCTAGCACTCTTAGTTTGGCAGGTCCCTTTTATTAAAGTTATGGCAGCATCATTAAATGGTCTCATCGATGCAATTGAACTTATTTATATTATATTTGGCGCAATCCTTTTGTTAAATACTTTACAAGAAAGTGGCGCTATTCAAACAATTCGTAGAGGTTTTTCAGATATAACCCCAGATAGGCGCATACAAGTAATTATAATTGCTTGGCTCTTTGGATCATTTATTGAAGGGTCAGCAGGTTTTGGAACACCTGCAGCAGTTGTCGTGCCGCTTATGGTAGGTCTTGGTTTTCCTGCAATGGCTGCTGTTGTTGCGGGGATGATCATTCAAAGTACCCCCGTGTCATTCGGCGCACTTGGCACCCCTATGTTAACGGGGATTTACACCGGTCTTTCTGGAGACCCTGCAGTGCTCGCCTACTCACAAACCCTTGGACTTGAATGGCTCGACTTTATTGCCTTTATTGCCGCAAGAGTAGCTATCCTTCATGCTGCAGCTGGAACCTTTATTCCACTTATACTCGTTTCATCAATGACTTATTTCTTTGGTAGAAATAAATCATTTATAGAGGGTCTTAAAGTTTGGAAATTTGCTTTATTTTCAGCATTTGCAATGACTATCCCCTATTTACTCGTTGCGTTATTTTTAGGTCCGGAATTCCCTTCCCTATTTGGTGGCTTAATTGGCCTTGCTATTGTGGTATATGCCGCCAAAATAGGATTTCTAATGCCCAAGAATGTTGAAATTTGGCATTTTGACAAAAAAGAAAACTGGGACCCCCATTGGATAGGAACATTTGAGATTAAAGAAATATCCAAAGTTGCTACTCCTATGAGTATGAAAAAGGCCTGGTTACCTTATGTTATTGTCGCTGCGCTATTGATACTTACTAGGCTACCGCAACTTCCTTTTTCATTAGTACTGCGCGGTGAATTTTCTACTTTTACAATTAATAATATATTCGGAACTGAACTTGGACAATCAATACAACCTTTCTATACACCAGCAGCTCTTTTTGTCACGGTTTCGATTATTACCTATTTTATCCATGGCATGAACCTAAAGTCATATATACGAGCCTGGAAAACATCAGCAAGGACAATTGTTTCAGCAGGTGCTGCTCTAATTTTTACTGTTCCTATGGTCCAAATTTTCTTAAATTCTGATGGTGGTACCGCTGGATATGAACAAATGCCTATAGTCCTTGCCGAGGGTGTTGCAATTGCGGCAGGTTCTGCATGGCCATTCTTTTCTACCTTTATTGGCGGACTTGGGGCATTTGTAGCAGGTAGTAATACTGTAAGTAATATGATGTTTTCTTTGTTTCAGTTTGGTGTTGGAGAACGCATTTCTGCAGATCCTACATGGATTGTCGCCCTGCAAGCGGTTGGTGGAGCAGCGGGCAATGTTATTTGTGTACACAATGTTGTTGCCGCTTCAGCTGTTGTGGGACTAGTTGGACGTGAGGGTGAAATTATAAGAAAAACGCTCCCTGTTTTTATTTACTATGCTCTTTTTACTGGATCTATTGGATATGGTATTGTTTCATTTGGCACTAACGGTCTTTTGAACATAGGGTTTATTATAGCCGCAACCATCATTGTTGTAGCATGCGCAGTGATCATTAAATATGGGATGGGTAAAAGCCAATCCTCAAAAGTAAATTAATTATTTGATCTATTTGATAAGTCAAATCATGCCTCATAAAATTTACAAAATAGGTAAGTAATCATGAAACTTTATTTTTATACTTTAGTCGCAGTCATTTTTTCTCAAGTAACTGCAACGGCTGATGAAGTCACATTTTCTGAAGGTACTAATTTTGGTATTTCAGTTTCACCAGATGTAAAAACAATAGCAATGGACTTACAGGGAATAATGTGGACATTGCCGATAAATGGCGGTTTAGCAAAGGCTATAACCTCTGGCCAACAACCTGAAGTTAGGGAACCGAGCTGGTCACCCGATGGTAAAAAAATTGCCTTCCAAGGATATTTTCAAAATTATTTTCATATATGGACCGTAGATAAAGACGGCAAAAACTTAAAACAAATTACAGCTGGTAAATTTGATGACCGCGAACCCTCATGGAATAGCGATGGAGAAACAATTATTTTTGCCTCCGACCGGACAGGTAACTATGATATCTGGGAAATCAATTTAAGTACCGGCAAAGAAACACAATTAACAACGCATCCAGATGATGACGCACACCCAAATAAGTCACTTGATGGCATGAAAATTCTACATACTCGAGAAATTAAGGGGCGCTACTCAGAAATTATCTTAAATGTTGGGGGTAATGAAGCAATGCTTTTTAGATCCGAACAAACGAGTTACTTTAGACCTTCTTGGAGTGCTGATAATAATGGTTTTTCATATATATCCAATAACGGTAACGACATAAAATTAAATTTCATTAATGATGTTAATAGCCGCAAAGCCCAAGTCAACTCCACACGGTATGAAAACTCTAAAGTTATTGATCAAGGAGATATATTCCCATTCCGCGCATCATGGACGAGTGAAGGTGACGTATACTTTACAGGTGACGGCGTAATTAAGCATGTAAATAAAAATGGTGAAAGGGAAGATAATGTTGAATTTACTGCTTCTATTACCGCTAACCCGCCATCATACACTCGTAAAAGTGTAAAGTTTGATGATCACGGCCTTAAACAAGTATTAGGGCTAGGGAGCTATGACATCTCGCCTTCAGATAATGGGATGGTTTTTACGGCACTTGGCGATATGTGGCTTCAGAAAAATGAAAATTCTGAAGCAAATAATATTGGAAATGAGACGGGCCATTTTATTGACCCCACTTGGTCACCTAGTGGTCAATATTTGGCGTATGTAGCCGAGCGTTTTGGCAGAATGAATATCTGGATTCGCAATTTAAAAAATGGCAAAGAAAAACAACTCACCAACGATGAAGCTCGTGAATATCATTTATCTTGGTCACCTGATGGAAAGTCACTTGCTTATTTATCCGCACGTACTTCCACTTCTAATTCTTGGGGTAAACTTGATTTAAAAGTAGTTGATATAAACTTTGGTTCAACAAACGTAATTGATGTGGGCCTTTTTACACCGGGACGACCTGTTTGGTCTCCCGATGGTCAGAATTTATTGATTGCATTTGTTAAACCTTCAACGTCTCGGTTTCGCGAGGGCATGCACTCAATAAAACAGTATTCAATAAAAACTCATAAGGCAAAATTTCTAAACCTACCTAAGAATATTGGCCTAAGTACTCGCGATGGAAGTGGTCCTGTTATATCTCCGGATGGTCAAAAAATGACATATATATCAGAAGGTGAAATTCGCACTGTGACAATTAATGGTTCAGGTGAAATAACAGGAAGCCTTGATAATAAATGCTTGGAGACAGCATTAATGCCTCGTTGGGCAAATGATTCAGACACACTCTACTATTTTGCTGGCAAAGACTTTAGAACTTGTAGTGTTTCTACTGGCGCCAAAAATGCTAAAAAAGTGAACCTGCAGTGGGCAAAAAGCTTTGCTGAAAATAAAACACTACATGTTGGAAAGTTTTTTGATGGTGTAGATAAAGAATATAAAACTAACGTTGATGTCTTTATTACTGAAAATATTATTACAAAAATAGTTCCTCATGGCCAAGACGAAGTCATTGGTACCCTATATGATTTCTCTGATAAAGCTATAATTCCAGGGATTATGGCTAGCCACTCCCACCAATCTGAACTAATGGGCGAGAGACTTGGGCGAAACTGGCTCGCATACGGTATTACTAGTGTCAGAGACCCGGGAACTAATCCCTATAAATCATTAGCCTTAAAAGAAACATGGGAATCCGGTGCTTCCATGGGACCACGCATTTTTTATGCGGGTTGGCTTACTAGTGGCGCGAGAGTATATTATGGACAATCTTATAGTTCAGTAAATGAGAAGGCCTTAATGCATGAACTGGAGAGAGCTAAAGAATTAGATTACGATCTTCTAAAATCATATGTGCGTTTACCAGATGAATTTCAACAAATCCTCGTTAAAGTCGGTCATGAGCTTGGCATTCCAATTACTGGACATGAAATAGCCCCAGCAATACAGAACGGTGTTGATTCAGTGGAGCATATGGGTGCAACGAGTAGACGTGGTTACTCGCCAAAGTTTTCAAGTCTTTCAAAAAGTTATGATGACGTTATGAAAATTATTAGTGAAACAGGTCTAATGATAACACCAACGGCTACTTTAATGAGCGGTTATAGTGTATACGCAGCTCGTTATCCACAATACATAAATCAGGCCCGCTCTCAAACCTTTCTAGACCAGCTACAAAGAGATGAGCTTAAAGGAAGACTAAATAGTACCCGATCATCTTTGCAAGAAGAAAGAAATCAAGCTGTTCTTAAAAGTATTAAAACTTTACATGATAGCGGTGCTAATATCTCAGCTGGAACTGATAGCCCTTTTATCCCCTATGGTATTTCACAATTATTTGAATTAATCATGTTTAAGGATGCAGGACTAACACCATATGAAGCTATACGAACAGGAACTATTAAAGCAGC
This sequence comes from Kordiimonadaceae bacterium, assembly GCA_018675425.1. Taxonomy (GTDB): domain Bacteria; phylum Pseudomonadota; class Alphaproteobacteria; order Sphingomonadales; family Emcibacteraceae; genus Pseudemcibacter. Next base: position 15,022 of record JABGYD010000077.1, read on the forward strand.
TGAGTTAATGGGCGTCGAGAATTCGCTTGGTACTTTGGAAATAGGCAAAGTTGCAGATATGGTTGTTCTTGATGGTGATCCATTATTGAATATTACCGATATTTTTAATGTGGAAGCCACAATTAAAGATGGTCATGTTTATACTATTGATGAAATGATTATTGATAGAAGTCAAAAGTAAATTTGATTAATTTAAACTAAAGCCCCTCTGAACCAATGTTCGTCATTCTATAACTCTAGGTTATGTAATTTGACAATTCTTTAAACTTAGAGTAGCATTTTTTCACTAAATATAAAAAATCTTAATAAAAACAGGGAAAAAATTATGAATAACAAATATGTATTAAT
>JABGYD010000027.1 GCA_018675425.1 Kordiimonadaceae bacterium
AAGACGCAACAAATCCTTCTTCGCTTGAGAGTTTAAGGGAGTTTCAGCGACAAATTGATCCCATGGTTTTTTACCGTAACCAATTACCAGCTTTTCTTGACCAAAGTGTTTTTTATCAAATAAAATACCCTTGCCCAGTCCCATATTCTTATAAAGATCCTGATGAAAATAGTCGTAAAAACGCTCTGTAAATACACCTATTTCTTTTAAAAAACTAGCAGCCATATCGCTATAAGCAGATGGTGTATCAAGGGACTCTGTTCCTCCGTAACCAATACGTGTTTGACCGTCTACTTTAAACTCGTTTCTTTTGGCATGTCCTCCGAAATCGTCGTGATTTTCAAGTATAAGTATGCGGGCATCTGGATTGACTTTGCGGTAAAAATAAGCGCTAGCCAATCCGCTTATTCCACCACCAACAATAACAAGATCATAGGTTTCTTCTGATGGTCCCTTTTGCCAGCTTTCCCCCATAACAAGTGCGTGCATATTTTCCCAAGACCCATCGTGGCTACCGCGCAATCCAGTTTTTATTGGTGGATAGTATCCGCTTTCTAATTGAAATCTCGGTTGCTGATTGCCAAATGCGTTAACCCAAGGTGTTAAAAGTGACGCTCCTATAGCTACCTGTGTGCCATTTAAAAAATCTCGCCGAGTAATGATTTTTTTCAATTTATTAATTCCTATATATTTTTTCTAATTTCATTTATTAATTTCTACTAGGTAAATAATTTTAAGTATCCATAATAGACAGCAACTAAAGTTAGTATGCTGATGCCCAATATTGATAATGCATTTATTAAAAAATTTGGCCTATGAGCAAGTGGCACATTTTTATTATTTATGGCTTTATGATTCAAAAAGGCGATAACTGGTCCGTATAAAAAGGCCACCGTTGTTGAAAAATCGATAAATGTTTTAAATGAAGTATTCCATAATACAATTAGCATATAAGCACCAATCATGCCCGATAGAATTATTATTGTATAAAAATTACTCTTTGCGGGATATTTTATCTGCCAGGGCGTTTCATCATTTTTGAAACGTTCTGCAGTAGCTACCAGAATGCGCGGATATCCATCAAATACTGCAATAGTCGTGGAAAAGAAAACTGCAAATGTACATACACCAATTAATGGAACGGACCACTCGCCAATAGAGTTTCTATAAAGTCTAATAACCTGAGCAATAAATTCTGGGGCGGATGCCGGAAATTCCTCACCAATATTATACATTAATGCGGTACCAAGAACCATAAAACTAACTGCTAATAGAGTAGAGACAATATAACCTATATTAAAATCCATGTGAAATTGCTTGATGCCAATATCTGAAGGCTTTTTTCCCGTTTTTCGTAATGTCCAAACAGATTGCCAGACGCTTACTTCGAGGCCTGTAGGCATCCAGCCAATAAGGGCTATAATAAAAAAGATAGAAGTAGGAGTTAAATTACTTGGAAAAATACTTAAACTATAAAAAATATCAGATGTAAACATAGTAATAATCGCAGCGGTGAACGTCAGTACTGTAAATATGACTACTAGAACCTTAATAATTTTTTCTAGTAGGTTATATCTACCAATTTTTAATAGAACAAAACAAGCTAACATGACGATGGGACTAAGAATTGCAATTGGCATGTCAATTCCAGTTATCACCAGAATTACTCCGGAAGTACCCATTGCCAACGCAGCAAAAATTATGGGCATAAACAAGAGATTAATTAGGCCATACAAAATGACGGCCCAATTACCAATATTTCTATAGCCTTGTAATAATGTCGTACCGGTTGCAAGTGCGTATTTTGTACCGAAGTGAAATGTAGGATATTTTATCAAGTTAACTAATATTATTAATACGACGAGGCCTAAGCCAAATTCGGCACCGGCTCGGCTTGATTGAACAATATGTGACACACCAACACTTGTCGCGGCAAACATTAAGCCTGGGCCAAATATTGCATTAAATTTATTTACTTTTGCTTTTACTTGATCAGACATTACGCGACCTATCCATTATAATTGTGTGCAGTTTGATTTTGGTATTATTCGCATTCCATTACAATGGAACTTAATCTTAAACCTAACAATGAATTTATGTCGAGAAAAATTTTACATGTTTATTCCGCAGCACAGAATAAATCTAAATACTAGATATATTCTGCTGGGGGCAGTGCAGAGAGTACAGACTTATCACGCGCTAATTCAATAAAATTGATATACCTTGGCATGGTACCTCTAAATACCTATATATAGATATGCTTCTAATAAACATTTAAGAAAAAAATTATAAGATGACCCTATTAATAACATATTTATTGTTGGCTCTGGTAGTTTCCTGTTTTTGTTCCATATCTGAGGCCGTTTTACTATCTGTTCGACCATCTTACGTCGCAGCATTGAAAAATGAAGGTAATAAATCTGCGCCTGCTTTACATAAATTGACCAATAATCTGGACCGTCCTTTAGCTGCAATTTTAACAGCCAATACTATTGCACACACAGTTGGTGCTGCGGGTGTTGGTGCACAAGCTTTACTTCTCTTTGGTAATAAATATATAGGGCTTACTTCTGCTATCTTGACCCTTCTTATTCTTGTATTATCTGAAATTATTCCAAAAACTTTGGGTGCTAATTATTGGAAACAACTGGCACCAACTTTTGCAATATTAATTGATTGGTTAACTCGGCTATTGTTCCCGTTTGTGTGGATGTCAGAGAAATTGACCAGTATGATTTCAAGCTCGGACGCAAGCGGCGCTACCTTTAGTCGTGCTGAGATAAAGGCAATGGCAGAAATTGGCGCCAAAGAAGGTTTACTTCAGCCCAAAGAGTTAAAAATCGTTATTAATTTATTACGACTTAGAAAACTATCCGTGCGGATGATTATGACCCCGCGTTCAGTGATTTTTGCACAGTCCTCAACTATGACCGTACAAGAGTTTTTCTTAAAGCACGACAGACAACCCTTCTCACGGGTTCCACTTTATGATGGATCCCGTGATAATATAAACGGCTATGTGTTAAAAACAGATTTATTTATTGCCCAAGCTAAAGATCAGTTTGATAAACCCCTGTCAGAATTTAGACGAGAGGTTTTAATGGTTTTAGATAGTCGCAACACGTCTGATGTTTTTGATTTGTTGATGCATGAGAAAAGCCACATGGCCTTGATCGTTGATGAGTTAGGTACTGTTCAGGGTCTTATTACACAGGAAGATATTGTTGAGACTTTAATTGGAATGGAGATCACCGATGAAACTGATAGGGTTGAAAACATGCAAACACTTGCGCATGAGCGGTGGCGGGACCGAATGGAAATAATGGGTTTAGATCCTGATATTATCTATAAAGATGAAAAATAAAGGTTAGTCCATGCAAATTTTTCAATCAGCAATAATAATATTCATTATTTTTATAATGGGTGTTTCATTTAGTAACGCACAAGAAAAGAATGATAAGATGCTTATTGGCATCATAACATCATTGGACTTGCAAAAAGGACCTTTTGCTGAATGGTATAATGAATTTAGCAATGATTATCAGGTTGATAATACATCATTGGAAGGTTTAGATCGCTTAATGGAAGGGGTTGAGGTTAAAATTGTGATGGGAACATGGTGCCACGATAGTAAACGTGAGGTTCCTAGGTTTTATAAAATCCTTTCAGCAAGAAACATTCCTGAAGCGCAAGTTGAAATGATTGCCCTCAATAGAAAGAAGCAATCTCCGAACGCTGAAATTTATAATATGGCTATTACCAATACACCGACGTTTATCTTTTATAAGAACGGCGAAGAATTAAACCGGATCGTTGAAACGCCGGTAGAAAGTTTAGAAAAAGATTTGGTGAAGATTTTAAAAGGTCAAGCTTATCGCAACTCAAAAATGTTAGAATAATCTAGTTAAAGAGTTTCATTAATGACATCACGTTAACCTATGTAACTGGAGGAGAGGAAGGGATTCGAACCCTCGAAAGCTTGCGCTTTACACGCTTTCCAAGCGTGCGCCTTAAACCACTCGGCCACCTCTCCTTGATAGCTACTTTGCAGGCGCAATATACCGTTCTTTTGAAACTTGGCAAGCTAAGAGATGTAAGTTACGATCCTTTTCTGCGTTTAGGTCTATTAATATTTTTAAAGTGCAGTTAGGCTAATTATCTTTTTAGGGGTATTTAAATGATTTTTAAACGCTTGCTTGCCTACATTTTTTTGTGTTTAGCTATTATGGTTCTTGGTGCGGAGGGGTTACGTTTACTTGAGGGGGGCGAGAGCACCTGGATTACAGTTGAGAAAATGTTCGATCTTATGCCATTGATTGAGAATTTAGATTTTGAAAATAAGAGCTCTAGTACCAAAGGTGGTCTTAAAAATATTTCTGAAATAATACTAAATTTTCCAGCTTTCTTCGCTTGTATGTTACCATCGGTTATATTGTTTATTTTGTCGCGAGCCACATACCGTTGAGTAAAATCATAAAGTCTATAAATAAGCTCTGTTCTGTCAAGAAAGGCTTGACATTGTGGCCAACTTTAACGATAACACACTGTTTTTGAGATTCAGGGTTAAAAAAGCCCTTAGAAAAGTTAGGATAATAAAATGGCAGTTCCAAAAAGGAAAGTTTCACCACACCGTCGTGGTAATCGTCGTTCACACGATAGTCTCTCCGTAGACACATATGTGGAAGATCAAGAAAGCGGTGAACTTCGCCGTCGTCATCATATTGACCTGAGTTCAGGTAAATATCGTGGTCGCCAAATTCTTGAACCAAAAGATAATTTCTGATTTAATTAAATCAGTTTATAGAACCCGGTTTTAGTCTTAACCGGGTTTTTTTCTGTCTATATCAAATTAAAAGATTAGGAATGACTGCTTTTGCTAGAAAGTAGTCATTCGTTATTCATTTTATTTATCATCACCCATTTTAAGTGCTGCGATAAAGGCTTCATGTGGGATTTCTACATTACCATAAAGGCGCATTTTCTTTTTGCCTTTTTTCTGCTTCTCAAGAAGTTTACGCTTTCGGCTGATATCGCCACCGTAACACTTTGCTGTAACGTCTTTTCGCATTGCACTGATAGTTTCGCGAGCGATTACTTTACCGCCAATTGCCGCCTGAATTGGAATTTTAAATAAAGCACGAGGAATAAGCCCCTTAAGACGTTCGCAGAGAGCACGTCCTCTGTATTCAGACTGAGCACGGTGAACCATCATGCTGAGGGCATCGACAGGCTCATTGTTTACGAGAATGGATAACTTAACTAGATCACCTTCTCGGTATCCGTCCATTTGATAATCAAAACTCGCATAACCTCTGCTAATTGATTTTAATTTATCATAAAAATCATAAACTACCTCATTGAGCGGTAAACGGTAAACCACCATAGCCCGGTTACCAGCATATGTTAGATCAATTTGTTCACCACGTTTATCTTGACAAAGCGTAAGTACCGCACCGAGATGCTCATCAGGAACCAAAATGGTTGCCTTAATCCAAGGTTCTTCCATGTGATCTATATATACTACATCCGGCATATCAGCAGG
>JABGYD010000050.1 GCA_018675425.1 Kordiimonadaceae bacterium
TATCAACGCCACGCTCAACCGCACCAACTATATCATCTGGCTTACCGACCCCCATAAGATAACGAGGTTTATCCTGTGGCATGACAGGCATTGTATAATCAAGTACTTCAAACATCACGGCTTGCCCCTCACCAACTGCAAGTCCCCCTATTGCATAACCGTTAAAGTTTATATCCTTTAGCGCCGCTATAGAGTGATGACGCAATTTTTCAGATGCACCTCCTTGAACAATTCCAAATAATGCATTTTGTTCTGCATGCTCTGAACCATTATGAAATGCATCATAAGAACGCTTAGCCCAACGCATTGAAAGAAGCATACTTTCCTCTGTTTGCTTTTCCGTTGCAGGATAGGGTGTACATTCATCAAAAGCCATTACAATATTAGAACCAAGTAGTCGCTGCACCTCCATACTACGTTCCGGGCTCAACATATGTTTACTACCATCGATATGGGACTGAAAACTTACACCATCCTCTGTTATCTTTCTTAGTTTGGACAGTGACATAACCTGAAATCCACCAGAATCAGTAAGAATTGGTCGTTCCCAATTCATAAATTTATGAAGACCTCCAAGTTTTGCAATCCGTTCGGCCGTAGGTCGAAGCATTAAATGGTAGGTATTACCAAGAAGTATATCAGCACCAGTTTCACGAACTGCCTCTGGCTTCATAGCCTTGACCGTAGCAGACGTCCCAACAGGCATAAAAGCTGGCGTAAGAATATTTCCGCGTTCTGTCTTGATCACACCAGATCTGGAATTCCCATCGGTCGCATTAATTTCAAAACTGAAAGTCATAGACTTTCCTCACGAAATAAAAGGCTACTATCACCGTAAGAGTAGAAGCGATAAGAATTTTTAATTGCATGAAAGTATGCTGCTTTCATATTATCAAAACCCGCAAATGCACTTACTAACATGAATAATGTTGATTTTGGTAGATGGAAATTGGTCATAAGAACATCTACAACCCGAAATTTATAACCCGGAGTAATAAATATATTTGTTACGCCCTTAAATTCGGCAACCTTTCCATTTTCATCCGTGGCAGTTTCTAAAAGTCGCAAAGAAGTTGTACCAACTGCAATAACTTTGTTACCACGTTCGTGTGTCTTATTAATTTCTTCTGCAACAGCCTTGGTTAATTCACCATACTCTGAGTGCATTTTATGGTCATTAGTATCTACTACCTTAACTGGCAAAAAGGTCCCTGCACCAACATGGAGAGTTATGTAAACGCTCTTTAAACCGATATCTGACAGCTCTTTTTGCAATGTCTCTGTAAAATGAAGGCCGGCAGTTGGTGCAGCCACCGCACCATCCTTTTTACTATAAACAGTTTGATAATCAACTTCGTCACGTTCATCAATGGCTCTTTGTGAAGCAATATAGGGCGGAAGCGGCATAACACCAGCCCTTTGTAGGGCTCTTTTTAGCTGCTGACCACTATGGTTAAATTGAATTGTGACCTCACCAGCATCTCCCTTACTAAGAATACAACCCTCCAGCCCACCATCAAATATTATTATGTCGAGAGGTTTTAATTTTTTAGCAGGTCTTGCAAATGCCTTCCAAAGCCCCCCCGTCATATTCATATGAAGGGTAAGTTCAATTTTAGCCTCGCGTCGTTTTCCCGTTAGGCGAGCTGGAATAACTCGAGTATCATTAAAAACTAAGAGGTCACCTTTATCAATAAAGCTACCTAATTCGACTACCATCTGATCGTGAAATTTTTTACCTTCTACAACTAGCAATCTCGCTCCATCGCGAGAAGCGGCAGGTCTAATGGCAATTAGCTCCTTAGGAAGCTCAAAATTAAATTGATCAACTTTCATGATTAGCTTTATACGTCAGCACCAACTTGCATTTTTAAAATTTTGTCTGGACTACCATTCGTTGAAAAATCCATTCCTTCTCCTCGCTTAAGACCATCTACGTGATCCATTCCATCAGTCACCTGACCCCAGACACTATATTGACCATCTAGGAACGATGCATCTCCCAAGCAGATAAAGAACTGGCTATCACCACTATTTGGATCTTGTGAACGAGCCATTGAACAGGCACCGCGCTGATGAGGCTTATCAGAAAACTCCGCAGTAATATTTTGACCTGACCCTCCCATCCCTGTCCCGTCAGGGTCACCACCTTGAGCCATAAAGCCATCAATTACGCGGTGAAATGTAAGTCCGTCATAAAACCCACTTCTAGCAAGTTCTTTAATTCTGCCTACATGTCCAGGAGCAACCTCAGGCATTAATTCTATAGTTACTCGGCCTGCTTCAAGGTCAATGTAAAGTGTGTTTTCCATATCCATTTTTATTTCCTTATTTAATAGTGTCTGCAGCAATCTGCATTTTTATAATAATGTCTGGGCTTTTAAAATCCGGACCCTCACCTAATTTAATTTTGTCTACATACCTCATACCCGAAACAACTTCGCCCCAAATTGTATATTCACCATCAAGACCAGGTACATAAGCTGTCATAATAAAGAATTGACTGTCAGCGGCATTAATATCACCGGGCCGTGCCATTGATACCATTCCCTTATAATGTGAAAGATCAGAAAACTCTGCATCTAAAAGTTCTCCAGTACCACCAGTTATTTCTCCTTTAGGAGCACCAACTTGTGCCATAAAACCCTCAATAACTCGATGAAAAATAGAACCATCATAAAAGCCATCACGAGTTAATTTTTTAATTTTGGCTACATGATTTGGAGCTACTTCTGGGAACATTTTAATAACAACACGTCCATAAACCAGATCAATGTATAGCGTATTTTCTAGATCAAGGTCGTCTGCTTTTGAGGTGAAAGTTACCGTAAAAAAAGTAACAACAAGTAAAGCCAAGAATGCCTTTAAATATATATTCATAAAAAATCCTGATTAAGTGATTATTTTTTTTTAAGTTTTTCCAAGACATCGTTACGGGTACGACCCGTAACAAACTTATTTATTTCCCCGTCATATATGGCAATTTCCTTAACAAGTCGAGAGGAAATTGCCTGAAGTGAAGGATCAGCCATTAAAAAGACAGTTTCTATATCTGGATTGAGCTGATCATTCATTGCAGTCATCTGGAACTCAAATTCAAAGTCGGATGCCGCCCGGAGACCCCGAAAAATCATACTTGCACCAACTTTTTCTGCAAAATGCATGAGCAGACTTTCAAATGGCATCACATCAATGGTTGTAAAGTTATTATCAGTAATTGGATCCATTTCACGGCATATCATATCCATTCGCTCAGCAAGCGTGAACATGGGATCCTTGGATGGATTAGCAGAGACCCCAATTATTAAATGGTCTACCAGTCCCGCACAACGCTTAATAATATCCAAATGGCCCAGTGTAATCGGGTCAAACGTACCTGGATAAAGCCCTATTCGCTTTTGAATAGTCATAGTTTTTAATCCTCAGATTTTGATGTATCTGTAGAAGTTTCATCAAACTCATCTACATCACCTTCCATAGCATCATCTTCATCGTCTGTTTCCTGAATGCGATCAACAGATACTATATGCTCTTCATCACCCACCTTAAACAATGTTACACCCTGAGTGTTACGACCGGCGACCCGAACATCATGAACGGGTACTCTGATTAGGCGACCGTTGTCGGTCACCATCATCAGCTGATCCTTTTCATAAATAGGAAATGCAGCAATAACCTCACCGTTTCGGTCCGAAGTTTCTATATTAATTATGCCACTGCCCCCCCTGCCTGTTACTCTGTACTCATAGGAAGATGTTCGTTTACCGTATCCATTCACGGTTATACTGAGAATAAACTCTTCCCGCTCTTCAAGAGCAACTAGCCGCTCAGCGTCAATTTCACGTGGTTTTTCAGGGTTTTCCCCACGACGTTTAGCAGCTGCATATTTTAGATAGGCAACTTTTTGCTCTTGTTCCATATTAACATGATGCATAATGGACATTGAAACAACTTCGTCACCTTCCGCTAACTTAATACCCCGAACACCGTCTGAATTTCGACCTTTAAAAAGCCTTACCTTGGTAGCCGGGAAGCGGATACATTTTCCACCCTTAGCAGCAATTAATACATCATCGTCCTCTGAACATGCAGAAACGCCAATTAAACGATCACTATCTGATAACCTAATCGCAATTTTTCCATTTGCACGAACATTTGAGAAATCAGATAACAAATTGCGCCTTACATTACCCTTAGAGGTAGCAAAAATTGCGTGGAGATCACCCCAACTTTCCTCGTCTTCAGGTAGAGGAAGAATGGTTGAAATGGTTTCCCCTTGTTGAAGCGGCAATAAATTAATTAATGCCTTACCTTTTGATGTTGGTGATCCTAGAGGTAGTTTCCAGACTTTAAGCTTATATACTTGACCAAAATCACTAAAGAAAAGGATTGGAACGTGAGTATTAGAAACAAACACGTTACTAAGAACATCCTCTTCTTTAGTAGTCATTCCGGAGCGACCCTTGCCACCACGGCGCTGTGCACGATAAGTATCTAGTGCAACTCTCTTGATATAACCTGTAGTTGTTACAGTAACGACCATATCTTCAACCTGAATAAGGTCTTCATCTTCAAACCCAAAAGCATCTGCAGCGAATTCAGAGCGACGCGGGGTAGCAAATTCATCTCTATAAACAACAAACTCACTACGCATAATAGTATAAAGGCGCTCACGGCTACGTAGAATATCAATAAAATCTTCAATTTTCTCAGAGAGTTCCTTTAGTTCTCCACCAATATCTTCACGACCCAACGCAGTAAGACGATGTAGTCTAAGCTCAAGAATGGCCCTTACTTGTTTTTCCGAGAGTTTATATTTACCGTCAACAATCATACGTCCCGGTTCATTAATAAGCTCAATATAATCAGCTACATCGACAGCGTCCCAATCTTCTGCAAGGAGCGCCTCCCTTGCTTCAGCCGGATTAGGCGCCTTGCGTATCATTGCTACAATTTTATCCAGATTATTTACAGCAATCACTAAACCAACAAGTAGGTGAGCGCGATCACGAGCCTTACCAAGTTTAAATTTAGTGCGACGAGTAATTACCTCTTCACGAAAGCGGATGAATTGTTCAATAATATTATGTAGATTTAAAACCTGTGGGCGACCACTACAAAGAGCCAACACATTGGCTCCAAAACTAGTCTGAAGCGGCGTGAAACGGAACAACTGATTAAGTACCACATCAGAAACTGCATCACGCTTTATTTCTACAACCACCCGAACACCATCGCGGTCACTTTCATCACGGAGATCAGAAATCCCCTCAATTTTTTTACTGCGCACACAATCCGCAATATTTTCGATCATACGCGATTTATTTACCTGATAGGGAACTTCTGTAATGACAATTGCTTCACGACCAGGCTTGAATTCCTCTATATGAGTTCTACCTCGCATAACCACTGAACCACGCCCAGTCATTTCAGCAGACCGCGCTCCAGCCCCACCCATAATAAAGCCACCCGTTGGAAAATCAGGACCGGGCACAATGTCAACCAGTTCCTCAAGGCTTATTTCAGGGTTATCCACATAAGCACAGCAGGCATCAAGAACTTCACCAAGGTTGTGGGGCGGAATATTTGTTGCCATACCAACCGCGATACCACCCGCACCGTTGACGAGCAAGTTTGGAAAGCGCGCCGGAAGTACTGTTGGCTCGTGCTCACTTTCATCGTAATTCGCTTGAAAGCTCACTGTATCTTGATCAATATCTTCCAACAAACCACTAGCAGTTTTCGCCATTCGCGCTTCAGTGTAACGCATAGCTGCAGGGGGATCACCATCCATAGAACCAAAGTTACCCTGACCATCAATTAATGGTAAACGAAGTGAAAAATCCTGAGCCATCCGCACCATAGCGTCATAAATAGCGCTGTCGCCATGAGGATGGTACTTACCCATCACATCACCAACTACACGCGCAGATTTACGATAGGGCTTTGTCCAATCATAATTATTTTCGTACATCGAATAGAGTATGCGTCGGTGAACTGGTTTTAGGCCGTCCCTTACATCAGGAAGTGCTCTTGATACAATTACACTCATTGCATAATCAAGATAAGAGGTCTTCATTTCCTCTTCTATGGTTATATTAGAAATATTTTCTTCTGGAATTTCGGATACAGTATTATCTGTCAAAATGAAGCCCTTTTAGAATACTTGAATATATAAATATTTTCCTTGATAATTTTCTACATAAAGAAAAAAGGAAACCTAACCATAAAATTATACTAAACATAACCCCAACTAGCAAGCAAATGGTCGTAATAATTAACATTTTAGACGGATTAATCTTACAACTGAAATTTATTAATAAAAACCTATTATTTTCAATCAGTTAGTTTTGCTTTTTATCAATAAAATAATTCATATAAATATGATTTATTTAATCAATTTAAACCTTTTAATTTTTAAATTAGTTAAAGCTCAAGAGGATTACATTAAGCTTGCTTTGAGCTACCTATAAAAATTTATATTTATTCTAACGTGGGGTTTATCTTGGCTATAGAGTGATTATACCGTTATTACTTCTGAGCATTGTAAGGCTTAATTCATAACATGAGTTTTGGTGGAAATTAATTATACTCAAATAAAATAGCCTTTGTACTAACAAACAAAAATCCGAAATAAATGAAAAAACCCTATAACCAAAGCTTTTTTAGCTTAGCTAAAAGGGTATTTCATCATCAAACCCTGGTTTTTCGCTAGCGGGGGCTGACCCGCCGCCTCCACCACTGGCTACCTGATTATAATTATCCGAACTACCGCCATCTTGACTATAGCCGCCGGCATCACCACGACCATCAAGCATAGTCAATTCACCATTATAACGCTGAAGAACTACTTCAGTTGAATATTTTTCA
>JABGYD010000018.1 GCA_018675425.1 Kordiimonadaceae bacterium
TAAAAGGCGGTCTTAATTGATCGCCTTTTATAATTACCCGACGTACTTTTAATAGACCAGCGTTCCGAGGTATTTTATTTGTATGTGCAGTTAAATTGGGTAAGCTTGCATTAATAATAATCATGATTAAGGCATTCCCATGAAGAAAAGAATATTAATTTTCATTTTAACAACTCTAGTTTTAGCATCGCCTTCCTTGGCGCTGGATAGGTTACCTGCCTTCGATGCGGTGGATGGGTTTGTTCCTGTTATTGGCTCAACTGGTATGGTTAGTAGTCGACACAAGATGGCAACTAAAGTTGGAGCAGATATTTTAAAGAGTGGCGGTAATGCAATCGATGCCGCAGCTGCTGTTGCCTTTGCATTGGCTGTTGTGCATCCCGAGGCAGGTAATATTGGGGGTGGTGGCTTTATGGTTGTTCATACGGCCGAAGATCATCGCACAACAACAATCGACTATCGAGAATATGCTGCCGATTTAGCTACCCATGATATTTATGTAGTTGATGGCAAGGTTGATCCGTTTTTGTCGTTTCAAAGTCGCAAGTCCGTTGGTGTGCCAGGCACGGTAGCGGGAATGGCCATGGCGGTTCAGAAGTATGGCACATTCTCTCTAGCTAGGGTTATAGAGCCCGCTTATAAACTTGCACGGGATGGTTTTGAAGTTGGACGACATCTTGAGAGAACGCTGGATACTCATAAAGTAAAACTTAGGGCTGCACCTGAAACCCGAGCGGTATTTTTTAAAAAAGATGGTAAAAACTATTTATACGGTGATCTGCTAGTGCAGCCTGATTTAGCAACTTCTTTAAAGGCAATTATGGACGGTGGTGTTGATGCTTTTTATAAAGGTAATATTGCCCGTAAAATTGTTGCTGATCAGGAAAAGTACGACGGTATCATTACCATGGAAGATATGGCAGCATATGTGCCGATAGAGAGGAAACCCGTTTTTGGTAGCTACAAAGGCTATAAAATTGCCGCTATGCCGCCACCTTCTTCTGGCGGAGTTCATGTTGTGCAGATGCTTAATATGCTTGAAAATGACGATATTGCTACTAAGGGCCACAATAGTGCTGCGACCCTCCATCTTTATATTGAAGCTATGAGGCAAGCGTATGCGGATCGCAGCCTTTATACTGGGGATCCTGCATTTTTTGAGGTTCCTGTGAAAAAACTTACCGATAAAAATTATGCGACTGAAACTAGAGCCCTCATTCCAGTGGATCGTGCTCGAAAATCATCAGATCTTGCACCGACAATAGGATTAAATAGTGAAAGCCCGCAAACGACACATTTTTCGGTGATGGATAAGTGGGGTAATGCTGTCAGTAACACCTATACGGTTAATTATGGATTTTATGAAGGTATGATGGCTGCAGGTACAGGCATTATTCTAAACAATGAAATGGACGATTTTGACCATCTGCCCTATGAGCCTGATGTAAACGGTAATATAAGTGGTAAGGCGAATGCGCAAGAACCGCGTAAGCGTCCTCGCTCATCGATGACACCAACTATTGTACTTAAAAACGATATTCCTTTTTTACTTACGGGAAGTCCTGGAAGCTCAACGATTATTAATACGGTTTTCCAAACTATTATGAACGTAATTGAATTTGATATGAATATCGCCGCGGCATCAAGTAAACCCAGAATCCATCATGAATGGATGCCTGATGTGGTACAGGTAGAAAGCGGTTTAAATATTGATACGATAAATATACTAAAAAGTATGGGCCACAATATCGTTTATCGTGCGGAGAGTAACACCTATGGTTTTATGACACTCGGTGAAACGGCAAGTATTGTTTATAAGGATGGTTTTTTCTATGGTGCGCATGATCCACGGAATATGGATGCTGGAACGATTGGACTTAATTGATTGTTGTAAAAAAGTAAAAGTTCTGTAGGTTGTTTTTATAATTTTTTGGAAGAGAATAAAATGAAATTGAAAATTTTGGTTATAGCAACGCTTGTTGCAAACTTTTTTACACTCGCAGCTACTTCGCAAGAACAAACTCCCCGACTTGAAACCAAGGACCGTTTTGTTCCAGTAATTGGCCGCAATGGTATGGTCACATCACGTGAAAAAATAGCATCTCAAGTCGGAGTTGATATCCTTAAAAAAGGTGGAAACGCTGTTGATGCGGCAGTTGCTGTTGGCTTTGCTATGGCGGTTACGTATCCTCAAGCAGGTAATCTTGGTGGCGGTGGTTTTATGGTTATTCATTTGGCCAAAGAAAATAAATCAATTGCCATCGACTATCGCGAAATGGCTCCGGCCGCTGCGTCCCGTGATATGTTTCTTAATGCTGATGGTACTGTAAACGAAATGAGTTCAAGGTTTACTCATAAAGCTACTGGCGTTCCAGGAACTGTGGCAGGTATGGCACATGCATTAAAAAATTACGGCACTATGTCTCTTCAGGAGGTGATGCGCCCAGCATATGATCTCGCCCTAGCGGGTTTTCCTATGTATAACTATCTCGAAGGTTCTTTAAACGCTCGAAAAGAACGGATGATGCAAAATGATGCAGCGGCAAAGGTCTTTTACAAAAAAGATGGTTCGTCGTATAAGTATGGTGAAACCTTTAAACAAAAAGACCTTGCTTGGTCGCTTAAGCGCATTATGGAGGGTGGCGAAAAAGAATTTTATCATGGTGAAATTGCTGAACGTATTGTTGCTGATATGGAAGCTAATGGCGGACTTATTACAATGGGAGATATGGCCAATTATAAAGCTGTCGAGCGTCCCGCATTAGTAGGAGAGTATAAGGGCCATAAAGTTGTTACTATGCCACCACCATCATCAGGTGGGGTTCATTTGGTACAGATTATGAATATGCTAGAAAATGACGACTTAAGGTCAATGGGTCATAATAGTGCAGCAACCCTCCATTTATATATTGAAGCTATGCGTCAGGCTTATGCTGACCGCAGCGAATACCTTGGTGATCCTGATTTTACAGATGTTCCAGTTGAAGAATTGACCAGTAAAGCGTACGCAAAAATAATCCGTAATCAAATTCCTGCGGATAAAGCACGTCGATCAACTGATATTGGACCCGCCCTTAATTTAATTACCGAAAGCCCTGAGACCACTCATTTCTCCGTGATGGATAAGGATGGTAATGCGGTGAGCAATACTTACACACTTAACTTCAGTTACGGTATCGGTGCAATGGCGCCCGGCACGGGGATTTTATTGAATAATGAAATGGATGATTTTTCTGCTAAGCCTGGCACTCCAAATGGGTACGGACTTATTGGTGGTGAAGCTAATAGTGTACAACCTATGAAGCGACCGCTTTCATCAATGACGCCTACTATTATTCTAAAGAATGATAAACCATTTTTTGTAACGGGTAGTCCAGGGGGGTCAACAATTATTACTGTTGTTCTGCAATCGGTTTTTAATGTGCTTGAGTTTGATATGAATGCTATGCATGCATTGGCAGCACCACGTATCCATCATCAATGGCTACCTGATTTTGTAATGATGGAAGAGGGGATAAGTAAAGATACCAAAGATATATTGTTAGAGATGGGCCATATCATTGCCCCAGGAGAGCGAACGATTGGATCCCTAAGTACTATCATGTATAAAGGCGGTATTTTCTACGGTGCGGCCGATATCCGTAGTCTTGATGCTGCCGCTATTGGGTACTAAATAATTAATTTGGAAATAGGGTGGGTCAAATGGTTCACCCTATTTTTTATACTTTAAAGTATCTTGCTGATTAGAGATCATTTTTAAAATAATTTTTATTCAGGCTGGGATATAATGTGAATATCATGTTGCGGGTAAGGAAAATTAAGATCGTTTTTATCAAAATTTTGTTTAATGTTTTTTATTAAATTCCAACGAACTGCTGAATAATTGCTACCTTCTACCCATACTCTAATTCCAAGGTTTACAGAGCTTTCACCAAGTTCATTAACAAAAATGGTTGAAGATGGATCTTTAAGGATACGGCTATCAGTCTCTAGAACTTTATTAAGTTCAGTAATGGCGTGATCAATATCATCGCCGTAACTGATACCTATAAGTAGGTCAATACGTCGAGTTTTGTTTGCAGAGTAGTTTTTAATTGCAGAACCCCATATCTTACTATTGGGTACAATAATTTTTATATTATCACTAGTTGCCATTTCTGTAAAAAATAAACCAAGCATTTTAACAGTGCCTTCAAGTCCGCCTACATCTACAAACTCACCAACTTTAAACGGTCGAAATATTAGGAGCATTACACCAGAAGCCACATTGCTAAGGGTCCCCTGTAGCGCTAAACCAATAGCTAAAGATGCAGCACCTAATATCGCTATTAAGCTTGCTGTCTCAACACCAAAGCGGTCAAGTACGGCTAGAATTGTAAAAATAATTATAACGTACCGCGCAAGGCTCGAGAAGAATACACCAAGAGTACTGTCTATTTTAAGGCTTGATGAGCAAGCATTTAAAACTACCCTTTTTACTCTACCTGAAACCCAGAAACCAATTATTAGTATAAGAATTGCAAAAATAAAATTTATGCCATAACGGGTTCCAAGTTCAATAACAATACCCATATAGTTAGTTACATTTTCTTTCATCTTAACCTTATCAAATAGTTCTAATCATGTTTAAGTAACGTAGAATGTAAAAGGGAAATGCGCAATGGAAAATTAACTATAGTTAATTGGTGATTTTATATTAAAATTTGAATGAGATTTAACATCTCTACAAGCTAAAAATAAAAATTTTTACCTTATTTAATAGGTCCGAGCATTTCATTGATTGCTTGCAAGAGTGCTTCGAAGGGAAGTGTCACACATGTGCGTCTACTTTTATGTTCGCGGACTACATTGAAAACATCAAGATCTTTCCATTTTGGATCTGGCCAATTATTTATTTTTGGTCCCTCCAATTCATCAATAGATGAGTTAATTTTTTCTAGTAGTTCTGATAGACTGCTTTTACTGAGGCCTTTAAAATTTTCCCCCAACACGGATGCGCTGGCCTGGCAAAGGGCGCAAGCTTTGGCTTCGTGGCTGAAATCTTTGAGTATATCACCATCCATTTTGATATAAACTGCTATCCGATCTCCACACATTGGGTTGTGAACAATGCTGCTATGATCAGGTTTTTTAATCTTTCCGTGAGCTGTCGCATTAGCTGCGTGCTTAAGAATGGTTTTTTGGTAAAGTTTATCAATCATATTCTAGAATTAATACATTGTTACATGTCTGTCTAGTGTAGTGAATAAATCGGATAAAGTTAATTCGATTTTAATTGCATTTAATTAAAATAATGTTAAAAATCAGACAAATTTAGGGTGACAGGGAATTTTATAAGAAACTACAATAAAGGGTTATTCGGTATTGAATTTCATTTTGATATTCTTACTCTTTGATTTTCTAAATTTTTTTATATTAATATTAACAACAATAAAGAAGAGTTTTTAAATGGAAGAATTAATTTTTGACTTTGATATGAAGGTCTCAGCAGTAATTCTGGCACTTACATTCACTGGTATTTTTACTGAGCATATTCATGGTTTTCACCGGGCAAAAGTTGCTATGCTTGGTGCTGGCTCAATGGCACTTGTTGGGCAGTATTTTGGTTTTTATGACTACCATGGGGCAATTGAAGTAATCGACTGGAACGTAATTTTCTTGCTCGGTTGTATGATGACGATTGTGTCGATCATGATCCCAACAGGCGGTTTTCAAAACCTAGCTGTGGTTTTAGCCCGCGCTAGTAAGGGACGCCTATATCTAATGTTAGCACTGATTGGTACTGCAGTTACAGTTATCAGTCTGCTGCTCGATAACGTTACGACCGTAGTTATCTTTGGTCCGCTTATCATTATGATAGCACGTACAATGGCTGTTTCACCACTTCCTTATCTAATGGCTGCAGCTTTGCTATCAGATACAGGTGGCGTTGCAACTCTTGTTGGTGATCCGCCAAACTTAATGATTGGTTCAGCGGCTGATATTTCGTTCAA
>JABGYD010000015.1 GCA_018675425.1 Kordiimonadaceae bacterium
GAAATATGTGAAACGTCATACAAAGATCGTGGTGGAAAATATCAGGGTCAGAAAGGTGTGACTTTACCAAAAATCTAGGTTTAATCTGTAAGGGGTGTATACGTTTTATAGGATTTCTGATTAGGTCTTTTATGTAATTAATCAGGCATTCTCTTTTTTAGGTATCCGGGTATATATAAAGCGTTGGAAATAAATTTCACTATCTTTTGCTTGTTTTAGGTTTTGAGTTTTTTTAGTGGCGATAAATCGCCGTCCTTGGTGAATTTTTTTCCATTCAGATGAATTAATTTTTGGGAAAAATGTATCGCCTCTGAATAACTCAAACAATTCGCCAGTTTGGTTCTTATTTTCAATTTGAGTTAAATGTATCTCATCCGCCAATGAAATAGCTGATGTATATAGCTGCCCCCCACCGATGATAAAAATCTTTTTTACGTTACCAGAGAGATTAATGGCTTCATTGAGTGAATAGACAATCTCACATCCAGGTGCTGTGTATTTACGATTCCTTGTTACTACTATATTTCTTCGCTTAGGGAGCGCTTTACAATTTATTGATTCGAAAGTTTTACGTCCCATTATTATTGGGTGACCTAAGGTGGTTCTTTTAAAATAGCGCAGATCACGGGGCAAGTGCCAAGGCATTTTATTTTCGAATCCAATTATACCGCCAGGTGCTACTGCCGCGATTAATGAGATCTTTGGTTTCATACAGCGATTGGGGCTTTAATCATTGGATGAGGGTTGTAATTTTCCAGTGTAAAGTCTGTGAAATCGTAATCTAAAATATTCAGAATCGCTGGATTTAGCTTCATTAAAGGCAGCCCTCTTGGTTGACGAGAAAGCTGTTCCCGCGCCTGATCAAGATGGTTGAGATATAGATGAGCATCACCCAGAGTATGGACAAAATCACCGGGTTCTAAATTGCAACTTTGTGCCACCATTAATGTAAGTAGTGCATAAGAAGCAATATTAAATGGAACTCCAAGAAAAATATCTGCACTACGTTGATAAAGCTGGCAAGAGAGTTTGCCATCAGCAACATAAAATTGGAAAAATGCATGGCATGGCGGCAATTTCATTTTATCTAAATCACCTACATTCCATGCTGAAACAACCATGCGCCGCGAGTCAGGGGTCTCTTTAATTTGCCTGATTATCTGAGTAATCTGATCCACATGCTGTCCATCTGTTTTCGGCCAAGAACGCCACTGACAACCATAAATAGGACCTAAATTCCCATTTTCATCCGCCCATTCATCCCAGATAGAGACGCCATTGTCATTCAAATACTTTATATTCGTTCCACCTTGTAAGAACCAGAGTAGCTCATGAATTATAGACTTGAGGTGACATTTTTTAGTGGTAACTAGTGGGAACCCATCCCCCAGGTTAAAGCGCATTTGATAGCCAAAAACCGAAAGCGTGCCTGTTCCGGTACGGTCTGATTTCTTGTGACCTTGTTCAAGAACATGCTGCATTAATTCTAGGTACTGACGCATGTGATAGAAAATGATTGTAGTAGGGTTAAAAAAAGTGATGCAAAAAAGCTTTAATTTGTCTATGAGACATGGCGTATATAATACCAGTTAATTATTTATAGGATTGATACAAATGATTGCAAAACTCATACAAAAAAATTCACCTTTAAACCAGTCTGACAAAATAAATCAATTATTAGTAATACTACCAAAACAAGATAAGCTGTCAGGAAAAACTTTAAATCAGCACTCTTTCTACGGCAAGGATACCTTAGAAGCTTTATTGCTGCGTCGCAAAATGAAATCCGGAGAAATTTGTGGAGATCCAGTTAGCGCCAATCTGGAAAATGGTTCTTTATGTGCATGGGTCATAGTTGACCTAAAAGAGCCTGTTTTTGAACAGCAAGCATGTATACGCAAGGCTTTAAAATTATTGTTAGATGAGGGGCCTAAGGTGATCCAAATTGGTGTTTACGGGAATGCCAAGGAGAAGAGGAAGCTTGCTGAGTTAGCAGTATTTGTTACATGGGTAAATGGCGCAATGCTACCATCTCGAAAAACTAATAAAGAAAAGACATCTAGAAACAAGCTCGCTAAAATTATTTTGTATGGGTACAAAGATGCTAGCGGCTTTACATTACTGCGCAGTAAGGCAGAGGGTAATATACTTTCACGTGAACTTACTGTTTTACCACCAAACGAGTTAACTCCTGATTTATATTGCAGTCGCATCAA
>JABGYD010000065.1 GCA_018675425.1 Kordiimonadaceae bacterium
AATCCAATCACCCTCGGCAATGTTTTCAGCATATAATCTTATTGCCTCTACCGTTTCTCCTAAATCATCAATATTTTGCAAATTAAGTCCAAGTTCACGCTGTCCAACCCACTTAATATGAGTATGCGCGTCAGTTAGACCGGGAAACACAGTATCACCGCCAAGATCAAAAATATTGGTATTTTCACCAATAAAGTTTTGTGCATCAGCAACCGATCCAACAAAAATGATCTCATCGCCTTTAATTGCTACCGCAGCAGCAGTCCATTGTGCGTCATTAGCCGTATAAATTGTACCGTTTTGAAGGATCATATCCGCTTGTACTTGCTCGGCAATATCACCATCACGGTAAAAAAAGAGAATATAAATAACAGCAGCAGCCACTAAAATATAAATAAGATTATTTTTCATAAGTTATCTTTCCATCTACAATCGTCATCAAATTATTTGAAGTTAAAATATCCATTTCAGGTATAGTCATCCAGTCTCTATCAAAAATAGTAAAATCAGCATACTTTCCAACTTCAACGGACCCGCGCTTATTTTCCTGAAAAGCTCCATAAGCTGGCCAAATAGTAAACATTTTAAGTGCAGTTTCGCGAGAAACAGCAAGTTCTGGATGCCAGCCATCGCCTGAAGTGCCGTCCAGGCGTTTGCGTGAAACGGCCGCATAAAACTCTATACGTGGGTCACCAAGCTCTACCGGAGCATCAGAGCCCCCGAGGATAATCAACCCTAGATCAACAAGTTGCTGCCATGGATAAGAATAACCTAGCCGATCAGCGCCAAGCCTATCTGGGGCAAAATTTAGGTCGCCAATACCGTGAGAAGGTTGCATTGACGGAATAATACCTAGACTTACAAATCGCTCTTGGTCTTCAGCAGTAATAATTTGCGCATGCTCTAAACGCCATCTTGGATTTGAAACTGCCCATTCTTCTTTTGGAACCGAATTAAAGGCTTCTTCGTACCAGTCAAGAAGCGAACGAACTGCACGGTCACCTATTACATGGGTTTCTACTTGTATACCCTTACGTAACGCCTCACGAAGGATAGGTTCAAGCTCCTCTTTAGTAGTGCGGTTCATAAACCCGTTATGATTAGCATCTGAATAATTTTCGAGAAGGGCCGCCCCCCGCGAACCAAGTGTTCCATCAATGTAAACTTTGATGCCACGTAGGTCAAACATATCGTCCTCAGTAACTTCCCGTCCCTGATTTAATATTGTCCATGCTTCCGAAACATTTGCAGCGGCATAAACTCGGGTGGACATCAAACCTTCCGAGTGAATTTCTTTCATCAACTCTACATTAATATATGGCATACCTGCGTCTTGGGTGTTGGTCCAGCCCAGCATTGCATTTTCACGCATACCCCTAATTAAACTATCTTTTTTATATTCACGAGTTTCTGGTGGAATAATATCTCTAAAAAATTTCATTGCAGTCGCAAGAACATAACCATTCGGAGTACCATCAGGATCACGCTCGAATTTACCGCCCTCTGGATCAGCTGTGTCCTTTGTTATATTGGCTAATTCAAGAGCTTTTGAATTTACTAGCGCTGATACTCCATCTGCACGAGGCATAAAAAGTGGTTTATCCTTGGTGAAGGCATCAACGTCATGACGAGTTAAAAACCTTTCTTCATCGGTCCATTCACGCTCGATCCAACCGCGTCCCTGAACCCAGCCCCCAACAGGAACACTTTCTGCAAACCTTTTGATTGAATTGACCGTTTCACCCAAGGTAGTTATCCCAAAAAGACTAAGGGTTTTGGGTCTGCGACCAACGCCTTCCACATGTTGATGACTATCAGTAAGTCCTGCATAAACAAATTTATTCTCAAAATTCATGATTGTTGCATTACCACACATAAATGCAGCCGCACCTATATTGTCTCCAACGTAGATAATTTTGTTTCCCAATGTAGCCACGGCCTCAGCCGTCCATTGATCAACATTAGCTGTATAAATAGTCGTATTATAAATAACCATATCGGCCGGTTTACACTCTATGGCTATTTCAGTTTGTTGTTCTGAAGCATCACAAGCAAAAAGTAAAAGAACTGCAAAACCTGATAGCAAATTATTTTTAATTTTCATTTTTTTTTCCAAGAATTAACATAATAAAAAAACAACATTCGGATAGTTTTAAAGACCAGATTAATATATATTATAGCTTCAAAACTAGGAAGGGAAAAATATCTATGGAAGCACAAGTAGACTGGAATTGGGTCCAAAAAGAACTTCTGGAAAAAGGTTTTGTTAAGTTAGAAAAACTGTTAGTACCTAATACATGTAACACCTTGATGACTGCTTATGAGGATGACGTATATCGTAGTACTATTAATATGGCTCGTTATAATTTTGGAAGGGGTGAGTATAAATATTTTTCTTACCCCCTTCCCCATAAGGTAAAAGCCTTGAGGAACTTTTTTTATTCTCACCTGCGCCCAGTGGCGGTAGAATGGTCTACACGATTAAGATTAAATGAAAATTATCCAATGGATTACATTAATTATTTAAAAATTTGCCATGATCATGATCAATTAAGACCAACTCCTTTAATTCTAAAATATGGTAAAGATGATTACAACGCTTTACATCAAGACTTATATGGTGATATCCATTTTCCTTACCAAGCTGCAATCATGTTATCTGATAAAAAGGATTATGAAGGTGGTGAATTTACTCTCATTGAACAACGTCCCCGCATGCAGTCCATTGCTCACGTTGAAACCTTATTACAAGGTGACGCAATAATTTTTGCTGTTAATGAATTTCCAAAAATGGGAAAACGGGGTTATTATAGATCAAAACTTCGCCATGGAATTAGTAAGGTTAGGGCCGGCAAAAGGCAAACACTGGGAATAATTATACACGATGCAAAATGATCTTTTTTCAACTATAGCACCTGAAATAGAAGAACTTTTTCCGGGGGTTTTTTTATTTAGATCTTATGTAAATGAGCAAGATTTTATGGAAGCTGTAATTTCTACTACAAAAAAAATTCCCTTTCGCCACATGGTCACGCCTGGTGGGAAAAAAATAAATGTTTCTGGAACTAGTATGGGTGATTGTGGTTGGTATTCAGATCGCCGGGGTTACCGTTACGAAAGAATTGACCCCATAACGGGTAATAATTGGCCCAAAATACCAAAAAATATTTCAAGTGTTGTATCTAATGCGGCAAAAAAGGTTGGCTTTGGGGGTTTTATCCCAGATAGTTGTTTTATAAATTGTTACAAACCTGGAGTTGCCCTGACAGCCCATATTGATCAAGACGAAGTTGACTTTAGTCAACCAATTGTCTCTGTCTCACTTGGTGTTTCAGCAATTTTTCAAATATTTGGTGAAAAACGAAATGGAAAGGTGATAAATATTCCTCTTCATTCTGGAGATTTACTTATTTTTGGTGGACCTGCGCGTAAATTTTATCACGGTGTAAAAAAACTTAAAGATCAAACACACCCCTTGACTAATAATTTGAGGATCAACCTTACGTTTAGACGAGCCCTTTGATAAAATCTCATAATTATTATTAATACCTTGCAATTAAAACAACTAACTTTTAAAGATTTGCTATGGATTTAGCCCTTTACCAACCAGATATTCCTCCAAACACTGGTACCATTATACGTATGGCTGCTTGCCTTGAGGTTCGTATTCATATTATTGAACCATGTGGTTTTCCTTTTGGGGAAAAATCTTTTCGCCGCGCAGGTATGGATTACATAGATCAAAGTAAAATTAGTCACCATAATTCTTGGAAAGACTTTCTTATTTGGGCTGAAAGCCGCAGGATAGTTCTTTTATCAACTAAGGCTGCTGAAAACTACACAGATTTTGTATTTAAAGACGATGATATAATATTGTTAGGGCAGGAAAGTGCCGGCGTCCCTGATAACGTACATAATCGTGCTCACACTCGACTTTTAATCCCTATGGCACCAACAACAAGATCATTGAATATCGCCATTTCCGCAGCTATTGTTCTTGGTGAAGCCCTCAGACAAACAAATGGATTTCCAAAATAAAATGAGTATTAAAAATCAAAAAGAAAAAACAAAAAATTGGTTTGAAAGTTTGCGTGATCAAATTTGTGTTAGTTTTGAAGGTATTGAAAACGATTTAACGGGTGTTAATTCAGAACTAAATCCCGGAAGCTTTAAAAAAACTAAGTGGTACCGTGATGACGACCCAAGCAAGGGTGGTGGTACAATGGCTATCATGAAGGGGCGAGTTTTTGAAAAGGTTGGAGTTAATATTTCAACAGTTTATGGTGAATTCTCTCCAGAGTTTGCAAAGCAAATGCCTGGAGCTGATAAGGATCCTCGGTTTTGGGCAAGCGGAATTTCCCTTGTAGCTCATATGCATAACCCTAAAATTCCTGCTGTTCATATGAATACTCGCCACATAGTAACTACAAAAAATTGGTTTGGTGGGGGGGCTGACCTTAATGCTGCCTTACCTAATGATTTAGATACTAAGGACTTTAA
This sequence comes from Kordiimonadaceae bacterium, assembly GCA_018675425.1. Lineage (GTDB taxonomy): Bacteria > Pseudomonadota > Alphaproteobacteria > Sphingomonadales > Emcibacteraceae > Pseudemcibacter. The sequence goes on from JABGYD010000065.1 coordinate 4,501, forward strand.
AACAGCCCTCAAAAACTGTTGTGATCGCCATAATGATAGTTATTATGAACGTTATAAGAAGTGGTGTGATGAGTATTTTTATATACCACATCGGAATTGTGCCCGTGGTGAAGGCGGCGTATTTTATGATCAATTGAATAGTGGAAGTTGGGATGCTGATTTTTCATTTACCCAAGATATTGGGCGCTCATTTAATGACATTTACCCCTCTCTAGTTCGTCGACACATGAATAAAAAATGGACCGAGGAAGAACGTGAAAAACTTCTTTATTACAGAGGGTTATACGCTGAGTTTAATCTTGTTTATGATCGAGGAACCGCTTTTGGATTAAAAACTGGAGGTAATGTTGACGCAATTTTGATGTCACTTCCCCCTCACGCTAAATGGAAATGATACGACCTGACTTTAAAAATAAAAATTTTTACTATTTTTCATTTTAAATACTAAGATTAAAATGCTGATGAATTTACAGTTTCTCTAATTTACTTTGAAGTCATTTTCAACCCAAATTTTTTCGCGTCGTTTTAATTCGTCGCCCATATCACGACCCTCCAACCAACCTTCTTTAACCAAATCTTTGCCTGAAAATGGTACTTTTGGTATCAGGTATCCATTTATGTATTTTAAAGTTTTAACATTTAGCAGGTTAAGGTAAATAAGGTTGTGAATAACAATATTTTTTCCAAAATAATAAAGCTCTCGTCTAATATTTTTCTGGCTTAAATCAGTTATTTTGTAGGGTTTACTGTAACTAATTAATTGGTTTTTTTCTTTATTAGATAATTTAAGCTTTCTTGATATTTCGATGATGGTTTTATGCTCACTAGGTACTAAACAGAAAAACCGTCCCATAACATTATTAAGAGTAAACAAATTTTCTAATTTTACGTACCTGATAAAGCTATTATAACACTGATATTGAGGCAATATTACCTGCAGAAGTCCTATTTCTGCAAGCAATGGAATAATATGGCTAGCTCTCTCAGATGTGATAATTTTTTTCAATTCATAGTGAACCCTTTCCCCTGAAAGAGTTTCAAGAAGAAACTTATGTTTAATTGTAGCTAACATGCCATCTTCATCAATGGCGCTGATACTAAGATCTGATGAAAAGCGATAAAATCTTAAAATTCGCAAAGCATCTTCGCGGATACGTTTATCTGCATCACCGATAAATACAACCCTACTAGCCTTTATATCCGCATACCCACCCAGTGGGTCATATACTGTGCCATCCAGTCCTAAATATAAAGCATTTATTGTGAAGTCGCGCCTTTTTGCATCTTCAGTCCAGTCTTTGCTGAACTCAACTACGGCATGACGACCATCCATACTAATATCTCTTCGTAAAGTAGTTATTTCAAAAAAAATTTTATTCAAAACAGCCGTTACTGTTCCGTGTTTTAAACCCGTTGGAATAACTTTGATGCCTGCTTTCTCAAGAATGTCTGTATTTTCTTTAGGTAATAACTTTGAAGCTATATCTATATCCGTAATTTTTCTATTATGGTTGTTGAAATTATTAAGGAGAGCATTCCTGACCGCTCCACCAACAATGCGAGCATTATCTCCATTCTGATTAAGCAGCATCATAATTTGTTGCAACTCTCTATCCTGAAGCCATCCATGCTCGTTTAAATTTAGTTTAAAGTTATTCATATTCATTAATCATCTTTGCAAAACATACTAAAATTGCGGCAGTCGCACCCCAAATTTTATGTTTATTATGGGAAAAGGAATAAAAATGACGCGTTACGCCCTTCCAAACCATACTTTCAATCAAATGATTTCTTTCATCAAGTATAAAGTCAAGAGACACCTCAAATATTTCTGTAACTTCTCCTTTAGCCAGTATTGCGGAAAAGTTTGGATTAACAAAACCAACAACTGGAGAAACAATAAAACCTGTTGCGGTCTCATAATCTTCCATCGCACCAACAACCTCAACATGAGTAGAAGGAAGATTAATTTCCTCCCTCGCCTCACGAAGAGCTGTAGTCATGGAATTTAAATCTTCAACTTCACATCCTCCTCCAGGAAAACAAATCTGACCGCTATGATCCTTAAGTTTGAAGGAACGTTTTGTAAGTAAAATTGAATAATTATCATTTCGTTTTACAATAGGTATTAATACCGCAGAGGTCCTTAGTGGTAATTTGTTTTGAAATTTTTGTTTGTTATTAAAAACAAGTCCTTCAGAGTAAAGGGTATGGTCACCATTTTTTGGCCTGATCCACGCCCTGTTTTTTTCACTTGCAAGCGCGCGTCTCATGGCTGGATCATGGTGCTCAAATACTTTGGTAATTAGCTCCTTCACAATTAAATTGGTTCACCAGGTGGTATGGGTGCTATTTCATCTGCATTTGGCTCATATTTACCATTAAAAAATTGTTCAATACGATGGGATTGCTGTTGATAGAACGCCTTATATTCACGGGTCATCTCTTCATTAGAAATTTTATTCTCCAGAATTAATTTTAATCCGTTTAAATGCGAGGC
>JABGYD010000013.1 GCA_018675425.1 Kordiimonadaceae bacterium
GATATACATTGGCTAAAGTTTGTGCTTCAACGCCCTGGCTTGAATCAACAACGAGAATTGAACCTTCACATGCATAGAGACAACGACTAACTTCGTATGTAAAGTCTACATGTCCTGGAGTATCCATCAAATTTAAAATATAATCTTCACCGTTCTTAGCTTTATACTCAAGACGCACAGTTTGGGCTTTAATGGTGATACCACGTTCCCGCTCTATATCCATATTATCGAGAACTTGTTCTTTCATGTCTCGGGCACTTAGCCCTCCACAAAACTGAATCATGCGGTCTGCAAGCGTGGATTTCCCATGATCAATGTGGGCAACAATAGAAAAATTTCTGATATGTGCTAAGTCTGTCATGATGGGGCTTTTACCACTCGCCCCTTTAACATACAAGTCTGAGCAGCGATTATTTTGATTTATAAGGTTCTTAGGTAATAAAAAATTGTTTTTAACATTTAATAATTTTCAAATATGGATAAAAAATAAGCATTTTATATTACCTAAGTGTTCCACCAGTTTTTTTGATAACAATAGAAATGACGTCTTGTCTGAACTCTTCAATTTCATCATCGGTCATAGTTTTATTAAACGGTTGAAGTCGAACATTGACTGCGATTGATTTTTTACCATCATCTATACCGGCCCCTTCATAAACATCAAAAACATTAACGCTATCAATCAATTTTTTATCAACACTTGAAATAACTTTCACTAATTGTTCAGCAGCGAGATCTTTAGAAACTACAAAAGCAAAATCACGTTCGACAGATTGGAAATCAGAGGACTTTAAAGGGCCCCGGCTGTTTCCTACTTTTGATCTAGGCAGTGGAATATTTCCAAGCATAATTTCAAAACCAACGAGAGGGCCTTTTACATCAAGTTTTTTAAGAATATTGGGATGAATTTCACCAAAATAAGCCATAATATTTTTAGGACCTAGTCTGATCACACCACTTCGGCCTGGATGGTACCACGCGGGGGCCTCAGCAACTACCTGGGCATTATCAGCTTTAACGCCGATTGCATTTAAAATCGAAATAGCATCAGCCTTAGCATCATAAACATTTATGTCTTCTGAATTCTTCTGCCAATGCCGTTCATTTTTTTGACCGCGGCGTATACCGGCAATAACAAAGTTTTGCCCATCAATTTTATCAGAATAAAACTGATTTCCTGCTTCAAAAAGTGCTACACTTTTAATCCCCCGATCACTATTGCGCCCGGCAGCTGTAATCAAATTTGGTAACAAATTAGGTCGCATTGCATTGAGATCAGAACTGACTGGATTATCAAGGATTAATTCCGGTTTTGGATCGGCGAAAAGCATGGCTTGAGAGCTAGATATAAATGACCATGTGATTACTTCACGTAGGCCGCATACTGCTGCCCGGCGTTTAGCCATACGAATGCGTTTCTGCATTGGACTAAGGCCGGCAACAATATCTCGGCTTGATGCAGGCAATGGTTCACCAACGATTTTATTATAACCATATATTCGGAGGACTTCCTCAACTAGGTCAGGTTCGCGGTCAATATCACAGCGCCATGAGGGACTTGTTACTTCAAGTGTTTTGTCATTATCAGTGACTTTAAAGCCAAGGCGTTTGAGGATATCAATAACCTCAGCTTTAGAAATATTGATGCCGCCCAGTTCTTTGACACGTTCAGGGCGCATTATGATGGTTTTACTTATCACTGGTACTTTCCCGGAAACTTCAACTTCGCTTGGCTGCCCACCACACATATCTAAAATAAGTCGAGTTGCTATTTCTATACCGTCAAGAACTGTTGAGGGATCAACACCGCGTTCAAAACGGTAACGAGCGTCACTTTCAATACCTAGTTTTCTACCTGTCATAGCTGTCCTAATAGGATCAAACCAAGCACACTCAAGAAACACATTTTTAGTTTCATCGTAGGTGCCACTTCCGGCCCCACCCATCACACCACCAATGGAATTGATGGCTTTGTTATCAGATATTACACAGACCTGATCATCAAAAACATATTCTTTTTCATCGAGAGCCAAAAGTTTTTCACCTGATTTAGAAAGGCGAACTTTAAGGTTCCCTGTAATATTATCTGCATCAAAAACATGAAGTGGACGACCATAATCGTGGGTCATGAAGTTGGTGATATCAACCAGTGCAGATATGGGTTTCATTCCAAGAGAGATGAGCCTGCGCTGCATCCATTCAGGACTAGGACCATTTTTGACGCCACGAATATAACGACCAGCAAACACTGGACAGGCATTCTTATCCTCAATATTTATAGTAATGGGACTTTTAAAGTTTCCTGAAATTTTTGAAATGTCAGGTTTAATAAGTGTCCCAATTCCTGCAGCCGCTAGGTCTCGTGCAATTCCATAAACTCCAAGTGCATCCTGATGATTTGGTGTAATAGCAATTTCAATTGTTGGATCATTAAGATTGGCGTAATCGGCAAAGCTTGCCCCAATAGGTGCATCGCTAGGCAATACTATAATTCCGTCATGATCATCGCCAAGACCAAGTTCGCGCTCCGAACACATCATTCCGTTACTATCAACACCACGTATATTGCTTGGTTTAAGCTTAAGGCCGTTTGTAGGTATTGTACATCCACTCGGCGCAAAAGCACCAATTAGTCCTGCTTTTGCGTTTGGTGCACCGCAGACAACTTGTATTATTTCATTTCCGTTATTAACTGTACAAACTCTGAGTTTATCAGCATTAGGGTGTTGTTCTGTCTTTTCTATTTTAGCAATTACGAATGGTTTTAAACCTTCCGTCGGGTCTATAACTTCTTCTACTTCAAGGCCGATTGCGGTCAATGTTTCTGAAATTGTAAAGAGATCGACGTCGGTATCAAGGTAGGTTTTAAGCCAAGATAATGTGAATTTCATTTTACTTCCCCCTCTTAATACTAGAATTTCTCGTGCTTAGGGATGGAATATCTAATGCTTGGAAGCCGTAGTGTTTTAACCAACGTAAGTCTGAGGTAAAAAATTCTCTAAGATCAGGAATACCCCATTTAAGCATGGCAGCACGATCTAGTCCAAGACCAAAAGCAAATCCTTGGTATTCTTTTGGATCAAGATTAACATTCTCTAAAACCCGCTCGTTAACCATACCACAGCCCATAATTTCAAGCCAATCATCACCTTCACCGATTAGTATCTCGCCATCTTTGAAGGAGCAACCGATGTCTACTTCGGCAGAAGGTTCTGTAAAGGGAAAATAACTTGGACGGAACCGGATTTTAATATCATCTCTCTCGTAAAACTTTTTACAAAACTCCTCGATGCACCATTTCAAATGACCCATATGGATATTTTTATCAATGACCAAAGCTTCTACTTGATGAAACATAGGTGTATGGGTTGCGTCACTGTCATTTCTGTAGGTTCGTCCCGGCGCAATAATGCGATAGGGTGGTTCACCTTCAAGCATAGTCCTAATTTGCATTGGTGAGGTATGCGTGCGCAATACTTTTCTATTACCTTCATCATCTTCGGGAAAATAAAAAGTATCGTGCATTTGTCGGGCAGGATGTTCTTCAGGAATATTGAGCGCTGTAAAGTTATAGAAATCTTCCTCTATCTCCGGTCCTTCGGCAACAGAAAAACCCATTTCTGTAAAGATCTCAGTTACTTCATCCAACACTTGTGTAATGGGATGTATGCTACCATTATCTCCTGACCCTGCAGAAAGACTAATATCAACACCTTCAGATTGTAGCTTGATATTTAATGTTTCTTCTTCAAGGGTATTTTTGCGGTTAATAACAGCTGCGTTAAGTGTATTTTTAAGCTGATTTAACTTTGGACCAAATTCATTTTTTTCCTCAGGTGTCATTTTACCAAGTTCGCGCATTAAGAGACTAACACGGCCTTTTTTACCAAGTTCGGCTATACGAATATTCTCCACATCGCCAACACTAGTTGCTACGGCTAGTTTTGCGGTGATTTCTGTTTCCAGTGATTGGAGGTCTTGCATGTTTTCTTACCCAAAAATTTTATTAATTAAACTATTAAAATTTAACATAAAGAAAAAGGAGCCTACTGCCAAGCGGCAGGCTCCTCAAACTTGATTATTTTTTGAACCCCAGAAGAGGATTTAAGCGATTGCAGATTTTGCTTGATCTGCGATAGCTTTAAACGCTGCCGGTTCACGAACTGCTAAATCAGCTAAAACTTTACGGTCAAGTTCGACACCTGCGAGTTTGAGGCCGTTCATAAATCGTGAATATGTTAGACCTTCTAGGCGGGCTGCTGCGTTAATACGCTGTATCCAAAGCGCGCGAAATTGACGTTTGCGAACTTTACGATCCCGATATGCATATTGACCAGCTTTTTCAACAGCCTGCATAGCAACTCGGATTGTTGATTTACGCCTGCCACGATAACCTTTGGCGGCGTTGAGAACTTTTTTGTGTCGGGCTTTGGTTGTTACGCCCCTTTTTACATGTGCCATTTTATTGCTCCATTAACCGTAAGGCATAAATTTTTTCACAACACGCGCATCTGGATCACTAAGGACCGCTGTACCACGCTGATTGCGAATTTGTTTGTTTGAGCGTTTCATCATGCCATGCTGTTTACCAGCCTGACCTGCTTTAACTTTACCTGATGCGGTGATTTTGAAGCGTTTTTTGACGCCACTTTTCGTCTTCATTTTGGGCATTTTGCTTTCCTTTGGTTTCATTGTCAGCCTTGGCTGACTAGCTTTTAGAATGGATAGGCATGCCCTAACAAGCCGTGCCATTCATTGGAGGTGGGTGTATAACTTTATTTTCTAGGGATTGCAAGCCTATTTGATAAGAAAAGAAGGCCCATTTAGTGGAAAGGATTATTTACATTAAGTTGACATATTTGAAAAGGACTTTAACAATAAAATAATTATATTCTAAAGAATAGAAAGAATTAATTTATATGCGTGCTCGCAGTCTCATTTTAAAACTATCTACTATGGCACTCATCCTTTTTGTTTTTATTTCTTGCTCAGAACTAACTGAAGCAGACGGCCTCGACGCGCATCCAGCTATCTGGAAATTAGATAATGGAAGTGCTCAAGTTTATCTGATTGGCTCAATACATCTTCTTCCTCCAGAACTGAAATGGTACGGAGGAAAAATAAAAAAAATATTAGATATTGCGGATGAAGTTGTTTTTGAAGTGCACATGACGTCCGAAACACAGGACCAAGCCCGAGCTATCACTGTTCAAAACGGTATGCTTAAAAACGGAGATAAATTAAGTAATTATATTACAAAAGATGAATACGATTTTTTGAAAAAAATTACACCTGAACTTGGTATTAGTATAGAGACTATTACAAATTTTCAACCTTGGTTTGCTTCCATAGCCTTGTCTGTCAGCGCAGTCATTAACGAAGGCTGGGACCCCGAAGCGGGGGTCGATAGATATATTCAAAAAATAGCTACCCAGCGGCAATTAAAAATAACTGATCTTGAAACCATCGAGGTGCAAATGGAGGCCCTCTATAATCATCCGTTAGATGTGCAAGCTAATATGTTGAAAGATACAATAAGTGAATTAGAAGATATCCAAAAATTAACATTAGAGATGATAGATGTATGGTCTAGTGGGAATGAAATTAGATTAGTTGATATATTCTTAGAACCTATGCGGGAGCAGTCAGAGTTATATGCTAAAATTATAACGAGCAGAAACAAAAACTGGGTCCCTAGACTTGAGGAATTTTTCAAAAAAAAACAGGTAACAATTGTTATTGTTGGAACCGCACACCTAATAGGTGATGGCGGTGTTGTTGAGCTTCTAAGGCAAAAAGGTTATGATATTAATCGTGTGCAATAAAAAAGGTTAACGTTATGAGTAAAATAATATCTTGGGATGACTTTGAAAAGGTAGAGCTTAGAATTGGCACGGTGGTACGAGCTGAAAAATTTCCTGAAGCTAGAAACTCTGCATATAAAATATGGGCTGATTTTGGGGATATTTTAGGAATTAAGAAATCAAGTGCACAGATTACTGTTCACTATAAGCCCGAAGATTTAGTGGGAAAACAGATTGTGGCTGTTGTAAATTTTCCAGTTAAGCAAATAGGCCCGATAAAATCTGAATTTTTACTTGCAGGATTTTGTGACGAGAATGGGGATGTTGTTATAGCGAAACCAGAGCGACCCGTACCGAACGGTGTGCGCATGTTATAAATTAATTCTTTGGATCAAATTTTTTATTACTGATAAGTTAAGCTGATAAGACTTTAATATTTATGGTCCAAAGAACAAAATTATACTCGATTAAAGATTTGAATTAAATCTGCTATGATTAGTTCTAAACAAACAAAAGAGCAGCTCCTGTGGGAGCTGCTCTTATAAAATTTACTTGAATTTTTAATGAATAGAGAATTATTTTGGAGCTAAAATCATGACCGTTTGCCGACCCTCTACTTTTGGCATCTGTTCGATTTTTGTTACCTCGGCAAACTGCTCTCTAACTCGTTTAAGAACGTCCATTCCAATTTCTTGATGGGCCATTTCACGCCCACGATAACGGAGGGTTACTTTAACCTTATCACCTGTACCAAGAAATTTTTCTATAGACCGCATCTTAACGTCATAGTCGTGTTTTTCGATACCAGGCCGTAACTTTATTTCTTTAACTTCAACAGTTTTCTGTTTTTTACGGGCGAGGCTGGCCTTTTTCTGAGCTTCGTATTTATATTTTCCATAATCAAGAATTTTACAAACTGGGGGAGTAGCATTAGGTGATATCTCAACGAGGTCTAGCCCTGCAGTTTTGGCCATAGCGATGGCTTTATCTGTTTCAACGGCACCATGGTTTTCACCAGTTTCATCAATAAGTCTAACTTCAACTTCTTCGATATCATTGTTGACCCGTGGTCCTTTTTTTGACGAGGGGCCTTGCATTGGTCTCTTAGCTATTTAATTTCTCCAATTTTTTTTAAATATTTTAAATATAGTGTGTCTTGGTTGGATAAGTTCACGTTATCGCTTATCTGGCTCGATAGACTCGGTGACTAGTGTATTAATTGCATCTGTTAAATCAAGGGTTTCCTGATTTTTTGATCCTAGCCGCCGAATAGTAATGGTATTATTATCAGCTTCTCTTCCACCAGCTACGAATATGGCTGGAATTTTTGCGTGCGAATGTTCACGAATTTTATAATTTATTTTTTCATTTCTAGTGTCAATTTCGGCACGAAGCCCTGCAGATTTTAACTGCATGTAAACTTCATTTACATAGGCATCTTGATCATTAGTGATGCCAGTCACTACTACCTGAATGGGAGCAAGCCACATAGGAAAACGACCCGCAAAGTTTTCAATCAAAATACCTATAAAGCGTTCGAATGAGCCAAGAATTGCACGATGCAACATGACCGGGCGATGTTTAGTATTGTCCGCCCCTACATAATTTGCGTCAAGTCGCTCAGGTAGTACGAAGTCTACCTGCAGAGTGCCACACTGCCAATCACGTCCAATTGCATCAGTGAGTACAAATTCTAATTTTGGACCATAAAAAGCACCTTCACCTGGATTTAAGGTATATTCGAGACCAACATGATCGACGGCATCAAGTAAACATTTTTCGGCTTCATCCCAAACGTCGTCAGAACCGGCACGTACTTCTGGTCGGTCAGAAAACTTAACCTTGATTTTTTCAAAACCAAAATCTTTATAAATTTCTAGCAGCATGCCACAGAATGTTTCTGTCTCTTCGGTGATTTTGTCTTTTTCGCAAAAAATGTGTGCATCATCCTGAACAAATGAACGTACTCGCATTAAACCGTGTAGTGCACCAGACGGCTCATTTCGATGACAGCTACCAAACTCAGCAAGACGGAGTGGTAGGTCACGGTAGCTCACCAAGCCCTGATTAAACACTTGGACATGACATGGGCAGTTCATAGGTTTTAGTGCAAATATTCGTTCTTCTGATTCGGTTGTGTACATATGTTCACGGAATTTTTCCCAATGGCCACTATCTTCCCAGAGCTTACGGTCAACAAGTTTTGGCGTGTTAATTTCTTGATAACCATATTCGCGTTGTTTGCGGCGCATATAGCCTTCTATTTGGGTATAAATGGTCCAACCATTAGGATGCCAGAACGGCATTCCAGCAGCTTCTTCTTGAAAGTGAAACAGATTAAGTTCGCGACCAAGTTTTCTGTGGTCCCGCTTCTCTGCTTCTTCGATCCGATGGAGATAAGCTTTAAGTTCTTTTTTGTCGCGCCAAGCGGTTCCATAGACACGCTGTAGCATTTCATTATTGCTATCACCGCGCCAATAAGCGCCAGCAATGGTCATTAATTTAAATGTGCCCTCACCGAGGTACCTGGTTGATGGCAAGTGAGGTCCACGGCAAAGGTCAATGAAGTTTCCTTGTTTATAGAGAGAAATAGGCTCATTAGACGGGATACTAGCAATGATTTCAGCTTTATATTTTTCACCCATGGTACGGAAAAGTTCGACCGCATCGTCGCGTAGCATTTCACTTCGAATAATGTCTTCGTCTCGGGCTACGATTTCTTTCATGCGAGTTTCCATTATTTCCAGATCTTCGGGTGTAAATGGCTCTTCGCGCGCAAAGTCATAGTAAAATCCATTTTCAATGGCTGGACCAATAGTAACTTGCGTTTCAGGCCAAAGCTCCTTTACTGCTTCGGCGAGTATGTGGGCGGCATCGTGACGGATGATTTCTAGGGCTTCTTCATCACGCTTAGTAATTATTGAGACGTTAGCACTTGAAGTGATCTCATATGAAAGGTCACGCTGTTCGCCATTGACGATGATTACAATCGCTGCTTTTGCAAGTCCTGGTCCAATATCCTGCGCTAATGTCATTCCGGTCACTAGTCCGTCATACTCACGGACACTACCGTCTGGTAGCGTTAAGGCGACTTTACTGCTAGCGTTCATTCATACCTCATTTATTTTTACTTAAGTCTTAAAAGTAGGAATTTATATTCTTTAAGGCGCAAGTCAAGTGAACAAACCTTAAAAAAAGTGGTTTTCGCAGTTGTTTTGATTGATATTATGGTAATATTTCAAAAATAATAGGATTTAAGCAGGATAATGATTAGAGAACCCAGTTTTATTAGTGTTAATAATGATAGAACAATTGCTTATTATAAATCAGAAGGTAGAAAGTCTACTGTGATTTTTTGTGGCGGTTATATGTCCGATATGAATGGAACAAAAGCAACCTTTCTGGAAAAAGCATGTAAACAGCTTGATCTGTCTTATATTCGGTTTGATTACTCTGGCCACGGAAGATCCTCGGAAGAGTTTATTAAGGGTACTATCACATGTTGGCGTGATGACGCATTAGCAGTGATTGATCAATTGAGCCACGGTCCTCTAATTATTATAGGATCTAGCATGGGTGGATGGATAGGGCTTTTGGCTGCTCTTGCCAGAAAAGAACGTGTTCAGGCTTTTATTGGTATTGCCGCAGCTCCAGATTTCACGCGAGAACTTATGTGGAATAAATATTCAGAAAAAATCAAAAATACTCTAAAAAAAGATGGAGTTTACCTTCAGTTTTCAGAGTATAATGACGAACCATACAAAGTATCTCACGGATTAATAAAAGATGGAGAGAACCATATTCTTCTTAATGGACCAATTGGACTCGATTGTCCCGTGAGGTTGTTTCATGGTCTTAAAGACACAGATGTGCCGAGTGATACTTCGGCACGTCTTGCAGATAAGCTTTTAAGTGATAACGTTATTGTTAGTTATAATAAATCAGGCAATCACAGTTTATCATCCCCCCCAGACTTAGAACGTTTAAAGTTGGCTCTCGTCGAGCTTAGCTAAAATATCTAAATATCCCTCCTTGTAAGATGGAAATTTTAGTTGCCAGTCAAGTTCACTTTTAGCAAGATTATTTTTCACACGTTTATTATCTTGATAAAAACTTCTTAACGCAGGAGTTACGGCTGGATCATCAATATCTATGCCCTTGATGATTTTAAGGGCCAGTTTTTCACATAAAAAATCTAAAACATCTTTGGGTGCGGCGGGTTTGTCATCAACAAGATTGTAAATTTTATGAGATAATGGATTTTCCATCGATATTTTGAGCGCGGAGCAGATATCAGTGATATGAATGCGTGAAAAAACTTGGTCTTTTTTAATGATTCTTTTTGCTAAACCATTTTTAACAACTTCGATTTGGTTTCGTATTGGTCCGTAAATACCTCCTAATCTAAAAATGTTTATTGGCCTATCTATTGCGAACCATTGTTCTTCAGCCCTTAGACGAAGTACGCCTCTCTTGTTCGTTGGTAATGTTTTGCTTGTTTCATCAACCCATGCACCACCATGATCCCCGTAAACACTTGTTGCGGATAAGTAGCCAATCCATTTTAAGTTGGGCATATTTTCAATATCAGCTTTATGATGATAAAGAACAGGGTCGATTTGCTCGGAATTAGGAGGCGTAGAAATCAAAAGATGTGTGACATCCCTAAGAATACTGGCCACATTTTTAAGAGGGCTCTTACCATTAAAAAGTAAATCTCCTTCGGAGGTATGTGTACCTGAAAAGTGTGATAGTGGGAATGATAATTCATTTCTTAGAAATTTTGCTGTATAACCAAGTCCGAAGCAGAAAATTTTCATGGTAGATTACTTTTTACGAATTGCGATTTATGTGAATTATATTTATACAGTACTTTGCAAATTTCTAATAGTAAAACAGATGGATGTAATATGAAATTTAAGTTTGCAACTATTATTTTTTTCTTAGGGTTGGGCCTAACCGCCCAAGCACAAATTTTTTCGGATAGGGTCCAATCTGAAAAATATAAAGTATGCCTTGCTCAGGTTAAAGAAAATAGTAAAGCGGCAATACTCAGTTCGCGAAAATGGTATATTGAAGGCGGTGCAGTTGCCGCACAGCATTGTGAAGCACTTGCTTTATATGATCAAAAAAGATTTAGTGATGCTGGAAGACTTTTTGAGATGATTGTAGGTAAATTAGCTCGCAATGAGGGCGTTGGTATATATGCTCAAAAAAATAAAAAAATATTATCTGTGCAATTAAATTATCTAGCTGGCCTTGCCTGGCACTCAGATGAAAATTATGATAGGGCCTACAATGCACTTAGTGCTGCAATTATTGGGTTGGATGTGGGTTCTGAATATGGATATGAACTTTTTACTGAACGGGGATTAATTCACGTTTCATCTAATAAATACGAGGATGCGTTAGATGATTTTACCAAGGCTCTTGAGCTAAAACCAGAAGTAATTGATGCTTATTTATATAGAGCGGAAACATTTCGAAAACTGAGCAACCATCAAAAGGCAAGAATGGATCTCGATGCGGCACTTATTTTAGACCCTAATCAACCGGATATACTTTTTGAAAGTGGTATTAATTACCGGATGCTTAAAAATGACGAACAGGCTTTGAAGGAATGGGAAAAACTTATAATAAAACATCCTGACAGTAATTGGTATAAACTTGCACAAGAAAATATTAGGCTCATTGATCAGTAACTAAACCCACTCTTTTTTTACATCAAAATCATGCTCGTCCTGAGCGTACTTTGTTCTAAATGCCTTAAACTGAATTTTGTTACAAAGTTCTTTTAGCGCCCAAATAGCCATAGCGCGAATATAGGGACTACTTTCTCCAAGTTTAGAAACGAGAAGCGGAATAAAATTCTGGTTACCACTGTTTCCCATTGCTATTAAAACGTTTCGAATGAAGAAATCTCTCCCAATCCTTTTGATTGGAGAACCAGAGAAAACCTGTCTGAATGATAAATCATCAAGTACAACCAGTGTTTCTAGATTGGGATTTTTAAGCTCAATGCGGGGATAAAATAGTTTTTCCTCAGTAAGGGTAGCATATTTATTCCACGGGCAAATACTTAGGCAGTCGTCGCAACCGTATATACGGTTGCCCATTGCCTTTCGAAAACTAGTATCAATGTGGCCCTTATATTCAATGGTTAAGTAGGAGATACAGCGTCGAGCATCAAGCTGATAGGGTGCTACGAATGCATTTGTTGGACAGATATCAATGCAGGCGCTGCAAGAACCACAGTGATCTTCTTCTGGAGTATCTTCTTTGAGATGAAGCGTAGTGAATATGCTGCCTAAAAATAACCAAGATCCAAACTCACGACTGACTAAATTTGTATGTTTACCCTGCCAACCCATTCCAGACTTATGAGCAAGTGGTTTTTCCATTACCGGTGCGGTGTCCACAAATACTTTGACTTCAGCTCCATACTCTCGATGAATTTGTCCGGCAAGTTTTTTAAGCCGTTTTTTAACTACATCATGATAATCCTTCCCTTGAGCGTAAACTGATATATTACCTTCATTTTTATATTCTAAAGTTTGGAGTGGATTATGTGCGGGGCCATAATTCATACCAAGCATAATTATTGAATTTACGTCCGGCCAGAGTGTGAGGGGTGATTTTCTTCTATCTACTTTATTCTCCATCCATTTCATTTCACCATGGTGAGATTTATCAAGAAAATCTTTAAAATAATCAGCATTCGCATCAATACCTTCTGGAGAAGTAATGCGAACGCTATCAAAACCAATTTTTTTAGCAAGTGATATGATCTCTTGTTTTGGTGATGTGGTTATAGAAATTTTTGTCATGAAGATTTCTTTGGTGTTAAAAGTCAGGATCTCGATAATAGGAAGCAGATGTAAGACCCGCAATTTTATCTTTTAAAATAAGCTGCATACTTGGCCTTGATTTAATGCGTGCATACCAGTCTTTTGCTAGAGGAAAATTATTCCACGGTACATCACCAAAATAATCAACGCAGGAAATTTGGGCTGCAGCAGAAATATCAGCATAAGAAAATTCGCTTCCAGCTAACCAGTTTCTGCGATCTGTTAAATATTCAATGTATTTCAGATGATGCTTGATATTTTGGCCTGCAAAACGAATGTTTGCGGCTTGAGTATTTCCACGCCTTAAAAAACCCTTCATAACTTTTTCGTTAATGATTAAATTGGTGACCTCATTATAAAATTTACTATCAAACCATTCTGAAAGACGTCGTACCTCACCGCGGATGGTTGGGGTTTTACCTAAAAAATTAGGCAAATTTCCTGTCTCCTCAAGATATTCGCATATTGCAGATGTTCCTGAAAGAATTAAATCGTCGTCCTCAACAAGAACCGGCACACTACCAGAAGGGTTTAACGTGAGAAATTCGTGGCGGCGTTTCCAAGGTAATTCTAAAATAAGTTCACAATCCATAGACTTTTCAAGCAGAGAGATGCGGACTTTTCGGGAATTAGGACAAAACCAATAGTGATATAAGTGACGCATCTTTTATTTTATTTTGCCCTTTTATTAAGTCTAAAGAAGTTAGACTATATAATTGAAATTATTTTTTCGACTATTTTTAGATAAATAATTTCAAAAACTTCTAACTTCTAGACAATAATGTAAGCATTTACTGCGCTTAAAGCTTATTAACCCCTGTTTAGATTAAAGAAGAGTCTGCCGCGTTGGGAAGGTCTATTTCAAGAATTGCCATTTGAAAAGCGTAGGATACTTCACCTTCATCTTCATCACGGTAAATTAAACCCATAAATTCACCTGCATAATGAACCTCCATACTGTCATCCATGATCTGACTGCTCTCTAAAGTAAATTTGTCATTACCAAATTTATTATTAAGATACTTTCGAATACGCAAAATTTCAGTAGGTGTCATTGTGTTTCCTTAAAGAGTAAGTTAAGTCTCCCGATAAAGGGGGTTATAATGGATATATTTTCGTTATCAATATAATTAGGATCATTTAGTAACGCCATAGAATTTTTAATTTTATTGATGAGTACTTGTTTCTGTCTTGAGCTTATAAATTTATTTATCTTTATTTTCATAAGATCTTCTGACATATATTTTTTAACTTCCTCTATTGATAGTAAAGTTTCCCCATTATAGTTTTTCATTTGGTATGCGGAGTAGGCCATTATTATTTTATCTCCAGTTGATGCCCATTCTTTTGGATTTAAAAATTTTGCATTAGCCACTATGACAGTAAATTTTTCATAGTTTGGGTGGCCTTCTAAGAGAATAAGATTGTCAGTTATTGGTGTGGATGAGGTTTTAGTTTTATCAAACGTATGGGAGTTTCGGCTTTTCTCATCATTATCAATTGCTATATTTTTTTCCTGTAACTGAGCAAGTAAAGGCAGAGTTGATAAATATTGCTCTATTTTGGTAGCGTCTAAACTATTTTGAGCTTGAGCAGAAAAGAAATTCAATGAAATTATAATAAAGGTAATCATAATTTTGTTTGTTAACTTGACCATTATTAATTCCAGTGAAAATATTTAGGGTCTGTCTTGAAATTTTATTTTGGTAATAAAGCATTTAAAAATAATACTATGCAGAGTTAATTCATAACAGAAAAAATAAAAAAATAGTATTACATATTTTTAGAAATGTAAAAAATAAGGGAGTTAAGTTCTGAAAACTCTAAAGGCGTTTATATTACTTTCAAAATAACTAGGTGGGGTAAAAAAGTAAACTTGTTGTAATTTTTACAGTTGATTGTTTAATTTAATAATAAATCATCTACAAAAATTTAATAATATCAATAAATTATTGTTTGTTTACAATGATTTAAAAAGTTTTTTTTCAAAGCCTTTTCAATTGGATAAACACTCTTTATGCTGCGCGGCATAGAACAGAAAAAACAATAATATTTTAGGAGTAGTAATGACAGAGCCTTTGATGCCAATGGCAACAGGTGTATGGCTTGTGGACAATACCAGCCTTAGTTTTTCACAAATTGCTAAGTTTTGCGGGTTACATGAGCTTGAAGTACAGGGGATTGCTGACGAGCAGGTTGCATTAAATATAGTTGGCCTTGATCCGGTTGCCAACGGTCAGCTTACCTGGGATGAAATTAACCGCTGTCAAGCCGATACAAAAGCGTCACTTGAAATTATCATCGATGCTGTGCCGGCTAAAACAAGAAGCGGCGGTTCTAAATATACACCTGTTTCAAAACGACAAGATAAGCCAGATGCGATTGCTTGGTTGATTAGATTTCACCCTGAGCTTAAAGACGCGCAAATTTCAAAAATTGTAGGAACAACCAAACCAACAATTACTGCGATCCGTGAAAGGTCACATTGGAACATGAGTAATATTAAACCAGTGGACCCAGTTTTATTAGGCCTTTGTAAACAAACTGAACTTGATAATGCGGTTATGAAAGCTGCCCCACGCCGTGCTAGTTTAGCCGGTGAGGAAAATAACTCCGAAAGTTAAATTCCAAACTTTACGATATTTAATAAAAACCTGCCAGATAATGGCGGGTTTTTTATTAAATAAACAACTTCTATAATTTATTTCTAATAGTAAAATTTTGATCATAATTATTAATTTCACTCTCATGGATCGTCTATTTGTTGGGAAAATTCATGAAATTATATATAAATTGTGAATATCTTGATATAAACTATTATTAATCAAGAAATAGATAATTTTTGACATACTTAAATGGTCTCTCACATGAATGAAAAACAAAAACGACTTATAGTTGGTATTAGTGGCGCTTCAGGCATTATTTATGGAATTCGTCTTCTGGAATTTTTAAAGGAATTGAATGTTGAGAGCCATTTAGTCATGTCTAAAGCAGCGTCGGTTACTGCTGGGCTTGAAACAAACAGTGCTATTTCTAAAATAAATAAATTAGCCACTGTGGTTCATAAGGTGGAAAATATTGGAGCATCAATTGCGAGTGGCTCCTTTAAGACAGAGGGTATGCTTATTGTACCATGCTCAGTAAAAACAATGTCAGAAATAAATACTGGAGTTACATCTTCACTCC
>JABGYD010000083.1 GCA_018675425.1 Kordiimonadaceae bacterium
AATCCGCTCACTTGGAGCCCTAGAACCACCAAAAAATTTACTAAAAAATGGATCATTAAGGAATGGCGATGTCCGAGACTTCACAGTTCTTTTTGTATAAATATTAACTACGGCTGGAGCAGCTTCACGAACAACCGAGGCATAAGATAGTTTCACTTCTGCATCCGACGAGGGAATTCTTTTATTTTCGGTACTATGAGCAAAAGAATTTAATTGCATAATTGCACAAAATATAACTGTCATCAGGCCAAAAATTAATAAAAAACCAGTCCTAATTTTCATTATTTCTATCATCATTATTCCAATCAGTTAATAAAATACTTTTAGTTGTAAATATGATGTTGAGTAAAGTTGCATACCTTATTCTTTAAAATAAAAGGATAGTACAGAAATTAAAAACAATAAATTTATTTTGCAAGTGACCTTCCCGCCGAACCTAAGTCATCAAAAGCCTCATCAAGACGTTTCATAAACGAAACTTCTCCAGCACGAAGCCACTTTCGTGGGTCGTAAAATTTCTTCTGTGGTATTCCATCTGCTGGATTAATTTGATGGAAAAATGCCTGATTATGCTCTTCTACATATTTACCAACACCATTAGAAAATGCAAATTGAGTATCCGTATCAATGTTCATTTTGAAAACTCCATAAGAGATTGCAGCTGCAATCTTATCTTTCTCAGAACCAGAACCACCATGAAAAACAAGGTTAAGCGGTTTGGCATTAGTACCATGGGTTTTTCTAACTAATTCCTGACTACTTTTTAGGATTTCAGGTCGGAGCTGAACATTGCCTGGCTTATAAACACCATGGACATTTCCAAACGAGGCAGCGACTGAAAAGTGTCCAATAGGGCTAAGAAGGTCATAGGCTTTAAGAACGTCTTCCGGTTGCGTATATAAATGCGAACTATCAGCACCTTCCTCAATATCATGGCCAACACCATCTTCCTCGCCCCCCGTTATACCAAGTTCTATTTCAAGGCTCATTTCAAGCTTTGACATACGTTCCAGCATTCGAGCACATTCATTGAGGTTATCATCAATATTTTCTTCCGAAAGATCAAGCATATGTGAACTATAAAGTGCCTTGCTGTGCTCTTTGTAATATTCTTCTGAATGGTCTACCAGAGCATCAACCCAGGGTACAAGTTTGCGGTTTGCATGGTCAGTATGAAGTACAACACAAATTCCATAATGTTCTGCAAGTAAATGTACATGCTGAGCTGCAGATACGGCCCCAAGTACTTTAGCCTTAAATGTATCTTGCATACCAGCCCCTGCATAAAACTGAGTTCCACCATTTGAGAATTGGATAATTACATCAGAATTATTTTTTGCAGCTGCTTCCATGACCGCATTAATACTTCCTGTACCTACACAATTTACGGCAGCAAGGGCATATCCACCGTCTTTGCATGTATTTACAAGTTCAGCATAATCTTCGCCGCATACGACGCCTGATCTAAGTGCCATTTTTATTATTCCTTCAGGTTTAATATTTTTTAGTACACCTTTTTATAGAATCATCTACTTAAAGTCGCAAGGCCAACTAATAGCTAAACTAAAAAAAACAAAAAAAAACAGTCCCTCAGGACTGCTTTTTAAAACTTTTAAATAGTTATGATGAGCCTAAGCCACTGCACCAATATCTTCTTCCTCGTCTTCAAATTCTGGACCACTATCAAGGCCTTTCGCATCTTCATCACGATCAACAAGTTCAATCACCGCAACAGGTGCTGCGTCACCATGGCGAAAACCAGCCTTAAGGACCCGAGTATAACCACCACTACGTTCTTTATAACGTATAGCGAGGACGTCAAAAAGTTTTTGGACAATTTCTTTGTCAGATGCTGGTAATTTAGAGATGATTTGGCGACGTGCGTGAAGAGACCCACGCTTTCCCAGAGTAATCAAACGCTCCACTATAGGCCGCAATTCCTTTGCTTTTGGAAGCGTTGTAATAATTTGCTCATGCTTGAGAAGCGCTGAGGCCATATTAGCAAACATCGCCTTGCGATGAGTACTTGTTTTGTTAAGCTTACGCCCAGCTTTACGATGGCGCATAGTATTTACTCCTTGAGGGTGGACCCGCCTTTGGATTCAGTCCCATTAATTAAAATTCTTGTTCCAGTTTTTTAACAAGCTCTTCTATATTCTCTGGAGGCCAACCTAGATTTTCCATACCAAGACGAAGACCCATTGATGAAAGAACTTCTTTTATTTCATTTAGTGACTTACGACCAAAGTTTGGTGTCCGAAGCATTTCTGCTTCAGTTTTACGCACAAGGTCACCAATATAAACAATGTTATCATTCTTAAGACAGTTGGCAGAACGAACACTAAGCTCAAGCTCGTCAACTCTACGAAGAAGGTTACGGTTAAACTCAGGTTCACCACTCTCATTATCATCAGCCAGATCTTCAGGCTCTTCAAAATTAATAAATGTTTGCAATTGGTCCTGAAGAATACGAGCAGCAAATGCTATCGTATCTTCCGGAGTTACTGTTCCGTCAGTTTCAATTTCTAATGTAAGCTTATCATAGTCAAGAACCTGACCTTCACGGGTATTGTCTACTTTATAACTTACGCGTGTCACCGGTGAAAATAAACTATCTACTGGTATAAGACCAATTGGCGCATCATCAGCGCGGTTTTTTACGGCCGCGACATAGCCTTTTCCAGTATCAACAATAAGCTCCATACGAAGATCTGCTCCATCATCAAGGTTACAGATTGCAAGGCCTGGGTTATGGACAGTTATGCCAGTTACTTCTTCAATCTGAGCTGCTGTCACTTCACCTGGGCCAGTCGCCTTTAACGATAGACGGCGTGGTCCATCTATTTCACCATCAATGCTTACAGCAAGTTTTTTGATGTTTAGAATAATGTCAGTCACATCTTCCCGCACTCCAGCGATAGATGAAAACTCATGAAGCACACTGTCAATTTGCACGGCTGTTACAGCAGCACCTTGCAAGGAGGAAAGAAGAACGCGACGAAGCGCGTTACCAATTGTCATCCCAAATCCACGTTCGAGTGGTTCTGCAATCACTGTTGCTTTTCTTCGTTCATCACCCTTTTGGATAATCTCTAGGGTTGTTGGCTTTATAAGCTCTTGCCAGTTTGTTTGGATCACGGTTAAATCCTTATCTATTTAAGTCGGGCTTAATAAAAATAACGTCTTCGCCTAAAACGAATTCGCTACAGCTATTTACACTCTGCGACGTTTCGGTGCACGACATCCATTATGTGGTGTTGGTGTAACATCGCGGATTGAAGTAATTATAATTCCAAGGGCCATCAAAGCTCTTAAAGCTGATTCGCGACCCGAACCGGCCCCTTTAACTTCAACTTCAAGTGTTTTAATACCATGCTCCATTGCTTTCTTACCAGCGTCTTCTCCGGCAATCTGAGCTGCATAAGGTGTCGACTTACGTGAACCTTTGAACCCCATAGCACCTGCGGTTGACCAGGAAATTGTATTTCCTTGGACGTCAGCAATAGTAATAATGGTATTATTAAATGTACTATTCACATGAGCAATACCATTTGTGATATTTTTACGCTCACGGCGTTTAACTTTTTTATCAGCCATGGTCCTCTATCCCTTCTTGCCGGCAATCGCAATGCGCTTGCCTTTACGGGTACGAGCATTGGTACTAGTGCGTTGGCCACGGACAGGTAATCTCTTACGATGTCGAAGGCCACGATATGTACCAAGGTCAAGTAAACGTTTAATGTTCATAGCAACGTCACGACGACGGTCACCCTCAACCATGTACTCTGCGTCTATAGTTTCACGGATTTTAATTACTTCCGCATCGCTAAGTTCGCTCACACGTCGTTCAGGTGCAATGCCATTTTTTTCACAAATATTTTTCGCAGATGTAAGCCCAATCCCATGGATATAGGTTAATCCGATTTCCACCCTTTTGGCGGTAGGTATATTAACGCCAGAAATACGCGCCACGATCGTTTCTCCCGATCTTAAATTTCAAACAATTATGCAAAGTCCATCACTAATAAAACGTGATATGAAGTTGCGCGATTATAGGTATTAAGAACACTTAGTCAACCTCTGAAGAAAAGCTTTTTTAAAAAAGTTTTTTAACATAGATACAAGGCTTAATTTAAGCTACTTAATACATCATTTATTTGGACAGAGACATCACCGATATCAACCATCCCGTTTACCACTCTTAAAACGCCCTGTTCTTTGTAATATGGTAGAAGTGGGGCGGTTTGACTATGGTAAGCTTCCAGACGTGACGAAACAGTTTCTCGATTATCGTCCACCCGGCGTTTGAAATTCGTAGACCCACAGTTATCGCAAACACCGTCAACTTTGGGCTTAAGGTTCTCTCCATGGTATCCCTGATTACAGGCAGTACAAGTATACCGTCCAATAATTCGATCTACCAAAGCTTCATCATCGACCTGCATCTCAACAACTGCATTGAGTTTTAAGGATTTTTGATTAAGCATATTATCTAAGGCTTTCGCCTGCGTTAATGTCCTCGGGAAACCATCAAGCAAAAAGCCATTCTTACAATCAACTTTTTGTATTCGGTTCTCTATAATTTTAACAACAATTTCATCTGTAACGAGCTTGCCCGCCTCCATGAAATCTTTTGCCTTTTTTCCAACTTTTGAACCCTCAGTGACAGCGGCTCTAAGCATATCTCCTGTAGAAAGCTGAACCAGTCCTTGCGTTTTTTCTATTTTTTGTGCTTGCGTTCCCTTACCTGCACCTGGAGGGCCCAATAAAACAACAATCATTTACGACGCCTCTTACCGCCCCGAAGCTTAGATTTCTTCATAAGGCCTTCATACTGATGAGACATCAAATGACTGTGAATCTGACCAACAGTATCCATAGTTACATTAACTACTATGAGAAGTGATGTGCCGCCAAAGTAAAACGGAATTGCATATTGAGCTTTTAATATTTCTGGAAGCAAACAAATAGCACAAAGATAAATAGCACCAACTGTAGTAAGGCGTGTAAGAACATAATCAAGATATTTTGAAGTATTCTTACCTGGACGAATACCGGGAATAAAGCCACCGTACTTTTTGAGATTATCTGCTGTTTCCTCAGGATTAAATACCAAAGCAGTATAGAAAAAACAAAAGAATACGATACCAACTACATAAAAAAGCAAATAAAGTGGCTGACCTGCTCCAAATAATGCTGTCAGTGTTGTAACCCAATCAGGGCCATCTGCACTTGAAAACTGAGCAAGGGACATAGGCATTAGTAGAAGGGATGATGCAAAAATAGGAGGTATGACACCAGCTGTATTAAGCTTAAGAGGCATATGTGATTGCTCACCCTGGCTCATCCCGTTCGCTTGCTGTCTTTTTGGATATTGAATAAGAACTCGACGCTGTGCACGTTCAACAAATACAATCGTTGCAATAACGGCAATAACCATCAGAAGAAGGGCTACAATAACAAGCGGGCCGCCGAGAGTACCCTTAGCACTCATGTCTAGCGTACTGGCAATGGCTATTGGTAATTGGGCTACAATACCAGCAAAAATTATGAGTGAGATACCATTACCAACACCCCTTGCAGTGATTTGTTCGCCAAGCCAAACAAGAAACATGGTACCGCCAACGAGCGTGATTACAGTAGTTAATCGAAAAAACACTCCCGGCTCGATTGCAATATTTTGCTCAAGTCCAGTTGCGATGGCATAAGACTGCACAATACAAAGAACAACAGTACCATAGCGGGTATATTGGTTTATTTTTCGACGCCCTGCCTCGCCTTCTTTTTTTAATTCCTTCATTCTAACACTCATGGAAGTCATGAGCTGCATAATAATTGAGGATGAAATATAAGGCATAATACCAAGAGCAATGATACTCATTCTCTGAATTGCACCGCCATTGAACAAGTCTAGCATTCCAAGAATACCACCTTGGTTTTGCGAGAACATCTGATCAAGTGCAACTGGATCAATACCAGGAAGTGGCACATAAGTAGCAAGACGGTAAACCATTAATGCCAGAAGCGTAAACCATATGCGTTGTTTTAACTCAGTTGCCTTTGAAAAAGCCCCTAAGTTTAAATTTCCCGCCAACTGTTCCGCTGCTGATGCCATTTATTCATTCCCTACGTCTTAAAATTAATTTCTTTTATTTAAGATCAAGATACTTCAGTTTCAACCTTAGCTGGCACTGTAACTGTACCACCAGCCTTTTCAACTGCTGCAATTGCTGCTGCAGATGCACCACTAACTTCGACATTTACTTTGGTTTTTATTTCACCTTTAGCAAGTAGACGAACTCCATCTTTAATGCGCGTAACCACACCAGCTGCCTGCAGAACATCAATAGTAATTAGTTTTTTCACATCAATTTTCTTAGCGTCAATTGCCTCTTGAAGTCGACCAATATTAACTGGAATAAAGGTTTTACCATTAATATTGTTAAAACCGCGCTTTGGAAGACGCATATGAATTGGCATTTGCCCGCCTTCGAAGCCTTTAATAGCTACACCAGACCGTGACTTTTGACCTTTTACTCCGCGTCCACCAGTTTTACCAGTACCGGAACCAATTCCGCGACCAATACGTTTCCTTGGTTTCGCAGAACCAGGTTTATTTGCAAGTTCGTTAAGTTTCATAATTTCACCTATTCACCTTCAACCGTCACCATGTGGGAAACCTTGCGGATCATCCCACGCACGGCTGGGGTATCCTCAAGCTCGCGTGTCCGGTGCATTTTGTTAAGACCCAGGCCGATCAAGGTCGCCCTTTGGTCTGCTGTGCGACGTATTGGACTACCAATTTGCGTCACCTTTAATGTTTTTTTAGTCATCTAACTTACTCCGTAGCTTCAGACGCAGCTTTACGTTCACCACGACGGGTTACAATATCGCCTACTTTTTTACCACGACGTGAGGCCACCATGCGTGGCGAAACCTGCTTTGTTAATGCATCAAATGTTCCACGAACCATATTATAAGGGTTTGAAGTTCCAAGTGATTTTGTAACAACGTCTTGCACTCCTAGTGCTTCAAATACTGCACGCATCGGTCCACCAGCAATAATTCCAGTACCAGGTTGCGCACTCCTTATAACAACTTTTCCGGCACCATGGCGTCCTTCAATATCATGATGCAAAGTACGACCCTCGCGAAGAGGAACACGGATCATGTTCTTTTTCGCGGCTTCAGTCGCTTTACGAATTGCTTCGGGGACTTCCTTTGCCTTCCCTTTGCCAAAACCAACTTTACCTTTTTGGTCGCCCACAACAACAAGTGCTGCAAAACCGAAGCGCCTACCACCTTTTACAACTTTGGCAACACGGTTTATATGAACAAGCTTTTCCGTTAGCTCACTTTCCTTACGAGGTTCTCTTTCTGCTCTAGCCATAATCATCTATTCCTTAGAAATTTAAACCGGATTCGCGCGCTGCATCAGCAAGTGCTTTGACACGGCCATGGTACAAGAACCCACCCCGATCAAAAATAACTTGCTCAACCCCTGCCTTCATAGCACGGTCAGCTATTAATTTACCAACGGCTGCAGCAGCCTCTGAATTACTTCCAACTTTTAGTTTTTTTAAATCAACATCAAGTGTTGAAGCAGTAGCAATTGTCGCACCTTTTTGATCATCAATAACCTGAGCATACATATGCTGATTAGTACGATGAATAGAAAGACGTGGACGGCCGTTAGCCACTTTACTTAGGCTGGTCCGCACGCGAGCACGGCGACGTTCAAATAATTTTTTTCCACTTTTCATAACGAGTACCTATTTTTTCTTGCCTTCTTTACGGAAAACATATTCACCCTCATACTTAACACCCTTACCTTTATAAGGTTCAGGTTTGCGATATGAGCGAATTTCTGCCGCAACTTGGCCTACTTTTTGTTTATCTATACCAGAAACAATAATTGTAGTCTGATTTGGACATTTAACCTCAACGCCATCTGCAACTTGATAAAGAATATCATGTGAAAAACCAAGCTGGAGGTTCACATTTCTACCTTTCATCTGTGCGCGGTAACCAACACCGTTGAGCTCAAGAGTTTTTGTAAACCCTTCTGAAACACCAAGAACGAGGTTATCTACCAATGTACGTTGCATTCCCCACATAGAACGAGCACGTTTACTATCTCCATGTGGAATAATTTTCACTGTGTTATTCTCAATCTTAGCATCGACCTCACTTACAACAGTCATATCAAGAGAGCCCTTTGGACCTTTGATTGTTAATACGCGGCCATTAAGATTTGCATCAACACCGGCTGGAATTTGTACAGCTTTTTTACCAATACGAGACATGTTATTCTCCTAAAATACTGTACAGATGACTTCGCCACCAACGTTTTCAGCACGAGCTTCAGCGTCGGAAAGTACACCTTTGGGGGTTGAAACAATTGATATACCAAGGCCGTTACGGACCCGAGGAAGGTCACCAACGGATGAATAAACTCGACGGCCAGGCTTAGATATACGTTTAATTTCGCGGATCACCGGGTCACCTTCATGGTATTTCAGCTCGATACTTACTTCAGCTTTACCAATCTCAGTTTTATCACTGACATAACCACGAATATAACCTTCACGCTCTAGAACGTCGAGCACACGCTGACGAAGCTTCGAAGCAGGTGAAGAAACAGCTTTTTTGTTAGCACGTTGTCCGTTACGGATACGTGTAATCATATCTGCTAGAGGATCACTCATAGACATAATTCAGTTCTCCTACCAGCTCGACTTCACAACACCAGGTAAATAGCCATTTGAGGCTAAGTGGCGTAGTGAAACACGAGACATTTTAAATTTACGGTGATAACCGCGCGGGCGACCTGTTACCTGACAACGATTGCGAATACGTACTTTCGCACTGTTACGAGGTAATTTCGCAAGCTTCAGACGGGCAACAAACTGTTCATCAAATGAAAGGTTTGGATCCTTCGCTGCTGCTTTCAAAGCGGCTCGCTTTTCAGCATATTTAGCTACCAAATGAACACGCTTTAGGTTTTTATTTACTGCACTTACTTTAGCCATTATCTATCTCCAGCCGTATTAGAAGCGAACGGCATCTGAAAGCCAGATAAAAGCGCATGAGCTTCTTTATCAGTTTTAGCCGTTGTACAAATGATTACATCCATGCCGCGAATATCATCCACGTCATCATAGTTGATCTCTGTGAAAACAAGCTGTTCCTTTAAACCAAGGGCATAATTTCCAAGACCATCAAAACTGTTATCATTAACGCCGCGAAAGTCACGCACGCGGGGAAGAGCAACCTGAATAAGACGATCCAAAAATTCGTACATTTTAGCCCCCCTTAGTGTCACTTTACAGCCAAGTGGCATTTCTTCTCGAACTTTAAAGCCCGCAATCGATTTTTTGGCGCGTGTTGTAACAGGAGCCTGGCCAGCAATTTTGGCCATTTCCATTACAGCTTTCTTAACTTTTTTACTATCATTGACAGCAGCGCCAACACCCATATTAAGCACAATTTTATCAAGCTTAGGGATTTCCATCACATTACTGTAATCAAATTCTTTTTGCAGACTACCGCGAATTTCATTGTCATATACATCTCTAAGGCGAGGATTATAAGTCATTAGATAACCTCCCCTGATAACCTTGAAATACGGTTTTTTGTTCCATCTTTTTCAATTTTAAAGCCTACTTTCGTCGCTTTTCCAGTTTTTGGGTCTTTTAGAGCCAAATTAGAAACATGAATTGAAGCTTCCTTGGTGATAATACCACCTTCACTCTCTTGTGTCTGACGAGTGTGGCGCTTTACCATATTTACACCTTGAACGAATGCTCGTCCCTCACTAGTCATCATTTTAGTGATCTCCCCAGATTTGCCCTTGTCCTTACCCGTAAGAACAATAACTTCATCACCCTTATGAATTTTATACTTAATATTAGCCATTAGAGCACCTCCGGAGCGAGAGAAATAATTTTCATATGTTGAGCTGATCGTAACTCACGAACAACAGGGCCAAAGATACGAGTACCAATAGGCTCGTTTTGCTTATTAATCAAAACGGCCGCATTACTATCGAAACGTATTGTTGTTCCGTCTATACGCTGTATATCTTTCCTAGTGCGCACGATAACCGCACGGTGCACCTCTCCCTTTTTGACACGTCCACGAGGAATAGCTTCCTTTATACTGACGACGATCACATCACCAACACCAGCTACATTCCTATGGGAGCCACCAAGAACTTTAATACACTGAACGCGGCGTGCACCAGAGTTATCGGCAACATCAAGGTTGGTTTGCATTTGAATCATAGGTTTTTCCTATTTACATTAATTAAATTATCTAAATATTAATTACTTAACATCTTCGATAACAGTCCAAGATTTATTTTTAGAGATAGGACGGCATTCCTCAATTCGAACGACATCACCAACTTTAAAAGTATTATTTTCGTCATGCGCACTATATTTTTTAGAACGACGCACCACTTTTTTTACCATTGGGTGCATAAAACGACGCTCAACAAGAACTGTAATAGTCTTATCATTTGCATCACTAACCACTGCACCTTGTAGAATACGTTTAGGCATTTACATAATCCCTTATTCTTCTATCGCCACGCCTGCGCGCTTTGCATTAATTATTGTCTGGTGACGGGCTATACCCCGGCGAACCTGACGAACACGAGCCGTGTTTCCAAGCTGGTTAGTAGCTTTTTGAAAACGCAGGTTGAACTGCTCTTTTTTCAAATTAGCTAGCTCACTTTGCAACTCATCAACTGACTTTTTATTAAGTTCAGACGCTTTACTCATCACGAACTCTCCTAATTTTCACCGAGACGCGTAACAAAACGCGTCGCGATTGGTAATTTAGCTGCAGCACGCTCAAATGCTTCACGAGCAAGATCAAGCGGAACTCCATCCATTTCAAACATTATACGACCAGGTTTAACACGGGCTGCCCAATATTCAACAGCACCCTTACCTTTACCCATACGAACCTCAGCTGGTTTTTTGGATACCGGAACATCTGGGAAAATACGTACCCAAATTTTACCTTGACGTTTAATATGACGTGTCATTGCACGACGAGCCGCTTCAATTTGGCGCGCCGTTACTCTTTCTGGCTCAAGAGCCTTGAGTCCACATGATCCAAAAGTTAGCGAAGTACCACCTTTTGCATTTCCATGGATACGGCCTTTATGAGCACGACGAAATTTTGTTCTTTTTGGCTGTAACATATACCTTATCCTGCATTTCTAAAGTTACGTTGACCGCGGCCTTGACCACCGCCACCAGATTTTTGCATTTCGTTAATGCGATTGTCGTGCGCCATTGGATCATGCTCCATGATCTCACCCTTGAAGAGCCACACTTTAATACCTATTACACCATATGCTGTGTGTGCTTTACTTTCAGCATAATCTATATCCGAACGAAGTGTATGAAGTGGAACCCGACCTTCACGGTACCATTCAGTTCGGGCAATCTCAGCACCGCCAAGCCGGCCTGCAGAGTTGATACGAATACCAAGAGCACCAAGACGAAGTGCATTTTGCATCACACGCTTCATCGCACGACGAAACGCTACACGACGCTCTAATTGTTGAGCAACATTATCAGCAACAAGCTGCGCATCAATTTCAGGCTTTTTAATTTCTACAATATTTAAACTAACATCCCCTGCAGATGGAGCCATTCTTGCAATTTTTTGGCGAAGTTTATCAATATCCGCACCTTTTTTGCCAATAATAACGCCAGGACGCGCAGAATAAATTGTTACACGCATTTTCTTAGATGGCCGCTCTATAACTACCCTACTTACCGCTGCAGATTTTAATGATTTCATAAGTTCGGTGCGAATTTTAAGATCTTCGTGTAGCATTGTACCGTAGTTTTCACCTTCAGCATACCAACGGCTATCCCACGTACGATTTATTCCAAGACGTAAACTAATTGGATTAACTTTTTGTCCCATTATTCGGCTCCCTCTTCTGCTTCACGAACTACAATCCTCATATTACTAAACGGTTTTAGAATTTTAGCGCCACGACCTTTCGCACGCGCCCGAAAACGCTTCATCACCATACCTTTACCTACGCTTGCTTCAACTATGACCAAACTATCAACATCCAGACCATGATTGTTTTCAGCATTTGCAACTGCACTTTCAAGAAGCTTCTTGACATCAGTGGAAATACGTTTCTTGGAGAAAGTAAGATTAGCAAGCGCCTTATCTACCTTCAAACCGCGAATAAGAGCAGCTACTAAGTTAAGCTTAATTGGACTAATACGAACATTACGGAGTTCCGCTTTTGCTTCGTTGTCGGCTAAGCGACGTGGTGTTGATTTCTTACCCACTATCTCTTCCTCGCTTTTTTATCAGCACCGTGGCCATAATAAGTTCTGGTCGGAGCAAATTCACCAAGTTTATGACCAACCATTTCATCTGTTACATAAACAGGAATGAATTTGTGACCATTATGTATATTAAATGTTTGACCGACAAACTGTGGCAAGACGGTTGAACGACGTGACCATGTTTTAATCGGCGATGACTTGCCTGATGCTGTCATTGCTTCTGATTTCTTAAGCAAATGCATATCGACAAAAGGACCTTTCCAAACGGAACGTGACATATCTCTTGCTCCTACTTCTTACGTTCGTGACGTGACCGAAGAATATAACGGTCAGTTGATTTATTACTACGTGTGCGCTTACCTTTAGTTGGCTTACCCCATGGAGTAACCGGATGACGGCCCCCAGAAGTACGCCCCTCACCACCACCATGCGGATGATCGACAGGGTTCATTGCTACACCACGAACCGATGGGCGCCTGCCAAGCCAGCGACTACGGCCAGCTTTTGCAAGTTTTTGGTTTTGATTATCGGGGTTAGAAACAGCGCCAATAGTTGCCATACAATTAGAAAGAACATAACGCTGTTCACCAGAAGATAATCGAAGAAGTACATAACCTCGGTCACGTCCCGTAACTTGCACATACCCACCAGCTGCACGTGCTAGTTGACCACCCTTACCAGGTTTCATCTCAACGTTATGAACTATAGAACCGACAGGAACTGAGTAAAGTGGCATTGCGTTACCTGGCTTCACATCAACTTTTTCACCAGCAATCACTTTATCACCCTCCCCAATACGCTGTGGAGCAAGAA
This sequence comes from Kordiimonadaceae bacterium, assembly GCA_018675425.1. Classification (GTDB taxonomy): domain Bacteria; phylum Pseudomonadota; class Alphaproteobacteria; order Sphingomonadales; family Emcibacteraceae; genus Pseudemcibacter. The sequence continues at coordinate 13,149 of JABGYD010000083.1, forward strand.
TATAAGTTTTCTCACCGTCAGAATATTCAATTAGTGCAATAAAAGCAGAACGGTTAGGGTCATACTCAAGGCGCAATATTGTCGCTTCCATATCCCATTTGCGACGTTTAAAATCGATAATACGATACGAACGCTTATGCCCGCCTCCACGATGTCGCATAGTGATGCGACCTTGGTTGTTACGACCACCCTTACTGTGCTTACCCTCGGTAAGTGCCTTAACAGGCTTACCTTTCCAAAGCTCAGACCGATCAACCGTTACCAGCGAACGTAAGCTCGGAGTAGTTGGATTATATTTTTTTAAAGCCATGTCTTTACACCCCCGTCGTTACATCGATGGAATGGCCCTCAGCCAACTTCACCATTGCTTTTTTCTTATCAGAACGACGACCCATAACACCTTTAAATCGTTTTGTTTTACCGTTCTGGCGAAGCGTATTTACCTTTTCAACCTTAACACTGAAAAGACCTTCAACTGCCGCCTTGATCTCAGGTTTTGTAGCTGTCATTGGCACATTAAACGTAACCACATTGTTTTCAGACAGAAAGGTTGACTTCTCCGTCACAACTGGGTTCATAATAACATCATAATGCTTGATATCAGTCATTTTAGTCTCTCCATCAAACATTCAACAGCCGCTTTAGTAAGTACCAATTTTTCGCGACGAAGAATGTCATAAACATTAGCACCACCAGTAGGTAATACATCAACATTTGGAATATTAGCTATGGCTAATTTGAAGTTTTTATTAACCTCAACACCATCAACAAAAAGTGCATTTGAAAAACCTAACTTATTAAGCTTGCCTAGCAGGTCTTTTGTTTTGCCATTTTTAAGATCAGCATTTTCAAGAATAATAAGATCTCCAGTGGCTACCTTTGCTGAAAGAGCCGTCTTAAGCCCAAGAACCCTAATTTTCTTTGGAAGACCTGACGCATGAGACCGCACCACCGGACCAAAAGCACGGGCACCACCACGAAACTGACTAACCTTACCAGAACCATGACGTGCAGTACCTCCGCCTTTTTGCTTGCCAATACGTTTCGTCGTACCTGTTACTTCACCACGCGATTGTACTTTATGAGTACCAGCACGGCGTTTTGCAAGCTGCCATACCACAACGCGTTGGAGAATATCACCACGCTCCGGTAGACCAAAAATACCATCATCAAGATCGATATCGCCGGCCTTTTTGGCATCAAGTGTAATTACTTGGGCTTTCATCGTTCTTATTCCTTATTTTCTGTTATTGCGGGTGTCTCGGCGGAAACTTCATCAACCAAAACATCAGAAACCGTCTCAGGCACTGACATTACTTTTACTGCACCAGGGTATGGCGCATCAACGTGACGTGCCTTTTTAACTGCATCGTTAATCAGAACCCAAGCGTTTTTAGCTCCAGGTACAGCACCTTTAACAAGGATAATACCTTCGTCTGCATTAGTTGACACAATTTCAAGGTTCTGCTGTGTCTTCCGCTCATCACCATAGTGACCAGCCATTTTCTTACCTTTAAAAACACGACCAGGATCTTGACATTGACCAGTCGAACCATGAGATCTATGCGAGATAGAAACACCATGAGTGGCGCGAAGACCGCTAAAGTTCCAACGCTTCATCGCACCAGCAAAACCCTTACCTTTAGAGGTCGAAGTCACATCAACAATTTGCCCTGGCACAAAGTGTTCCGCAGAAATTTCAGCGCCTAGATCAATAAAACCATCTTCGTTTATCCTAAATTCTGCAAGCTTTACCTTAGGTTCCACATTTGCTTTTGCAAAATGACCGCGCATTGGTTGAGTAGTACGCTTTACCTTAGCGTTACCAGCACCCAGTTGCATAGCATTATACCCGTCAGTTTCAGTAGTCTTGTGGGCAACAACTTGCGCACAATCAACGTGGAGAACGGTCACTGGTACGTGGGTGCCATTTTTAGTAAAGACCCGGGTCATACCCATTTTTTTTGCAATTAGTCCTGATCGCATATCCATCATCCTTGCAACTTAATTTCAACTTCAACACCAGCAGCAAGATCAAGCTTCATAAGGGCATCTACAGTTTGTGGTGTTGGCTCTACAATATCAAGAAGACGCTTGTGCGTCCGGGTCTCAAATTGTTCACGCGACTTCTTATCAATATGTGGACCTTTTAGGACCGTATATTTTTCAATTCTTGTGGGCATAGGGATAGGACCGCGCACACTGGCGCCAGTTCTTTTTGCCGTGTTTGCAATTTCACCAGCAGCTTGATCAAGAATACGATGATCAAATGCTTTTAGGCGGATGCGAATGTTTTGTGATTCTAACATAAAATAATACACAGATCTTTCGATCTGTGCTCCTAAATGACTTTTCTATTCAATAATACTTGCTACAACACCGGCGCCCACTGTGCGGCCGCCTTCACGGATCGCAAAGCGAAGACCATCGTCCATAGCAATCGGATTGATAAGCTCAACGTTTACAGCGATATTATCGCCAGGCATAACCATTTCAACACCATCGTCAAGGGTCACAACACCAGTCACGTCAGTTGTTCTGAAGTAGAACTGCGGACGGTAATTTGTGAAAAACGGCGTATGACGGCCACCCTCTTCTTTTGTAAGAATGTA
>JABGYD010000067.1 GCA_018675425.1 Kordiimonadaceae bacterium
CTCATCCCCATTTATCTGATAAAGTTGCTGTAGTTCACAACGGAATTATTGAAAACTTTCAATATCTACGTCATAAGCTAATTAATAAAGGGCATGTTTTTAATACTGATACCGATACTGAAACGATTGTTCACTTAATTACCGACTATATTAATTCTGGTTTATGCCCTAAAGCCGCATCTAGGGAAGCAATTAATGAATTGGAGGGTGCCTTTGCTTTGGCCATTATATTTGAGGGAGAAGAAAACCTTATGATTGGTGCCCGCCAAGGAAGCCCTCTTGTTCTCGGCTATGGTACTGGAGAAATGTTTCTTGGTTCTGATGCTATTAGCATTTCAAGTTTAACGAATAAGCTTGTTTATCTTGAGGAGGGTGATCGGGTAGAAATAACCAATAATTCGTCTAAAATTTTCGATTACAAGGCTGTGGAAGTAGTGCGTGAGATCATTACAATAGACAAGCAATTGAGCACTAAAGATAAGGGTGCTTTCAATCATTATATGATTAAAGAAATTTATGATCAGCCGGCTGTAGTTGGTCAAACATTGAGAAGCCTAATTAATTCAGTTAAAGGCTGTGTTGAACTTGGTAATTTACCATTTAATTTAACTGAGGTGACAAGAGTTACTATCGTTGCATGTGGCACAAGCTTTTATGCTGCAATGGTGGCAAAATATTGGTTCGAGAAAATTGCGCGCGTCACCGTTGATGTGGATATTGCCTCCGAATTTCGCTACAGAGAACCCGTTATGACCCCTGGAGGGCTCTCAATTTTTATTTCTCAATCCGGTGAGACTGCAGATACCCTTGCAGCTCTAAAGTATGCAAAAAATCATGGACAGAGTATTTTATCTATTATTAATACAGTCCAAAGTTCGATGGAACGGGAAAGTGATTTTGTTCTTCATACCCATGCTGGTCCAGAAATTGGTGTTGCTTCAACTAAATCTTTCACTTGCCAACTTGCTGTACTTGCGTGCGTCGTTATTAGTTATGCAAGATTGTGCGGGAAAATAGATGATATTAAAGAAGAGAGCCTTTGCAACGCACTCCTAGAAGCTCCAGGGGCTATGGTTAATATTCTTAGTCATGATGATAAAATCAAGAAAATGGCTTTAAAAATAGCTGAAGCTCGGGATGTAATATATCTGGGACGTGGCTTGGAGTACCCAATCGCCATGGAAGGTGCTTTAAAGCTCAAAGAAATATCCTATATCCATGCTGAAGGGTACGCGGCGGGGGAAATGAAACACGGACCAATTGCATTAGTTGACCATAAAGTGCCAATCATTGTTATAGCACCTACTAATAAACTCTATGAAAAAACTGTATCAAATATGCATGAAGTGATAGCTCGTAATGGTCAGGTATACTTCTTTACTGACCAAAAAGGTTTAGACAAAGATGGGGAATCGGCTATTGAAACTATTGCTTTGCCCGACATGGATGAATTTGTGACGCCTATCCTTTATGCCCTTCCGGTCCAGCTTTTGAGCTATCATGTAGCCGTTGCTAAAGGTACTGATGTGGATCAACCAAGAAACTTGGCAAAGTCTGTGACAGTGGAATAGTGAGGGTGAGCCTCAAAAATTAAATAAAACCTAAACATCTATTTAACTAAAAATTGCCCACTAATTTAAGTACTTTGGGCTTAAAATAGTGACATTTGGTGTTTTAAAGTTTGATTATAGCAAACTTTTTCTATTTAGGTTATGTCAGAAAACTATTGACTAATGTACTTTTCGTTGTTCATATGGGCTCTCAGGGAAAATAAGATTTTTATTTTAAGGAGAGAAACATGGAAACGTCAGGTTTAAACCCCAATGATTATGTTGGTGTTAGCTTCTGGATTATTTCCGCAGCAATGGTTGCTGCAACATACTTTTTTACCGTTGAACGTGACCGCGCGGTAGGCAAGTGGAAAACATCTTTAACTGTAGCGGCAATGGTGACTGGTATCGCCGCGATACATTACTTCTACATGCGTGGAGTTTGGGTTGATACAGGTGCAAGTCCTACAGTATTCCGCTATGTTGACTGGTTATTAACTGTGCCACTGCAGATTGTTGAGTTCTTCTTGATCCTCACTGCGGTAGCTGTAGTTCGTGCTGCTTTGTTCTGGAAGTTACTGGTTGCATCAGTTGTGATGCTTGTCGGTGGTTACCTTGGTGAAATTGGCGCTATGGATTATAATCTTGGATTTGCTATTGGTATGGCTGGTTGGTTATATATCATCTATGAGATTTTCGTTGGTGAAGCTAGTAAAATCAGTGCATCTCAGGGAACTGAAGCCAGTAAGATAGCCTTCAATGCACTTCGCTTAATTGTAACTATTGGTTGGTCAATCTACCCGATAGGCTACCTCTTAGGTGCAGGCAGTGATGGTGGAGCTATGCTCAACCTTGTTTATAACCTTGCTGACTTTGTCAATAAGATTGCATTCGGTGTTGTTATCTGGATAGCTGCTACAAGCTCGTCTGAAAAGGCATAAAAACCTAAGATTCGAGACTAAGTCTTACGATTGGCGTTACGGGGCGATTTGTTCCTGTAACGCCAATTTTAATAACTTCTATATTGTACGGAGAAATTAAATGGAATTAATAGAGTATAACTCTATATATAACTCCTTGTCCTTTGCAATAGCAACATTCGCGGCGGCAACAGTATTTATGTTTGCTCAACGCACTCAGGTCGCACCAGCATACAAAACTGCTCTTACATTATCAGGTCTTGTTTGCTTCATTGCTTTTTACCATTACTGGAGAATGTTTGAGAGCTTTGATCATGCATATACACTTCGGGACGGGGTAGTAACTGCTACAGGGGCTGCGTTTAACGATGCTTACCGATACGTTGACTGGTTATTAACAGTTCCTTTGCTTTTACTTGAACTTATCCTTGTAATGAGATTATGTAGAGAAGAAACTTATTCAAAAGGTACTAAACTAGCAATTGCATCAATAATTATGATTATTCTCGGATATCCAGGAGAAATTTCTGCTTCCGGTGATGAACGTTGGATGTGGTGGGCTGCTGCAATGGTTCCGTTCCTATATATAGTTAGAGAGTTGATTTCAGGTCTTAGTGAATCAATCGCTGACCAACCAGCTGATGTTAGGGGTCTGGTTTCTAATGCTAGATCAGTAACTCTTTTATCTTGGTGTTTCTACCCGATAGTCTTCATCTTACCGATGCTAGGTGTTGGTGGCTTAGAACCTGGCGAAATAAATGCCACTGTTCAAGTTGGTTACACTATTGCTGATGTAATTGCGAAAGCAGGTTTTGGCATTATGATTTATGTGATAGCTCAACGTAAAACTGATGCTGGTGCATAAATAACAAGGTAGTAAACTCTAATGAAAACGCGCCATAATGGCGCGTTTTTTTTAACTTAATGAGTAAGATTGAATTATGGAATACTTTATGCCACCAGAAGCAGATGAATTTCTTCACGTTGTGAAGAAGGAATTTGCGAAAAGCTTTGATGTTAAAGAGCCTTTTATTTCTAAATGGTTAAAGCATCATAATGATTCTAAAGGTAAATGGATGCGCGCTAGGCTTGCGCTGGTGTCCGGTGGTCTTCTTGGTTTATCTAGTCAAACATATATAAAATGGGCAGTAGTATGTGAATTAATTCATAGTGCTTCACTTTTACATGATGATATTTGTGATGAAGATTCAATGAGGCGAGGTAAAAAATCACTGTGGAAAGAATTTGGAATACCTGCCGCTTTATGCACCGGTGATTATCTAATAGCTGAATCTTTTAGCAAGTTAACCGAGATAGAGAAGGGGTGGCATCAAAATATACTTCTCAAGCTTTTGTCGTGCTCAGTGAAAGAAATTATATTTGGTCAGTCACTTGATGTTAGTATGGATCATTTGTCGCTGAATAGGGAGCAATACCGTAAAATAGCAATTGAGAAGACTGCACCCTTTATTGCATTACCGATAATGGGAATGTTTCATTGCAAAGAGCTCACAGAAGATGAATGCTTAGCCGTAAAAGAAATTTCAAATGAACTTGGTTTCGCATACCAGTATTTAAATGACGTTGAAAATATAATTGGTGCTGAGCAGGAAGCGGCGTCCGACTTTTTTAAAGGTCATCCGAATTTTATGGTAATCCGGATACTTGAAAAATTATCGATCAACGAGAAAAAAAACATAATAAATAAACCAGAAAAATTACATGATTTTATAACTAGGTCAAATTTCATTGAATCAAAAGATGAAATAGTCTGTATACTGAAAAATGCTATGAAAAATACTCATCGTTTACCTAAAATTATTCAGCCAGTTATACAATCACTCAAAGATGAAATAATTAAAAGGCTCAGTTTGATATGAAAACAGTTGCAGTTATAGGAGGAGGCTTTGGCGGCATTGCTGCCGCAATCCGATTAAGAGCAAGAGGTAATAAAGTAACCATTTATGAGCGGTTAGATAAGCTTGGGGGTAGGGCTCAGGTCTTCCAAAGAAATGGTTATTTGCATGATGCCGGTCCCACTGTTATTACAGCACCTAATCTGTTCTATGAATTATTTGAATTATTTGGTGAAAATTTAGAGGATCATCTAGAATTTAAGCCCTTAGATAATTGGTATAGATTTCACTTTAATGATCAAACACAATTTGATTATGGCCCAGATCGTGAAAAAATGCTTAGTCAAATTGAAAGCTTATCGCCTGAAGATGTTTCAGGCTATTTGGCTATGCTAAAAGCATCAGAAGAAATATTTAAACTAGGCTACGAAAAGTTAGCGGGACATCCATTTAACCGGATTGCTACAATGCTGAGATATGCTCCAGATATTTTGAAGATGAGAGGTTATCGCTCCGTTTACAGCTTTGTATCTGAGTATATTAAACACCCAAATTTACGCCAAGCATTTTCGATTCAGCCCCTTCTGGTAGGAGGTAATCCATTTACAACCTCCTCAATCTACTCACTTATTCATGCCCTTGAACAGAAGTGGGGTATTTTCTTTTGTATGGGCGGAACCGGAAAGCTTGTAGTAGAACTTGAAAAACTGATGCTAAGAAATGGTATTGAAATAAACTATGCATCTGATGTAAGTCATTTCTCTACATCAAAAAAATTAATAACAAAAGTTAACTTTACAAACAATGAAAGCAAGGCATTTGACTATGTTGTAAGTAATGCTGACCCAATTCAAGTATCTACGGAGCTCTTAAAAAATGAAAAAATTTCGCTTCATAACCGCTTAATAAAAAAATATGCAAAACATTCGATGGGCTTGTTTGTGTTATTTTTCGGATCTAAAAAATGTTATGAAAATGTTGCACATCATACAATATGGATGGGACCCAGATACAAAGAGCTTTTGGAAGATATATTTGATAAATATCATTTATCTGAGGATTTTTCTATATATTTGCATAGGCCTACCTGCACAGATAAGTCTTTCGCTCCAAAAAATCATGACAGTTTCTATGCTCTAGTACCCGTGCCAAACCTCAAAGGTGATCAAAATTGGTCTGAACTAAAAGAAGAGTTTTCTAAAAGAATTTTAAATGCCCTTGATAAGACGATCTTGCCGGGAATAAATGTAAATTCGGAAGAAATTTTTTGCATGACACCTGAGGATTTTAAAGCTGACTACAGGACACCATTTGGAAGTGGTTTCTCAATTGCACCTATTTTAACGCAGTCGGCTTGGTTTAGAACACACAACCAAGATGATAGATATAAGAACCTATTTTATGTGGGGGCCGGTACTCACCCAGGTGCAGGAGTTCCTGGAGTTATAAACTCGGCAAAGGTAGTAGAAAGTATTCTTTACGATGACTAGTTATTCTAAGGTAATGAAAAATCACGGAAAAACCTTTTTTTGGGCTACAGCATTTCTTGAAAAAAAGACGGCGGATAAATTATACTCAGTATATGCATTTTGTCGACGTATTGATGATTTGATTGATGAAAATCAAGCTGATGATAATTCATACAAGGACTTTTATTCGATTAAAAATGCGTGGGATAATGATAAATTTACAGGTGCATTCGATGAGTTAAAAAACATAGATGAAAATTTTATGCCCAGAGAAGATATTATAAAAGAGTTTTTAAAGGGTCAAATGAGTGATATTACTCACAGTCAACCGAAAGATATGAATGAGCTTCTTGTCTATTGCTATCAAGTAGCTGGTGTTGTTGGTCTAATGGTCTGTGACGTCATCGGAATAAAAGACCCTCGTTTAAAATACTTTGCTATTGATCTTGGTGTTGCAATGCAACTCACAAATATATGTCGTGACATAAATGAGGACGCTGAGATAAATAGAGTTTATTTACCTAAGGATATGATCAACTTACCAATTGATAGTTTTAAAAATCCAACCAAAGAAAATATTAAAAAAATTAATTTAGTAAGAAATACTTTATTGACCCTAGCAAACAATTATTACGAGAGCGGTGATAAAGGTATAGCTCATCTACCACCTAAAACCGCAAGAGCAGTTTTAATAGCATCACGACTATATCAAAATATTGGGATAAAAATTCTAAATACTAATTCGTCCTATGTATCACAAAGAGTTTATCTAAATAAATTTGAAAAAATTAAAATAACATTAAAGTTATTGCTTAAGTTTAATTATAAAAAAGATATAGAAAATCATAATGAAGTACTACATTTGTCTTTAGTGAAACTTCCAGATGCGCATGTAAAATGAAAAAAAAATACGATTTAATAATTATTGGAGCAGGGTTATCGAGCCTAATGTTTCTAAATCAATATCTTAAAAAAACTAGCGAACAAAAAATCCTTTTGCTAGAACAAAAAGATAAAATTAATAGTGATCAAACGTTTTGTGTTTGGGAAGGACCCGGGCTCCCCAGTATCTCAGAAAATTTTCAATTAAAACCAAAAAAAATTTGGAACAACATAGTTTTAAATAGTCTTAATGACCAAATTAAAAGACATGTCAAACCCTATAGCTATGTTTGTTTTGATGGCAAAGAAACCCTCGAAAGTTTATTAAGTACCTGCAAAGAGAAAATTAAAGTTATAAAAAATGAGAAAGTTGTTCAAATAAGTTGCGAGAAGAAGGCTCAAATCGTAACTACGGAAAATAGTGTTTATTACAGTAAGCTTATAGTTGATAGCCGGAATAATATAAAACCACATGAAATAAAGTCACCGTTGATGCAACAAGCTTTCGTTGGAGACGAAATAGAATTAACAGATGAGCGTTTTGAGCCTGATGATGTTACATTAATGTCTTTTAAGAAAAATGATAATGAGATTGAATTTACGTATATACTGCCCTTTTCAAAGAAAAGAGCGCTCATTGAAACCACAGTTTTCACGCAATCACCGAGGCTTGGAGTTATAGAGGAAAAGCATCGAAAAATTTTAAAGGTCTATGAACCCTATAAAAAAATAAGACAAGAAAAAGCTATTATACCTATGGCGGTTGTTTTGCCAGATGAGGAACTGAAAATACTCAAAATTGGTGCAGGCGCCGGTATGATTAGGGGTTCTTCGGGTTATTCAATGAGGAGAATTGCTAACTGGGCTATCAAACTGAAGCCAGAGCAGTTAAATGAAAGTAATTTGCCTTTATTTAGATATCATTCGAATGGATGGTTAAATTGGCTCGATAAAATTTTTCTTAATGTTATCTTCAAATATCCAGATAATGGACCTTACATATTTATGATGCTATTTAGGCGTGCAAAAATGCCCTCATTAATAAGATTCTTATCGGATATAGTAGTTGTCACTGATTTAATAAATATTTTACTTTGTATGCCAAAAAGACTTATGCTGAAAGGCCTTATAAAGAAAAAAAATGAGTAAAGTGAACAAACATCAAATCTATTTTATATTTTTTTCGCTAATAGTGTTATTTCTATTCGCTGTTCTTGATATTATGTTTATAGAAACCCTAAACCCTGAATCATCTGACTTAAGTCTTTTGATAATGGTGATTTCATTAACTCTCATTAGTACTATCGGAGTAGCTCATGGTGCGTTAGATGGAAAGATAATATGGAAACACTCCACCAATGGTAGACCTAGATTAAAACTATACGTTTTATATCTACTTTTAGCTTTGTGTGGGGCACTACTTTGGTTCATATATCCCTTCGCAGGACTAATTTTACTTTTGGGTATGTCTTCAATTCATTTTGGAGTATCTGATCTAAAGTTTATAAAAGAAATGACTATTGCTCCAAAACTTTTTTGGGGATTTGTGACGACGTTTCTCCCCTTGTTATTTAAACCAAAAATTGTTAATTCAATTTTTTTTGATCTTACTCAGGTTAATATTCCTTTAGAGATACTTGAAGCTATAAAAATTATTATACTATTCAGTATATTTGGTTTTTTTATATGTTTGTATTTATTGGCTAAAAATCGAAAAAAAATGGGGAACGGTATATACGAGCTTATACTTTTAGGCACTGAGATAGTAGTGTTGGTTTGCCTTGCTTATTATTTAACTCCGTTAATGTGGTTTGCAATATACTTTTGTGGGCTGCACGGCATTAGGGCCCTTATAGATTGCAAATTTAAAATTGTTCCAGATATACTCTGGCTTGCATTGTTTACAGGTCCCGTTCTGGTAATTATTTTTATGATAGACTGGGAATA
>JABGYD010000022.1 GCA_018675425.1 Kordiimonadaceae bacterium
AATCCAATTTTCAGTGAAGTTTTTTCTCGGCCAGCGTCTGCAGCTAAAGCATCAATTAAAGCTGTTGAAATGATAGCTAATAAACAAGCTAAAAAAATACTTAATATATCAGGGGGCACACATCATGGTAGAAAATCTGAAGCATATGGTTTTTGTTTTTTAAATGACTGTGTTCTTGCAATTTTAAAAGCAATAGAATTAGATTTTTCTAAAGTTTTATACGTAGATATTGATGCTCATCATTGTGATGGGGTTCAAGATGTCTTTCTTAATAACGAAAAAGTTACTATAATATCAATACACGAAAAAAATAGATGGCCACAAACAGGTAAGCTAGAAGAAAATAAAATTAACAATATAATGAATTTCCCAGTTTCTGAAAGTTTTAACGATTCAGAAATTGACTATGTGATAAACAATGCAGTTATTCCATATGCTAAATCTATTCAGCCAGACTTATTAATAATACAAGCTGGAGCAGATATGCTAAATGGTGACCCACAATCTAGAATATCTTTATCTAATAATGCTTATTGGAGAGCTATTAAGGATATTTTATTGTTATGTGAAAGTTCAATAATATTAGGTGGTGGTGGGTATAACCCATACCTTACAGCAAAAGCATGGGCAGGGAATTGGGTTTTGTTAAATGATCGAGATTATCTGTTAGACAGTGATATGCCAGAAGAGTGTAGTAATTTATTATCTTCACTTAAATGGAACAACAGTCGCGTAAGAATGGGAATACCCACTCAATGGTTAAAATCTTGGCGCGATCATGATGTCAAAACAATTGTAGGAGCTGAAGTAATTTCTCTTGTAAAAAACGTTTTAAGTATGAAAAGTTTATGAATATAATTTTATTAAATTTGTTACAAGTATCAATATTAGGAATTTTCCTAATTATAGTTTCTCCAAAAATTATATTTGGAAATCTGCAAGTTCCTGAATTTAAAAAAACAGTTTGTGAAATTACTATTAATAATAAAGAAAATAAAAAAATATATGTAGAGATTGCTGATACTGAAAAGAAAAGATCCTACGGTTTAATGAATAGAGAAGAAATTATGATTGACAATGGAATGTTGTTTATCTGGGACAAAAGTGAGAAAAGAAATTTTTGGATGAAAAATACACTATTAAACCTAGATTTATTTTTTATAAATATGAAGGGTATTATTGTCGGAATTTATAGAAATGCTAAGGCTTTAGACCAAAAAAATATAAGTAGTAATGAAAAGGTGACATTTGTTTTAGAAATGAAAGCAGGTGAGTTGAAAAGTCAAGTAGGTGACAAGTTAAATTGTCCTATCATTAAATATTAATTTATATTGATAAATATTATTAAGTAAAACAAAACTAATGCTTGCTTTTAACAATTTCTAAAGTATAAATCGAAATGTTCGGGGCGTAGCGCAGCCTGGTAGCGCATCTGGTTTGGGACCAGAGGGTCGGGAGTTCGAATCTCTCCGCCCCGACCATTATTGAAAGTGTTGAAACCTAAATCAGACAACATTCTGCATATTTTATAATAAATTTTTTATTGGGCTGTGAAGGACGTCAACTCATATTTTGTTAATGGAAAATGTAGCCCTTTTATCTTTATTTTTTAATTTCAATTTATTAAAATAGTTTGTGTCTAACAAATTATTTGTTAACATGTTATTGAATTTAATTTGATATAAAAGATACTTAGAGGTATACGCCATGCTTGATGATGCATATGGAAATCCTGTCGGAACACATTCTGTTGAGGCTCGGGACGCTTACGACTTAGGAATTAGCAGGTTCCTTGGGGCAGAGCCAAGAGTTTCTGACGCGTTTGAAGCTGCCATTAATGCTGATGAGAGCTTCGCACTTGCACATATAGGTCTTGCTCGCAACATGCAGTTGCTTGCCCAACCTGACCGTGTCAAGGCAAGTCTTCAGCAAGCTCGATCACTAGCTTCAGGTTTGAGCACTCGAGAGCGTTCTCACATTAATGCATCTGCTTTACTTTTAGAAGGTAAGGCAGGAGAAGCTCGAACTGCTGTTTATGAACACGTCGAGACATGGCCTGCAGATGTAATGATTGCCCAGATGTGCACAAGTGTCTTTGGCTTGATCGGTTTTTCTGGTCTACCCGGACGGGAAGCTGAACAACTTGCCTTCATCTCTCGCCTGTCGCAACATTATGGCGATAACTGGTGGTTCCGCACCCAATTGGCGTTTGCCCAGTTGGAAGTAGGGCAGCTTGTTGCAGCTCAAGCTAATATAGAGGCTGCGATGGTCGCTAATCCAAAAAGTGCGCATACGGCGCACATTCGCGCTCATCTCTATTATGAAAACATGGAAGATAAAGAAGGACTTAGCTACCTATCAAACTGGTGTAAGAATTATGACCCATCAGCAACTCTTTACAATCACATATGTTGGCACGTCGGTATTTGGTCATTGGAATCTGGTGATTTTGAAGGGATGTGGCATGTTTTGGATACGAATATCTCACCAGAACGAAGTCAAGGGCCGCCGCTCAATGTCATGACAGACACTGCAGCATTGTTGTTTCGTGCAGAACTTGCTGGATTAAAAGTTCCTATTGAGCGTTGGAAAAAACTGAGTGCATATGCACTCGCAAGGTTTCCAAAACCTGGCTTAGGTTTTGCCGATGTACACGCTGCAATCGCTCACTCACGTAGTGGAAATCGAGATGCACTTGAGGTTATAATCGACAGCAATGATGGGCCTGTGAGCGACCTGACCAAGACGCTTGCGATAGGGTATAGGGAGATGGAGGATGGAAATTGGTCAATGGCCGCTGAACAATTCTGCGAGGCGATGCATGATCACGCCCGTATAGGTGGTTCCAACGCTCAACGTGATCTTATTGATTACTCCTTGGCAGCGTGCCTCGTCCACGATGGTCGAAGACAGGAAGCCCGAACTCTCTTGTCCATAATGAGGCCGCGTGCAATTGCTAAAGAAATAGTAGCTGGTCTTTAGCGGCGCTGTCGAATAGAAAAGGGATATTTAAACGTTTTAATGCATGACTATAGCCATCATACATAAGTTATATCTAGTAGAAGATTATAAATTTATAGGTGGCTTATTTAAGAATATGGCACCCTAGGTTTTTAAATTAAACTTTTAAAAAAAGATGATCAAGAATTATTATTATTCTTATTTTAATTTAATGAGCAGATCCGCTGTACGTCTCTGATTTGCAACAACACGCTCGCGATCTGCTTGAATACGTTCACGCCTGCTGGCGATATCATCACCAAGTTCTAAAATGCCTTTGGTATCTTCCTCAACGCGATGAACCAAACCAGTGGCCTCTTTTTCTGCTATGGTTGCTCGGTCAAGCAATTTTTGTAAACGCTCAGTATTAGATGACACACTTTGTGAATTAGCATTTGGCGTAGCCTTAGTCATTTGCTTAGCAACCGATCCATCGGCCCACTCAGCATTCTCAGAAATCATTGTATCTCCCTCATCAACGACTGTCTCGTTGGCCTCAGTAATCAGTTCGTTAACAGACTGCAGCATTACATTTACTTCAATCATTTTTGCAGCAATATCGCGTAAGGTATCGTTCAGATCAGAGCGCTTTTCAAGTTGCTCAATCCGAACTTGGTTCAACATCCGCACCTTGAAATTGGCCTCAACATCAGAAGATGGATCCAAAGCTTCAAGCATTGCAATTCGACAACTATAAAGATCGTTGACGTTATCAATCGCGATTGACCGATTACCCATAAAGGCTGATGTATAGTTTCGTTGCAGTAACGCACGATTTTCTTCAATGTCTGCGAGTAACAACATTAGCTCGGCATATGTTGTCGACACTTCTGCATCTAGCTCAAAAATCTTGCGTCGGTTCTTACGAATATTCAATTTATTTTCAGCTATTAAATCGGTTTTGTTTGCCATGGTGTCACCTATCATTCTGTAATTTCTTGAAACTCGGTGTGATCGAGTTCTGGGATTATGTGTTTAGTTGATTGCTTCAGTTTATTCATGTAAATCATTCCTTTATTCGGCTCGGACAAGTGGCAGAAGCGATAAATAAAATCAAATACGTTCTCAGCTTGGTCAGCTGTTACAACAACATGGAATTGCTCCACATCAAAAGAGCCAGAAACACCCGCTACAGTTTTCTGTCCAATCATCGTGCCAGCTACGTTATAAAAGTAAACTTCATTTATACCTCGATTCATAAGCTCGGGGATCAAGTTGTCAGTTCCACCCTCATACAATATACCGGAGATCAGCCAAGTATAATCAAGGTAGTCCAAGCGTGGATCAGTTTTAACTTCAGGAATCGACATCTCAGGTACCTGAATACTTAGAAAGGATAGATGGTGGAACGTAAGTAGCAGCCTGCATTAGAGGTGTCGCGTACATAAAGCCCATACCAGGTGTATCCAACTTGCCAGCTAAGAAAACTCTCTCAAAAACTCTATCAACTTCGTCACTTGAAACCATTACATTGACGACATCACGTTCGGCATCTACAGCTACGCCAAGAGCGCCTAATCGCTCGCGAATACCTACACCCATTGCCCCGTGCACGGTTGATCCTTGAATTCCTACCTCCAGTAAAGCATCAGTAATGATCTCGCCATAACCATGCTGCACAACTGCCGTGATAAGCGTTGCTTCTGTCAATGTCGTAAATGAACGTTTCATTCCATCTCTCCTTCACGAGCAACGCGGCGTTCCTCTAGTTTTATTTTAAATTGAACGTAAATACCTAGCGTCAAAACCGCGACAATAGGGCAAATTGAGGCTGCTGCCAAAATACCAAAGCCATCAGTTGAACCAAGGGCATTGCCAAATCCAAGACCCATCGCAAGAACTAATGGCACAGTTACAGGCCCGGTTGTCACACCGGCTGAATCCCAGCCAACATTCACGAACTCTTCAGTCGACAACAAGGTTAGTATCAGTCCGAGTGTGTAGCCCGGTATTAAGATGTACATGATATGAAATCCGTAAATAAGCTTCAGAACACCAAGCATGATACCGGTGGCCACGCCAAAAGCGACCGCAAACATCAACATGGATTTTTTGAAAGCACCGTTGGTCAAATTTTGTACTGTCATCCCAAGGGCGTTTAGAGCAGGCTCCGCAAGCGTTGCAGAAAGACCTAATACCCAGGCAAATAGACCTGCGATCCCGACGCCGACAGTCATGCTATATAGTGGACTCGCCGTAATTGCATCAATTGACGTAAATGCGCCTGCTATCAATCCCCCGGATTGATCTCCGAGTTTCGCTAAACCGTAAGTCAAGCCGATGTTAAAGATACACATTCCAACCACTGCGAGGATAATCCCGTAGTAGGTGATGAATGCATTTTTTAGCTTCTCACGCAAAATTACCAACAGTACCACTGCCAAGAAAATCACCAACGGAACAATAGCTCGTACACCCAATATGACCTCAGTCCAAGGTGTTGCTTCGAACCACTGTGGTTGAGAGGCTGCAGATTGTGCTGCCAATTTGATTTCAGCTGCCTTCTCGATGATGAGTTCCGGTGGAACTGTATAGGCTGTGTAAAAGCTCAATAGCAATACACCAAGAATTGGGAACACAGATGCTAGGGTAACAATACCAAATCCGGACAAAGAAGAATCTGCACCTTTACCGGCTGCCGACGCAACGCCTATACCAAGCGCAAGGACTAAAGGCACTGTAACCGGACCGGTGGTAACCGCACCACAGTCCCAAGCTAAACCAACAATTTTAGTCAGCTCAGGATCCATAAAAGCGATAACGCTCAAAATCAAAGTCGGCAAGACGCTCATAAAAATCATTGGTTTCAAACTCCAACCACGTAAGAACCTGACCGTTCCTAGAACAGCCGCCAAACCAACGCCAAGTCCAACTAGTAAAACAGTGGCTCCAGAGCGATCATTTAAGAGGGTAAATAGATATGGTGCCTTTTCTGGATCAACGATCGATCCAGCCACCTGTAATGCGCCAATTGCTGGCTCGGCGAAGGTTACACCAATTCCCAATAAGAATGCGATACATAAGACCCCGGGCAACGGTAGTTTACGAGGTAAAGTATTACCAATGATCTCACCAAATGGCATAAGCCCAAGCTTTAACCCTTCCATAAACATCATCAAGCCAATCATGACCGCAAATAATCCGCCTGCAATTATGCTTGCATCCATAACAGGTGTTTGCAGCACAAGATATTGAAAGAGAGCCAAATAAAGGGCCAGTGGTACAACTGCACGTGCTTGATCTATAAAACGAGTAGACAAATACGGTTGGAGAATTTTTAAAACATCACCGCCACCTAATTTCATTTTCGGAACAGGTTGTGGGTGTTCTTTGCCATGCCGATCAAACAGTGGCTCTGGCATTAATTCTTGGAATGGTATTTTTTGGCTGTCGATTGACATCGCTTGGATGTAATCACCAAATCTGATGGTATTGCGTCGAGCCATAATAAAACCTAACAATTACTAATAATTCACTATTACTTGTTTTACATTTTGAAATCAATACAATTTTAATTATTGAATATACATGCGCACACTTTTAAACAATATCGCTTGGTTAAAGGTTTGGTTTCTTGCACCTGCCTCAGACTTCCAAGTTGACAGATCATGATAAACAACCTTTTCCTGCGCTTGTTTATATGGGTAGGATAGACATTTAAGGAATACACACCAAAGATATAATCTTTGAACTCTGATATTTTCATATTACTCTTGAGATATTTTCAGTATTCCAAATAAATTGATTAAAATTACTGTAACGTTATATTGATCATATTAAAGATTTTTTTGTATTCGATTGTAAAATATTATAAGTTATACAGTTGTATTTTAATAAAAAACTGAGGGATATTCCATGAACTTTGCCAAAATAAATGATATATCAATACACTTCAACTATATTAATAATGGTGTAAACAAGCCAACTGTAGTTTTTTCTAATTCGTTAGGGACAGATTTTCGTATTTGGGAAAGTTGTGTAGAAAACTTATCTAATGATTACAGCATACTCACTTACGATAAGAGGGGGCATGGACTTTCTGGTCTTGGGAATTCACCTTATGTAATACATGATCATGTTGCTGATCTTATAGATTTGATGGATCACCTTAAAATTTCAGAAGCAGTGTTAGTTGGTCTTTCTGTAGGTGGGCTTATAGTTCAAGGTGTGTATCATAAACGACCTGATTTAGTTCAAGGATTAATTCTCTGTGATACGGCAGCCAAAATTGGTAATGAACAAATGTGGAATGACCGTATTGCTATTGCTCGTGAAGGAGGTCTAGAAGCTCTTTTAGAAGGTAACATGCAACGTTGGTTTTCGCCAAATTTTCATAAGAATAGACAAGTTGATTTACGTGGATATGAAGCCATGTTTACTAGAACACCTCTAGAAGGTTACATAGGTACTGGTATGGCTATTCGTGATGCTGATTTTACAGACAAAGCTCCTTCTATTTCTGTGCCAACAACTTGCGTTGTAGGTAGACAGGATGGGGCAACTCCACCGGAACTTGTAGAAGGAACTGCTAAAATAATACCGGGTGCAAAATTTGAGATAATTGAAGAGGCTGGCCACATACCATGTGCTGAACAACCTGAAAAGGTTGTGAGTATAATAAGGGAAATGATAGTATCACTTTAAAGTTGGTATTCTTTTACATCTAACACTAAAAGATTTAAATTTATTTGATTCAAACCAATTAAGATTATTTTTTAAAAAGAAATTTCAAATGGATGAAACAAAAACACCAATTTTAGTTGGAAGTGGACAAATAACACAACGCGAACCTGATGTGGAAAGAGCTCTTTCACCCATAGATCTTACTGCTGCAGCAGCAAGGAAAGCAATTGAGGATACAGGAGCAGGAGATACTCTTTTAAAGTCGATAGACACAATGGTTTTAATTCGTTCTTTTTCTGATACCAGTTGGCGTTTTAAATGTCCCTTTGGAAAATATTCTAATCCACCGCTTTCATTAGCTAATCGTCTAGGTGCAGAAAACATTAAACGTCATATTTATAGTCATCCTGGAGGTAATATGCCTCAATGGTGTGTAAACAGAATGTTCGAAATGATCACTCGTGGTGAAATGGAAATAGGGATGATTGCTGGCGGTGAGGCATTGGCAACTCAAAAAAATGCCCAAAGAAATAAAATAAAACTTAATTGGGGTGAGGATATTGGAGATCATTTTGAAGAGTGGGGGATAGATAAAAGAGGTTGGTCAAATATTGAAGATCGACACGGTATGGCTGGAGCTATATTTGCTTATCCTATGATAGAAAATGCTATTCGTGGCCATGAAAATCGTTCAATCGAAGATCATTCTCTTGCAATGGGTAAGTTGTTTTCTAAGTTTGCATCAATTGCTGCAAATAACCCTCTAGCTGATAGAAGACAAAGTTTTTCAGCAAATGAAATTGCTTCAGTAAACTCTGACAATCCATACATAGGTTTCCCATATACTAAGCTTATGAATTCTAATGCTTTTATTGACCAATCAGCAGCACTTATTTTAACATCTGTAGCAAAAGCAAAAGAGTTCAACATCCCAAGAGAAAAATGGGTGTATCTTCATGGTTGTGCTGATGCCTATGACCATTGGTTTTTAAGTGATCGTATTAACTTTTACTCATCTCCTGCGATGTCAGTTGTTGCTCGTGAGACATTTGAAATGGCAAATTGTACTATGGATAATATTGATATGATAGATCTGTATAGTTGTTTTCCTTCTGCTGTTGAGATTGCATGCAATGAAATGGAAATTTCACAGGATGACCCTAGGGGATTAACTATTACAGGAGGGTTGCCTTACTTTGGTGGCCCAGGTAATAATTATGTAACTCATTCCATTGCCGAGATGATTGACAAAGTAAGATCTTGTCCAGGTAGTAAAGGCCTAATTACTGCTAATGGAAACTATATTACAAAACAATCAGCTGGTATTTATTCAACTGAGCCGATTAAAACACCATTTTCTCCAAAAAATCCATCTATATATCAATCTGAAATTAATTCTAGAAAGGGTCCTTCTTTCACCGAGTTTGCTAGCGGGAATGCAGTCATAGAAACTTATACAATTATCCATGGTCGTGAAGGACCCTCATTTGGTATTGTATTTGGTAGACTAGAAGATAATAGTCGTTTTATTGCAAATACACCTGACGACATTGACTTAATGTTAAAAATGACCACTAAAGATTTCTTAGGTGTTTCAGGTAATGTAAAAAATAGTGAGGGAATAAATATATTTACACCAAAGTAATATTTAGTTAATTCCAGTTTGCTTTTCTTTTTTCTAAGAAAGCTCGAAGTCCTTCTTGAGCATCTGGTGTCATTGCTGCGTTGCAGAAATCTTCAACCGCATTTGCAATTCCTCTTCGGTAATCAAGGTCATTAGTGCGCATAAAAGCGGCTCTTCCTAATTTAATTGCTGTAGGAGATTTATTAGTAAATGTAGTAGCTAACTTTGTTGCCTCATCTAACAAATGATCTTGTGGAACCTTTTTATTGATTAAACCCATCGATAATGCTTCATCTGCATCAAACTTACGGCCACTAAAAAGTAAATCAAAAGCGCGATAACGACCAACAATTTTTGGTAAATGATTAAAATGAATTGCCGGTAGTAAGCCCAAGTCA
>JABGYD010000036.1 GCA_018675425.1 Kordiimonadaceae bacterium
AAGATATCGGAATCAACATGATTAGGGTCAACTGAATAGGTCCCTACTTCTTGGTACCATAAGTTACCTTTCCAATCACCTTTTTTCTGCTTGCCTTTATCTAAAGCTTTAAAGTCTTTATAAGAGCCAAAACCAAAACCTAGCAAAAATGCTGAATTATCATCTGCTCCACCATTATTTCCTCCCCCATTTGAATTAATCCAAGCTTTCCTTCGATCATCGCCATCAATGTTATAAGCATAATCACCAAACACCGTCATGCCTAAGCCAGGCTTGACCATCATCTTATAATCAGCAGGTATTTCAATTAATGAAAGGTCATTAATTGCGGTTTGTGCTGGCCTACCTTCTGCTGTTGGATCAAAAATATCTCCATCATCATCGTCATTGGTGTACATGGTATACGTTAAGCCGACTTTGGCTGAGGGACCAGACTTTTTATCAAATAAATGCTTACCAATTACTTGACCTGAGAGTTGATATTGTGAATCTTTATCATCATCAAACATTCGAGTCTGAGTATCATCACCTGTCACTGTATTAACACCACCCGTAGTTGAGATAGTTGTTTGCTTACTCATTTTATATTTAGTTTTCCATGAAATACCGTCCCATGTCAGATCCTTATCCCAAACCATTGGTTTAGTATAAAGTGGGTTTTTAATTCGACCTGCTTGTAATGTGAGCCAATCATTTACTGCCCAACCTATCATTGCTCGCTTAACGAAGAGTTCTTCTTTATTGCCTTGATCACCACCACTGCCTAAAGTTGCATTATCTGATCTACCTTTTGAGCCCATCGCAAGAGCAAGATCTGTAAACCAGTCTTCAGATATTTTAGTTTTAAAACCTAATGTAATTTTATATCGCTGCCTACTTCTATCTCTAGATTCATCACCGCCATACTCATCCGCATTTCTCCATTCCTGTCTTACCCTAATGTCACCATAAAGTTTTCCTTCATCAAGGTATTTACTGATAGATAACTTACTTTTTACTTTTTGGTCGCGTGCTTTAGTTTCACCGGCATGTTTTTTTGTAAGTATGACTGCTTCATCTTCAGTCAAAATTCCCTTGGTCACAAGCGCATTAACTAAGTCTTCAGTTGTATCTGAAAATACAGGTACTGAAAAAGCTAATGCTGAGACCATTAACCCTTTAATTACACTTTTCTTCATTTCAATAATTCTCCGTTTCCTTGTTTTTAATGTTTCACAAATAATATAAATATTTGCGACAAGAGAATTATTAAATTTCTTTATGACACTTCTATGACAAAAACTAAAAGAATTGAGTTATGGGAATTTTAATTTAGGGGAGGAATTTTTTTTATTGATTAGAAAGTTGAGTCTAGAAGATCAAATTCAACTTGACCTGAAGCAAAATTATAAACAGCGCCAATGATGCCAATTTGCTTTTTATCAAGGAGATCTCTGAGAATATCACTTTGGTTAATAATATTTTGTATCTGTTTTTTCACATTCAAAAAACAAACATTGGCAACAAATTGACTGTTTTTAGAATTTCTTTCTGGATCAAGTGTTGTTATTTCTTCAGAAACTGCAGGTCGTAAAAGCTTAATAATCTCAGTGATGTTACCTTCCTCGAAATTATCACATGCTGCTTTAACCGCACCACAATTAGAATGACCCATCACCACAATAATTTTTGAGCCCAGATATTTACAGGAATATTCTAAGCTGCCGATTGCTTTTCTACAGGCAACATTTCCAGCTAGCCGAACACTAAATAGATCACCTAAAGTTTGATCAAAAATAAGTTCAGGTGCAACTCTTGAATCGCTACAGCCAAGAATAGCTGCAAACGGTTGCTGAATGTTTTCAAGTGCTTCACGCATTTCAGAAAAATTTTTATCTTGCTGTTTGTTTTCAATAAATCTTTTATTTCCTTGCACAAGAATATCTAATGCATCTTGAGGCGACAGATTGTCACGATCCATATTTTTTGAAGTGCTCATATTTTTATTCCGCTCTCATGTGTGGGAACAAAATTACATCTCTTATGCTTGGGCTATCTGTTAATAACATAACTAAACGATCAATACCCACCCCACATCCACCTGTAGGTGGCAGTCCATATTCTAAAGCTCTAATGAAATCGGCGTCATAATACATTGCTTCCTCGTCTCCAGCATCTTTTGCAGCCACTTGCATTTGAAAACGCTTAGCCTGATCTTCCGCATCATTTAACTCAGAAAAACCATTAGCAATCTCTCTACCCGCAATAAATAACTCAAATCTTTCAGTAATAGCATTATTAGTGTCTGAAGCTCTTGCAAGTGGTGAAACCTCAGTAGGATAATCAATGATATATGTTGGAGACGAGGAAGCAATGTATTATG
>JABGYD010000068.1 GCA_018675425.1 Kordiimonadaceae bacterium
TGTTAACCCGACACTTTATCTAAAAAGCTAGCTTGTTCCGTGTAACTCTATTTGATCTGTAAAGTAATTTCCGAAGGTTAAGATTAAGGGTAATAGAATTTTAATTTAGCTTCCCAACCAGATAATACCCAGTTTTATGTCAAGCATCTATAATTATTTATGAGTGCTGGCGATGCGGGATGCCTTTTGTTATTATATCTAAAAATTGAAGTTGATGATTAAATCTCTTATGGAATAATTTTACCATTGTAAAACCATCAGAAATCTTGTTATCTGTTGGTCCTATCTAATTTAGTTACAAGAAAAATTATAAACTATGACAAGTAAAAACCTACCTAATTATAATGATATTTTATCTGCGGCAGACCAAATAAAAGATAAAGCTGTTGTGACGCCACTTCTAAGATGTGAACATCTATCAGAAAAGTTAAGTTCAGACATATATGTTAAGGCAGAATGTTTACAACGTGTTGGGGCGTTTAAATTTCGTGGCGCTTATAATCGCTTATCGAGGCTTAGTGATGATGAAAAAAAACGTGGTGTTGTTGCTTATTCATCCGGAAATCATGCACAGGGTGTAGCAGCATCAGCAAAAATTCTTGGTATAAAAGCTATTATTGTTATGCCGGAAGATAGTCCAAAAATGAAACTTCAAAATACTAAAGATTTTGGTGCTAAAGTGATTACGTATGACCGTGACAATGAAAGCAGAGAGAAAATAGCAGAAAAAATTTCGAATGAAAAAGGATGTGTTGTTGTTCCATCCTTTGAAGATTTTCATATTATTGCGGGTCAAGGAACTGTAGCCTTAGAGGCAATTAATCAAGGAAGGGAGCAAGGAATAAATTTTGATCTTTTTGTGTCACCCGTTGGTGGTGGAGGACTTATATCTGGATGCTCAATTGCTATTAAAAGACTTAGCCCAAATACTGAAATATACGGTGTTGAACCCACTGACTTTAATGATGTTCAAAGGTCTCTTGAAAGTGGAAAAATTGAAAACAATCCCAAGGCATCAGGATCAATTTGTGATGCTATTTTAACCGTAAAACCTGAACCCATGACCTACGAGATTATGGACGAGAACTTGTCCGGAGTAATTACAGTTTCCGATGATGAAACGCTTGTGGCAATGAAATACGCTTGGGAAAAACTAAAGTTAGTCGTGGAGCCTGGTGCCTGTGTAGCACTTGCAGCAGTTATACATGGGAAGCTTAATGTAAAAGGTAAGAAAATTTGCCTTGTCCTGAGCGGAGGTAATGTCGACGAGGAAACATTTATAAGGGCGCTTAGTACATAATGATAGTTCCAGTTGGAAAAATAGTAAAAGGTGGGGGCATGCTCTATCCATATAAAGGAATATGGCCTGAGGTAGCTGATAGTTGTTTCATTGCTCCAGGTGCACGAATTATAGGTGATGTTAAGGTTGGCCACGAGAGTAGTATCTGGTTTAACTGTGTCGTGCGGGGTGATGTTGGTAAAATAAGGATTGGCGACCGAACTAATATTCAGGATGGCAGCGTACTGCATGTGGATAGCGGCGGAAATGACACTATTATTGGAAATGATGTTTTGATTGGTCATATGGCAATGATCCATGGCACGAGCATAGAAGATGAGGGATTTATTGGTTTTAGCGCCATGACAATGGATGGTAGTTTAGTTAAAAATAAAGGCATGCTCGCAGCTGGATCGCTACTTAGCCCAGGTAAAGTTGTTGGGTCAGGTGAAATGTGGAGAGGTCGACCTGCAAAATTTGCAAGGGCCTTGAGTTTGAATGAATATAAAGCATTTGCTAAAGGTGCTGGAAAATATGTTCAAACTGCTAAATATTATTTAGACGAATATTCGTAAAATATTTACCATCAATTTATTGATCATATTTGCCGTTGCTTTAAATCATGATCTCTTTAAAATTAAATTAACATTATAATAAAAAATATTGTTGGGAGCAGTAAATGGAAGCTATGTTAGCGGTATATGCAGGTAAGCTATATGGTGCCGTATGGGATGTAACAATGCCAACGCTCCTGCTTGGAACAGGCATATACTTGACCATAGGCTTAAGGTTAATGCCAATTAGGCGCCTCAAAGCAGGGTTTGAATCTCTTTTTAGTAAAAAAGCTTATACGCATACAGAAGCTAACGATGGTATTACTCCGATGCAGTCTCTTATGACGGCACTTTCAGGAACCATTGGAGCGGGTAACATAATAGGTGTTGCATCGGCAATTTTAATCGGTGGGCCAGGCGCTATTTTCTGGATGTGGATGACTGCTTTTTGCGGCATGGCAACAAAATATGCAGAAGGTTTGATGGCTATTAAGTATCGTGAGCGCAGTGAAGATGGCTTGTTGATTGGTGGTCCCATGTATTATATTAAGATTGGACTTTCGAAGAAATGGTTATTTCTTGGAACCTCTTATGCTGTGATGATGGTTATAGCGGGCCTTGCAACCGGGCACATGGTGCAAGCTAATGCAATATCAGTTGTACTCTCAGAAAATTTTGGTGTTAACAATTGGGTCACAGCAGTCTTACTTTCAATACTCGTTTTTGCGGTGATTATTGGAGGTATAAAATCAATTGCTAAAATGGCTCAGGTTACTGTTCCAACAATGACTATTCTATACTTACTTTGTGGAACAATTATTTTAATTTCAAATGCATCAGCTATTCCTGCAGCATTTGGATTAATATTTGATGGAGCCTTTAATGGAACAGCGGCGGTTGGGGGTTTTTCAGGGGCGATGATTGCCGCGGCTATTCAACAGGGCGTTTCAAGAGGGCTTTACTCCAATGAAGCGGGAACGGGTAGTGCAGCCATTGCCCATGCGTCATCTGAAACACAGGATCCGATTGTTCAGGGTGAAATTGCAATGCTTGGGACGGTTATTGATACTATTATAATATGTACATTCACTGCATTAATTATATTAACCGTGCAAATCGATGTAGGTGGTGTGATTCAAAATACCTGGATGTTTGGTGATGATGGAAACTCGGGGGCTGTACTTACATCACAGGCATTTGCTGCTGGCCTGCCTGGTGGGGGGTATGTGGTGATTATTGGTCAACTTATATTTTCTTTTACAACTATTATCGCTTGGAGTTTATATGTTGAACGCGCCGGAATATTTTTAAGTAATGAAAAATATAAAACACTCTTTCGGCTACTTAGTGTTGGATTTGTTTTCGCTGGTTGCGTTGGGAACTTTGCAACAATTTGGGCATTTGGATTGGCAACATTAGGGATCCTAGCGGCCCCTAATTTAATTGCATTACTAATTAAAAGTAGAGAAATATTTGCCATGACAAATAAGGCACATGATGCTAGACAAAAAATTAAAAATAAAACTGCAGAATAAGGAATAATAGTATGGCTATTGGCAAAAAACATGAAATGAGTAGCCATTGGAAATCGAGAACCGGTTTTTTATTTGCAGCCGTTGGTGGTGCAATAGGGCTTGGTAATATTTGGCGCTTTCCTTTTGAGGCGGGCCAAAATGGCGGTGCAGCTTTTGTGATGATTTATGTAGGTTTTGTTATTATTATTGGTTTCCCTCTTCTTGCTGCTGAAACTATGTTGGGTAGATATGGAAGGCAAGGTGCCATAACTAGCTTTGGCCATATTGCAAAGATTGAAAATAAGTCTGAAAATTGGAAATATGTTGGATGGTTTATTGCCTCGAGCTCATTTATTCTTTGCTCTTATTATAGTGTTATAGCAGGCACAACGGGTGCCTACGCTTTTGAAGCTATGATGGGAAGCTTTGCAGGTATAACACCTGATGGTGCCGTTGAGCTTTATGCAAGTTACTCCTCAAACCCATTTAAACTTACATTTTGGCATGGGTTTTTTATGGCCGTATGTGCCTATATCTTATCTAGTGAGCTTAATGAGGGTATAGAGAAAATAACTTCGATTGCGATGCCAGTTTTTTTCTGTTTGCTTTTAGCGCTCATTATTATGGCTGGAGTTATTGGTGATTTTGGTGCAGGGGTAAAATTTTTATTTGCTCCTGACTTCTCAAAAGTAAATATCAGCGTAGTGGTAAGTGCGCTTGGACAGGCATTTTTTTCAATCGGTATTGCTCTTGGTATTATGCTGACCTTTGGTGCTTATTTACCGAAGGATACATCGATTGTAAAATCAGCCTTTATAATTTGTATAGCTGATACTTGTGTAGCAGTTTTTGCTGGACTATGTATTTTTCCAATCGTTTTTGGTTTTGGAATGGAGCCAAATGTAGGGTCAGCACTCGTGTTTAACACAATGACCGTTACCTTTGGACAGCTGGAATATGGCGGAATTCTAGGAGCTGGTTTCTTTATACTTCTTGCTATCGCTGGCTTTACGACACTACTGGCGCTGATGGAGCAGATGGTTAGTTACCTTAATAAATTTCAAAATTTAAAGCGCTCAAAAGCAGCGTCCATTGTAACAGGTGCAGTCTTTACTGTTGGGATGCTCTCAGTATTTTCTACTAATTTACTTGAAGGTGTCCAAATTGTTGGAATGAATTTACTTGATAGTTTTGACTGGTGGATCAATAAGGTTGGTTTGCCTTTGGGCGGACTATTCACAGCAATTTTTGTTGGATGGGTGATTAAAAAAGAAAACGTTATTTTAGCATTTGGCGCTGACGAAACAAATGTCGAATTACTGTATACAGCTATAAAATTTTTATGCCCTGTCGCGATAATAATTGTGTTTATTTCACAATTTGTTTCTTAGGCTAAATTTTTTAGTACTTTCTTTAATAAAGTGATAATTATATAAAAAAAAGAACAGGAATTAAATTTTGAGCAGTCCATTAAAAGTAGCTATTGCGGGGCTTGGAAACGTTGGTGTTGGTGTAGTAAAAATTCTAGAACAGCACAAAAAATTAATAGCCGATCGTGCCGGACGCGAAATTTTTATAACAACCGTTTGTGCACGAAATAGAGCCGCAGATAGGGGTATTGATATCAGCGCCTATGCGTGGGCCGAAGATGTTAGAAAAATTTCAGATAGTGACGATGTGGATATTGTTATTGAGCTAATTGGTGGAGAAGGAGGTGTTGCTTTTGATATTGCAAAAAACACCCTCAACAAATCAAAGTCTCTCGTTACGGCAAACAAAGCAATGATCGCTCACCGTGGTGCACAACTTGCTGAATTAGCACAGAAAAATAATGTAGCTCTTCGGTTTGAAGCTGCTGTAGCTGGTGGCATACCAATTATTAAGATAGTTGGTGAGGGCCTGGCTGGCAATGCGCTAAACTTAGTTTACGGTATAATGAATGGTACAACAAACTATATGCTCTCGCAGATGGAATCACGAGGTCTTACTTACAGAGAAATTCTTATTGAGACAGAAGAATTAGGTTACCTTGAAGCGGATCCTTCGCTTGATCTTGACGGGATTGATGCCGCTCATAAACTTGCTATTTTGAGTAGTGTTGCATTTGGAACCAAAACTGACTTTGATAATGTTTACGTTGAAGGTATACGAAAAATAGAAACTATTGATATTGAATGTGCCCAGGAACTTGGGTATCGCGTTAAACTTCTTGGTATTACTAGATATGATAAA
>JABGYD010000074.1 GCA_018675425.1 Kordiimonadaceae bacterium
ACTCTGTTTAAACATTCCGTCAACCAGGGTTGTCTTTCCGTGGTCAACGTGGGCGATAATAGCAATATTTCTTAGGGTCATAATGTAGTCACTAATCCGTTTGGCCGGGTTAAAAGTTGGCGCAGTATAGCCATATGTGTCAACATGTCTATGCAAAGATAAAATTAGTTTTAATGAATATTTTGTTCCTTAGAGGCTACATTTGTATTATAAGTATGAAAAATCAGTAACTTCGAACTTTTTGTAGTTTTTTTTAAATTATTTTTACGTGTAATAATGGTGGTTTATTTTCAATTTATGCAGGTTCTGAAGCGAAGAAGAATTTACTCAATCACTAAAGTATATATTTAATGTATTTCAGGGTTATGAAAATAGCCACGCAATCCCGATTGGAATGGTGGGCATTACTAATTTGATTAGCGGGGTAGCATATGTTTCAGGTAAAAAGTTGATTAAATTTTCAGTGTAAAAAATTATGCTAAGAATTAAAAGTGAGAAAGCAAGACTAGGGTCTATATTGATCATCTGCATTGCAACGCTCAATATAATCAGGTATCCAGGATAAAGTGCTGATGCTCCAAAAGGAAATTTAGGTCTGGGAAAGTTTAGAATAAGATAAGCAGCAAGGGCAGAAATAAGGATCAGCATTAAATTTTCACTAATAGATATTTCGGACCCTCTAGCTACTACAAAAAGCCCAACAGCTACCCAGAATAAAGCAATTGGTGCCTGTAGTTCGTTATATTGTATAGCTTCTAATTTTAAAAAAAATGTAATAGCCAGAATTGTAATGTAAGCCAGCGAGAATAAATTGGTTCTGATAACAGGAAAATTTCCATTATTTGTATAAATCCAAAATACAACTAATACCATTAAAGCTATATGGATGGTTGGTGATAAGAAGTTGATTTTTGGATAGCGGTCCTGCAAAAAACCAAAACACAAGGAAATTAGGCAAATAAACAAAAGTTGGTCGGTGTTAGTTCTAATTGGTATGCCGGGTAAGCCATAAAAAACTAAAAGTGTAATGATAAACGCTATAATTAGAGAGCCATTGGCAAGAGTGTGGCCGAGGCCTTCCCCTGCAAAAAAACGAAATAGCCCATGACCAATAATTGTGATGGTAAAAGGCAGTATCATTAGGGTGATAATTGGATCGTTAAAATCGAGCACTTATTTTATTTCCCAAGTATGAATGAGTTTAATTAAATTAAAATTAAACGAATTAATGCCAATGAACAATGATCAATTTATTTAAATACTATTTAATTACCTCCGTATCCATCTGAATATAATAAAAAAATATAATTGAGGTAACTTAATTAATTTAAATTTGGTCACTTGGATCTAGCAAATAAATCATTACAAAATGTCTATTCAGAAATAAATTTATAAAATTTAAATAATTTGATTGTAGCGAAGGATTGATTTCATTTACTCTGTGCCCGGTAATAATTTTAATGTGAGAAATATGTATGGCTATGAAAATTTCATCTTTGGTGCAAGATCGTTACTCGGAGGGTGCTAAAGAACTTCAGCCCGAAATTTGCTGTTCAGTAAAATATAATACTGAATATTTCAAGATTATCTCCGCGACGATTATTGAGCCCAATTTAGCCATTGAAGAGAATACGCCTTTGTTTCCTCTTGTTTTGCCTTATGGTGAAATATGCACATGAAACTAAAAAAGGTATCAAACCTGTCATAACTAACCCTATACAAGGCGTCAGTTGTTATTAATTAAGTAAAGTGGAAAAATAATATGCCTGAAATTGTACAAGATACGGTTGTGCCATTAACGAAGTATCTATCTGATTACAAAAAACCTGATTTTCTAGTTGAGACTGTTGATCTGAAATTTGAACTGCATGATGGTGTTACCCATGTAACATCACTTCTGCATATAAGTCGACAAGGTGAGGGGAGCGTCCCTCTGGTCCTTGATGGCGTAGATCTCTTACTGAAGTCAGTTATGCTCGATAATAAAAGTGTTGAGTTTGTATTAGGTAATGAAACATTAACCATTAATAACACACCAAATGAATTTGATCTTTTAATTAAAAATGACATTGTCCCAGAAAAAAATACAGCTCTTGAGGGCCTTTATATGTCAAACGGCATGTTTTGTACTCAATGCGAGGCACAGGGTTTTAGAAGGATTACATATTTTCCAGATAGACCTGATGTTATGGCAACTTATAAGGTCCGCATTGAAGCTTCAAAAAAAGAATTTCCCGTTCTCCTATCTAATGGCAACGAAATTGATAAAGGACTTCTGGACGAGGGAAGGCATTTTGTTACATGGCAGGATCCATTTCCAAAACCAAGTTATTTATTTGCATTGGTAGGTGGTAATCTTAATTATCTGGAAGATTATTTCGAAACTAGAGGCGGTATTAATGTCACCCTAAGGATTTTTGTTGAAAAAGAAGATCTAGATAAATGTCCTCATGCAATGTCCTCGCTCAAAGCTTCGATGAAATGGGACGAGGAAGTTTACGGCCTCGAGTATGATCTTAATATATTTAATATTGTCGCCGTAAGTCATTTCAATATGGGTGCGATGGAAAATAAAAGTTTAAATATATTTAATACAAAATGCATATTGGCTAAGGCCGAGACGGCGACAGACACAGATTTTTCTTTTATTGAAACTGTAGTTGCCCACGAATATTTTCATAACTGGACTGGAAATAGGGTTACCTGTCGTGATTGGTTTCAACTTAGTCTTAAAGAAGGACTAACTGTGTTTCGTGACCATGAATTTTCATCTGATATGGGCAGTCGTGCCGTAGCTCGGATCAATGATGTGCGAACACTTAGACAGCACCAATTCGCAGAAGATAGCGGGCCAATGGCTCATCCTGTCAGGCCGGAATCTTACATGGAAATTAATAATTTTTACACAATGACTGTATATGAAAAAGGATCTGAAGTTATTCGAATGATCCACAGGATCCTTGGTCCAGAGAAATACAGAAAAGCAATGGATATTTATTTTCAACGCCACGATGGAAAAGCGGTTACTTGTGAAGATTTTGTTTTAGCGATGGAAGATGGTTCTGGAATTGACCTTAAGCAGTTTAGATTATGGTATAGTCAGGCAGGTACACCAGAAATAACTACTGTTGGTCATTTTGATGATATAGCAAAAACCTATGAAATATCTATGACGCAATCAATTCCTGATACACCGGGCCAAACTGACAAAAAATCTATGCACATTCCTATTGAAATTGGTTTGTTAGGTAGTGATGGAA
>JABGYD010000091.1 GCA_018675425.1 Kordiimonadaceae bacterium
AATTAGCCACTGTGGTTCATAAGGTGGAAAATATTGGAGCATCAATTGCGAGTGGCTCCTTTAAGACAGAGGGTATGCTTATTGTACCATGCTCAGTAAAAACAATGTCAGAAATAAATACTGGAGTTACATCTTCACTCCTTACTAGGGCGGCCGATGTGACCCTAAAGGAACGTCGAAGGTTAGTCTTGATGGTGCGTGAGACGCCTCTTCATTTAGGGCATCTAAGAACAATGACATCTCTCTCTGAAATGGGGGCTATCATTGCTCCTCCAGTACCTGCACTTTATACTAAGCCCGAAACTATTGATGATATAATTGATCAAACACTTGCCAGATTGTTGGATCTTTTTGATCTAGAAGTGGCAACCTTAAAACGTTGGAAATCTTAAAGAAAATTAATTTGTATTTTTTGATCACTTGAGAAGTATTCCATAGTTAGAATGAAATAGAGGGAACAATTCTGAGAAATGAATTTAGCCGAAGACGATAATCTGATTAAAATTCAACAACTACGCGTTCAACATCGCGATCTTGATGATGCGATTGCCGCACTTATCGCTACGGGAACAACTAATTTGTTGCAAGTAAAGCGTCTTAAAAAACAAAAACTTTTTTTAAGGGATATGATAGCTAAACTCGAGGACAAACGCCTGCCAGATATTATCGCTTAGATTATTTTTTTATTTATCTTCCAAATTTGGTCAAAATATAAATTGTATATAGTTTCTGTGATTCCCACTGTATACTTGCCTAACTGTTGGGGATCGTTATAGTTCTCCCTTTTTAAATTGGTTTGAAGTTATCTTATTATTATGAGGGATTTAATTATGAAAGAAAAAACTCCCGTTATTGGGATTATAATGGGTAGCCAATCTGACTGGCACACCATGAAAAATGCAGTTGATGTTCTGACGGAACTTGGTATTTCAGTAGAAAGCAAAATTGTTTCTGCTCACCGTACACCAGATCGGCTTTATGATTATGCGAAATCGGCAAAAGACCGTGGGTTAAAGGTTATTATAGCAGGTGCTGGTGGCGCTGCGCATCTTCCAGGTATGACTGCATCAATAACAAGCCTTCCAGTTCTTGGGGTTCCTATTGAAAGCAAAGCTCTTAAAGGTATGGACAGTTTACTCTCCATTGTGCAGATGCCTGGAGGTGTACCTGTGGGTACCCTTGCTATCGGGCAGCCTGGAGCAAAAAATGCTGGTTTGCTTGCGGCATCAATAATTGCACTTGGTGATAATGAGGTAGCGAGCGCACTTGATAATTGGCGCGAGGTACAGACAGAAGCCGTAACCGAAATACCTGTTGATTAAAATATGAAAACTCTTAACCCAGGTTCAACAATTGGAATACTTGGTGGGGGCCAACTTGGCCGCATGATGTCTATTGCTGCGGCACAACTTGGCTATAAATGTCATATTTACTGTCCTGACCAAGATAACCCAGCTGAGCAGGTTTCAGAAAAGGCTACACACGCTAGTTATGAAGACTTTGATGCTTTGGAAAAGTTTGCTCAAGAGGTAGATGTTGTTACATATGAATTTGAAAATATTCCAGTAATAACTGTTGAAGCGCTTGAACTAAAAACAGCAGTTTTCCCAAGCTCAAGGGTCCTTAAAATATCTCAGGACAGGTTAAGTGAAAAAAATTTCTTGAATGAGATTGGAATTGCAACAGCACCTTATGCTGACGTTAGTAATTTGAATAAAGCTAAAAAAGTACTTGAAAAAATATCTTACCCTGCAGTTTTGAAAACGAGACGTTTTGGTTACGACGGTAAAGGTCAGGCCATTGTTAAATCTCGAAAAGATGTTGAAAGGGCTTGGAAAAAACTTGCAAGCGATAATATAATTATTGAAGGGTTTATTGATTTTGATATGGAGATATCAGTTCTTGCTGTACGAGGTCAGGATGGCGAAATAAAATGTTTTGAACCCGTGGAAAATCAGCATAAGAACCATATTCTAGATTTATCAATTGCCCCTGCACGGATATCAGGTGATCTAAGGGCCGCAGCAATTAAAGAGGCTTCTAAGATTATAGAAAATATCGATTATGTAGGTGTACTTACTGTAGAGTTCTTTATTTCCAAAAGCGAACCAAAATTAAGGGTTAATGAGATTGCACCCAGAGTTCATAATTCCGGTCATTGGACTATTGAGGCTTGTCCGGCAAGCCAGTTCGAACAGCATATCAGAGCTATTTGTGGGTTGCCATTGGGAGATGTAAAATTTACTGGTCAGGCACGAATGACTAATTTAATAGGTAACGATATTTTAAAATTAACAGACCTCTTAAAGGAAGTTGATGCAAGTGTTCATCATTACGGTAAGAGTGAAATAAAGGCGGGTCGTAAAATGGGTCACGTCACTAGGCTTAAATTACACGAGTGTTAACTACCATAGCGTTTTTTGCCAAGCACACGCCAAAATTTGCTAAGATTGATGTCTTTTTTGCGAAACTTAGTTTTTATTTTTTCAAACTGCATTACATTTTCAATACGTCTGTCAAGAAAAGTCCAGGTATCTCGAGACGCCTCACTTTCATCCGCAAGCCAATAAAGAAATGTGCTCGTATAAATGCTACTCAAAGTTATACGTTTGGTATAAAAATTAAAATCAGTCGACGTATCCCCTATAGTTTTCCATATTAAATCAACGGTTCGATATAGAAGACGAAGACTTGTAAAGTGATTTTTAGGGAGGGCTAGGTAGGATACTGTCCTATGCGTGGCTTCTTTGTAGGGAAGCATTGTCTCTATACGTAACTTAACAAGCTGTGTAATTTTTTCTCGTATTTTCAATTTATTCACATCAACTTTGGCAGCTTTTTCAACCATCTCAATATCACAATGCTGCGCGTGGAGGTCTATCATTTGAATAGCACCGCCAGGGAAGGCTAGTTCTATGATCCCCGGTACAGTTCCAACGTCTTTTTCTGCTTGACTTAACGTACGTTTTGACCATCCATCAAAGGCGACATGATTTAGGGCTGCCTCGAGTAGTGGGTCGCATAATTCTTCTGGTGTTTTGTCAGACTTATTTTTTTTCATAAGTCGAATATGGGCCTGATTTATCAGAACGTAAAGAATAATTTTGTAAATACTTATTAAAAAAGTAGAAAAAGCTTCCCAAACTAAAATTGATTTGCTAAAAGTGCCCCTCTGAAACATAAGTTTCCGAGAGTCAACATAACCTAGAGAGGAGTGTGACTATAGCCATGCAGGTTATTGTCCGCGATAATAACGTAGATCAAGCTTTGCGTGCTTTGAAGAAAAAACTTCAGCGCGAAGGGGTTTACCGCGAAATGAAAATGCGTCGTTTTTACGAAAAGCCTTCTGAGAAGAGAGCCCGTGATAACGCCGCTGCAGTTCGTCGGTCCCGTAAACTTGACCGTAAGCGTCTCGAACGCGACGGAGCAGTTTAAGCTCATTACGTATATTAAAAAATTAAAAGTCGTCCTCAGGTTTTTGAGTGACGGCTTTTTTTTGAGAGATTGAGATGAAAGTTGTTTTAATTTTAATAGCTATGATTTTTTTGGCAGGATGTACCTCTAAACCAAATGCAATCTTAGCAGGGCATGCAAGCGATTTAAAAAGCCATCAGCGTTTTGGTGTTTGTTATGGTTACGCTTGTAATATTTATCAAAAAACTGGTCTCAACGATCAAGAATGGAATGCGGTGCGTAAGTTATTCTTAGTTGAGGCGGTTTCCGCAAAACAAGAAAGAAACCGTATAGCAAAAGCTGTTGCGCTTATAGAACAGTTTGTAGGCCCTAAGACTGGTACTGATAATGATAAAGCTCGAGCACCCATAGTAAACTTTAATATTAAAACAGAAATGGACTGTATAGATGAGGCTACTAATAGCACAACATATCTTTACTTACTTCGACAAGACGGTTTGATTACATATCACACGCTCGGTGCTAAGCTGAGGCGTAATTGGTCTAACTTTAGTTATCCTCACAGTGCGGCTACAATCTATGAGATTAACAAATCTAAAGTTGTCGAAGGCGCAGGGCATTTCGTTGTAGATTCGTGGTTTCACAAAAATGGAGCATTACCAGAAATTATTCCGGCAAGCGTTTGGCGTGGCAGATGGTACCCAAAAAATAATCGTGAACGTTATAATTTTACTGCTTCATAATCGGAGAAATCCCATTGGTTACTGGCCCCGATCTGTTCGAGAAATAAGTGTTCTGCGGCTGTAACGGCTTCTTCCTCGCACTGTGCATTTACATTAGTCACCCAATAGAAAGTACCGTGGTTAAGATCAGACTTTAAAGTGATTTTATAAGTAAACATTATAAATATCCTATTTGAACATTATTATAAAATTAACTATACTTGTAACTGTAAATAGAGACAATCATTATGAGTATGATAGGATGAATAAAGAAGTTCCCACCCGTAAATCGCTTCGTGAACGAGTTGCAGACCGTAAACGTGGCATTCATGATGTTCCCCCTATGAGCGAACGTAAAAGCAAGTTAACAAAGGTCCTAAAAAGATTTTTTGTTATAACCCAGTATCTTGGGTTGCTGCTTCTTGTTCTCTCGCTTGGCGGAATAGTTACCGATAATTATGAATTAAAAAATGTTAATCTTATTATATTATATTGTTCGATGTTCTTAGTAGGCAGATTTGGTATTATAGTACTTAAATCTTTTCATATGTTTAAATAAAAAAAAGCAGTTTATATAAACTTTTTTCTTATTAAAGCTAAAAAGAGATGAGTTACTTTTTCTTTTTTACTTTTTTCTTTGGGATAGGTTTTTTATCCCCTTTTTCATCAATATCAGTCCATTGATCAGGAAATAAATGATAGTGAGCTTTATTTACCGCCTCTGAAGTTCCCTGTAAAGAAGCCATGACGGCATCCATATGAAATCCAACCCCGCGGTAGACATAAATTTTACCTTTAGTATCAAAGGATCGAAATATATTTTCAATCTCCACATCTTTATGTTGGCTTTCGCCAAGATCACCAATAAAATCATAAAGAATATGTTTACCAGCAGTCTTTTTTACCCACTCCTCATTAGCTTCATCGCAAAAATCAAATAAGTTTTGTATATCCTTATTATTTAGCGGATGTTCTTCCGGAATACCGAGAAATTTTCTAATTGCTTCTGATCTAGCTTTACCTTTTTTGCGGGGCGCCCAAAGAATACGCGAGACCTGCATGAGGGCTGAAAAAATTGATTGTAGTGACATAAAGGTGCCAACACTATTATTTTTTTTCAATGATTGGTTCAGAATTTCAACATTTCCTTCAATGTAGGTAAACTGATTTCTGATTTCATGGATATGTAAACCAATTTTATTTAAGTCCATGATGATCTTCCCTTTTAATTGTTAGTATTAAATATATTTAGTGAAGTTATATATCCTTATTAGAAAATATCAGCAAGCTTTAAAGCAGTACTTATATCAGCTTCTATTTTCAAACTAACCCAGCCGAAGGCAATTTGTGGATTAAAGGAGCCATCAAACAAACCTTCAAAGTTCCTGTCAGATAGAATAATAGTTGTACCCACACCAGCGTTTTTATTACTAATGATAGAAGGTGAAGAGGCAGTATCACTGCGCATTAAATATTAGCCATCATAGTTAAGTTTTATTTTTTATAAGCTGGTGTTGTTATTTGATAATAAAAATTACCAGTTATCTCTTAAACGCCGAAGAGCAAGAAAGACCTCTTTTTTATTAGGTAATGCAGACATTTCGGGAAACTCTTTTCGCAGTTGCTTGATAATTTCGGAATTTTCTAGCCGAAGAAAGCTATTTATTTTTCGTTCATCAGCCATATTAG
Organism: Kordiimonadaceae bacterium; assembly: GCA_018675425.1. GTDB lineage: Bacteria > Pseudomonadota > Alphaproteobacteria > Sphingomonadales > Emcibacteraceae > Pseudemcibacter. Next base: position 5,826 of record JABGYD010000091.1, read on the forward strand.
AAACGTATGCATTGTGTGAGTTTTGATTTCTAAGTTTTTTTAATAAATCTTTGGCATATTTATTGTCTGGCTCACGATCTAGGGTAAACTCGAGATTATTGATCATATAATCGTGTCCAGGAAAAATTCTTGTCTCATTGGCGAGTGAATAAAGTTGGTTAGAAAATGTATTATAAAGAATGTTGGGATTGCCGCCTAATTTACAATGACCAACGCCAGCATTAAACAGAGTGTCCCCGCAAAAAAGTGCAGGGTTAGAACCCTGAGAAAGCAAACAAATATGACTATCTGTATGTCCAGGGGTATCAAGTACTTTTAAAGAGACTGAAGTGCCAATCGAAATTTCATCATTAGCTTTTAGTCCCTTATCAACATTTGGTATAGTATTTATTGCACCATGATGAGCTAATATGGTGGCTCCAGTTTTTTCGCACATATCACTGTTGCCATTAATATGATCCCAATGTTCGTGGGTGTTGAGGATCTGAGTAATTTTAAAGCCGTTTTTGTTAGCAGCATCGATACAACGATCCACATCAAGAGGATCAATAACCATTGCATCGTTTGTCTGTTCACAAGCGATTAGATAGTGAAAGTTTCTTAATTGATTGTCAGCATATATTTGTTTAACAATCATTTTTTGCCTTTCTTCATATATAGGTTCGTATCTTATGATAAATATTTTGTTGATTTCATCAAAACAATAATTTGATTAAAAAAATTTCTCTGGGTTACATAACATAACTTGTTACACTTATTTTATTTAAATAAAGTTGTTAATTATATTATAGAAATATAAAATGAATATATAGGTTTTATCTGTAATAATATTATGAAATATCACATTTATATGTCATATTATTTCCAAAATAAGAAATATTGTTATTGTTATTAGTTAAGCTGTAGTGAATTACATAAAGGTTTTTAAGAAAAATAAATGCAACATATTAAGCTCGATGAAATTGATTTAATAATCCTTCAGGTGTTACAAGAAGAAGGCCGGACAACCAATGTGCGATTGGCCGAACGTGCCGGTATTACTCCGCCTCCTTGTTTGCGTCGGGTAAAGGCATTGGAAGATGCAGGCCTAATTTCGGGGTATCATGCTGAACTAAGCGCTAAGGCTCTTGGTTATGATCTGGTCGTGTTTGCAATGGTAGGTCTTCATAGTCAGGCAGAGAGTGACCTGCAGGCATTTGAAAGCTTAGTTAATGGCTGGCCCATGGTTAGAGAAGCTTATATGTTAAATGGTGAAATTGATTTTATTTTAAAAATTGTTGCCCGTGATCTAAATCATTTTCAAAATTTTCTTACAACTCATTTAACACCGGCACCTAATGTGGAAAGTGTGAAAACCTCTCTTAGCATTAGATGTGGTAAATACCGTCCTGGCATTCCATTTACACCGGTTCTGCCTTCTTTAAAATAAATTTAATTTATTAAAAGACCAACTTTATTACGTAATTTATATATAATTAAATGAAATCTATCTTTAAAATTTCAAAGTATGTATCGCCACTTGGGATTTTAACCTCTACCTCATCGCCTATATTTCGGCCTATTAGAGCACGTCCGATGGGTGAGCTATGAGAAATTTTTCCAGCAGAAACATCAACTTCGTCGACACCGACTATTTGGTAAATACTTTCATTATCATCTTCATCTGCAATGGTAACGGTCGAGGCAAAGACAACTCTGGAGCCGGAAAGATCTTTAGGGTCAATAACCTCAGCGCGACTTAAGTTACTTTCAATCACTTGAATACGGCCCTCAATCATGCCCTGCTGTTCCTTCGCAGCATGATATTCGGCATTTTCAGAGAGGTCGCCGTGCGCTCTTGCCTCTTCAATCGCCTTGATAACAGATGGTCTTTCATTATGTTTTAAATTTTTTAGTTCAACTTCAAGTCTTGTATGACCCTCTGCAGTCATGGGAACTTTATCTACCATTTTAGAATTCTCTATTTTAAAAATTATTCGAAAAATATTGGCATATTTTTACAAGCGATACAAATGCCGATTTCAATTTTTGTGTTTTTCCATATTAACGTTCAATCAACTATAGATAGGACTGGAGAGGCTTAACTTCAAGGGAGGAGGATTTTAATACTTTAATTGCTTCCATGGCTGAAATAGCTCCACGAGCAGTAGTGTAGTAAGGGATATTCAATGTAAGTGCTGAACGACGAAGGGTGAAACTATCCTTTATAGATTGACTACCTTCAGTTGTATTGAATATTAAATTAATTTTATCATCCTTTATGGCGTCAACAATGTGAGGTCGACCTTCAAGTACTTTGTTGATACGCGTAATATTGATACCTTCTGCTTCGAGGAAATCTGCTGTTCCGCCGGTTGCTATGATATTATAGCCCATACCTATGAGCTCTCTTGCAGGCGTAATCATTTTTACTTTATCTTTATCTTTCACGGAAATAAAAACATTACCTTTTAATGGAAGGTGGGTATTTGCTGCAATTTGTGACTTAAGAAACGCTCTCGGAAAGGTTTTATCTAGACCCATCACTTCTCCAGTTGAACGCATTTCTGGCCCAAGCAGAATATCAACGTCTGGGAACCGATTAAAAGGTAGAACCGCTTCTTTAACAGCAAAGTGCTTAGTGTGGTAGCTCGGAATGTTGAAATCTTTAATTTTTTCTCCAGTCATAAGACGTGCAGCAATTTTGGCGATTGGGGCACCAATTGCCTTGGCAACAAAAGGAACAGTTCTACTTGCTCTTGGATTTACTTCTATCAGATATACAACGTCATCTTTTACAGCAAATTGTACATTCATTAATCCACAAACTTTAAGAGCAATGGCTAGTTTTATTGATTGCTCCTCAAGATCTTTAATCACACTTTTTTTAAGGGAATAAGGGGGTAGTGAACAAGCACTATCGCCTGAGTGGACGCCGGCTTCTTCTATATGTTGCATTATAGCTGCAATATGGACCTCTTCACCGTCACAAAGGGCATCAACATCAACTTCTGTAGCGCCTCCAAGATATTTATCAATAAGAACAGGACTATCCCAGGAAACGCTTACAGCTTCTTTCATATATCGCTTTAAAGAAATGGTGTCATAAACGATTTCCATGGCGCGACCTCCAAGTACATAAGAAGGCCGGATTAATATTGGGTATCCAATTTTTTCAGCAATTTTAACAGCTTGTTCTATTTCGGTTGCAAGACCATTTTCTGGTTGTTTAAGTCCTAATTTATTAACAAGCTCTTGAAACCTCTTTCTATCCTCCGCAAGGTCGATAGAATCTGGTGATGTGCCGAGGATAGGAATGCCCGCGGATTCAAGTGCATGAGAAAGCTTAAGAGGGGTTTGTCCACCAAATTGCACAATAACACCAACAACTTCTCCACTTTCCTGCTCACGACGAATAAGATTAATGACGTTCTCAGCCGTTAGAGGTTCAAAATAAAGACGGTCGGAGGTATCATAGTCTGTTGATACCGTCTCTGGATTACAATTAACCATGATAGTTTCATAGTTTTGTTCACTTAGGGCAAATGCAGCATGACAGCAACAATAGTCAAATTCGATGCCTTGCCCAATCCGATTTGGTCCTCCACCAAGGATTACTATTTTTTTTGCGTCAGAGGGATCAGCCTCACATTCAGAAATGCCCGCAGCGTCACTTTCATAACTGGAATAAAGATAAGGGGTCTGTGATTTAAACTCAGCGGCACAGGTATCTATCCGTTTGAATGATGGAAGTATATCAAAGCCAATCCGCTTCGTAGTCACGTCTTCTTCTGTGCCCCCTGCAAGTTCAGCAAGGCGTTGGTCCGAGAAGCCAAGTGATTTTAGTTTTATAAATCCCATTTTATCGTTTGGTAGCCCGTCTGCCTGAACAACTTTCTCAGCATCAGTAATAAGCCTTACCTGATCGATAAACCAAGGATCATATTTTGCATGTGTATGAATTTCCTTAGTCGATAAACCTAGTCGTAATGCTTGCGCCAATATTAAAATTCTATCTGCCGTAGGTTCAGAAAGAGCTGCGCGAACAGCGTTAATATCACCTATTTTTGGATCATAACCTGGTATTGGAATTTCATTAAGCCCGGTGAGATCTGTTTCCATAGAACAAAGTGCTTTTTGAAGGCTTTCTGGGAAACTGCGACCTATAGCCATAGCTTCACCTACTGATTTCATTGAGGTAGTGAGTGTAGGTGCACTATCAGGGAATTTTTCAAAGGTGAAGCGTGGAATTTTTGTTACGACATAGTCAATAGTTGGTTCAAACGATGTTGGTATTACACCAGTAATTTCATTCTGAAGTTCATCAAGCGTGTATCCAATGGCTAGCTTTGCAGCTACTTTCGCAATTGGAAAGCCAGTAGCTTTTGAAGCTAGTGCGGATGAGCGGCTTACTCGAGGGTTCATTTCAATGATGATCAGTTCACCGTCAACCGGGTTTACGGCGAACTGTACGTTTGAGCCTCCGGTTTCTACACCAATTTCACGCAATACAGCTATTGATGCATTTCTCATAATTTGATATTCTTTATCGGTGAGTGTTAACGCGGGTGCAACCGTAATACTATCACCAGTATGAATTCCCATAGGATCAAAATTTTCAATAGAGCATATGATGATGCAGTTATCAGCGGTATCACGCACTACTTCCATCTCATATTCTTTCCAGCCAAGAACTGACTGTTCAACTAATACCTCGTTATTAGGTGAAGCATCAATGCCCCCTTTTACAATTTGAATATATTCTTCTTTGTTGTATGCAATGCCACCACCAGTTCCACCCATTGTAAAACTGGGTCGGATAATGCTTGGTAATTTGATATAATCAAGCGCATTTATTGCCTCTTCAAGGGAATTTACGACACGACTTCGCGGGGTGTTAATGTTAAGACGCAACATAGCATTTTTAAAAAGCTGTCGATCTTCCGCCATGTTGATAGCTTCAACCTTAGCACCAATAAGTTCGACGTTATATTTTTTTAATACACCCATTTTATCGAGTGCAAGGGCCGTGTTGAGGCCCGTTTGCCCACCCATTGTTGGTAAGATAGCATCCGGTCGTTCCTTTGCTATAATTTTTTCTACCATTTCTGGGGTAATGGGTTCAATATAAGTTGCATCAGCTAAGTCAGGATCGGTCATAATTGTGGCTGGATTACTATTGACCAAAATGATGCGATAACCTTCTTCACGCAGCGCTTTGCAGGCTTGGGTTCCGGAGTAATCAAATTCACAGGCCTGGCCTATGATGATAGGACCCGCTCCAATGATAAGAATCGAATTAATATCGGTACGTTTAGGCATGTTTTAAAATCATTTCCATAAATCTGTCAAAAAGATAGTGGCTGTCTTGTGGGCCGGGGCTTGCTTCTGGATGATGCTGCACTGAAAAAACTGGTTTATCCATTAATTCAATACCACAGCAGGTTTTATCAAATAGCGATATATGGCTGAGGCGAACATCAGCTGGTAAGGTATCCTTATCAACCATAAAACCGTGGTTCATAGAAGTTATTTCCACTTTTTTTGTATTATAGTCCATAACTGGATGATTAGCACCACGATGGCCTTGATGCATTTTAGTAGTTTTGGCGCCGACTGCCAAAGCAAGAATTTGATGGCCTAAGCAGATACCAAACAATGGTATATTTGTTTTGAGTAGGTCTTTAATTACCGGAATTGCGTATTTACCAGTTGCAGCAGGATCACCGGGTCCGTTGGACAGAAAGATACCGCTAGGGTTATAAGATAGTATTTCTTTAGCAGTTGTATTTGCTGGAACTACTGTCACACGAGCACCGGCGGAAGCGAGACAGCGTAAGATATTATGCTTGATCCCATAATCTATAGCAACTACGTGGTGTTTTTGATTTTCAATTTTTTTTTCATAAGTACGATCGATAGACCACCTCTGCTCATACCATTTATAAGCTTTTTTACAGCTCACCTCTAAAGCTAGATCCATCCCCTCAAGCCCTGGCCATTCATTTGCTTTTTGAAGAAGGACATCAATGTCAAATTTACCTTCAGGATTAAAATAAATAACACCGTTAGTAGCACCATTTGACCGGATGTGTTTTGTAAGTTTTCTTGTGTCTATACCGGAGATACCGGTCAAGTTTTGTTCCATACACCAGTCATTGAGATGTTTAGAAGATCTAAAATTTGAAGGATCGGTAATATCCTGCCTAACCACTAGGCCTCTGGCAGAAGATTTGTGGGACTCATTATCCTCTTCATTAGTGCCTACATTGCCGATATGTGGAAACGTGAAGTTTATAATTTGTCCAGCATATGAAGGGTCCGTAAGAATTTCCTGGTAACCAGTTATGGATGTGTTGAAACAAACCTCACCAACCGTTTCACCAACCCTGCCGAGCCCGTACCCCCAAAAGACTGATCCGTCAGCGAGTACCAATACAGCTGTAATGTTATTGTGTGGTGGTATACGTTTGATCAGTTTTTCTGACATAAATTGAATACTTTATTGAATAAAATTTCTATGGTTTTGTTATTTGACCTAACTTCAAGCTAGTCCATAGTAATGCGTGAACTGATCGGAACATAATAAATAGCTAGGATTGCGTCAAGTGAATATCGTTCGATATTTTATATAAAAATAATAACTTAATAACAATGACTTAGAAGAAAATTTGGTGTTGCATTAATGTAAAAATTCTAGTAGAGTCTTGCTTTCCTGAAAGATAATGGCGTCACCCCTTGCGAGATCATGGACTGGTATTTCTTTAAAATAAGGATATATAACAATATGTTGCGAGAAAAATTTAGCACTGCAATGAAAGAGGCGATGAGGTCAAAAGAGCGTCGCCGTCTTACAACTATCCGTTTAATCATGGCAGCAATAAAAGACAGAGATATTTCAGTTCGTACCGAATCAGATAGTAAGGTTGGTGACCCTGAAATTATTGATATTCTTTCCAAAATGGTCAAACAGAGAAATGATAGTATTAAGGCTTATGAAGATGCGGGGCGCCTGGAGCTTGCTAAACAAGAAAGCGATGAGATAGATATTATTCGTGAATTTTTGCCACAACAGCTTGATCAAAGTGAAATTGAGAATGCCGTAAAAAAAGCGATTAATGATACATCCGCATCTGGCCTCAAGGATATAGGTAAGATTATGGGCACCCTCAAAGAGGCCTACTCGGGTCAGATGGATTTTTCGCAAGCTAGTGCCACAGCAAAAAAATTACTCTCTTAAAGCTTATTGTCTTTGACTTATTTCTATCCTAAGTTGGTCAACTATTATTTTAGGGATCAAAGGTCTAAAAATGGGATTTACACCAGATTTTCTTGATGAAATTAGAAGCCGGCTCACTGTAAGCGAAATTGTTGGCCGTAAGGTTCGTTTAGTCCGTAAGGGGCGCGAGCACACAGGGCTATGCCCGTTCCACAATGAGAAAACCCCTTCTTTCACGGTTAATGATGATAAAGCCTTTTATCATTGTTTTGGTTGTGGTGCTCACGGTGATGTCATCAATTTTGTTTTGGAAACGGAGGGGCTTTCATTTCCTGAAACTGTTGAGAGGCTCTCTAGTCAGGCTGGCCTTCAAATTCCTGAATATACACCTGAAGCTCAACAGCGCTCAAAGGTCAAAAAAACACTTTATGACGTTATGGAGGCCGCAGCTCAATGGTTTGAGAACCAACTTGCAGCCCAGGTTGGAAAGGATGGGCGAGCCTATATTCAAAAGCGAGGGTTAACTAAATATACTGTAAAAACTTTTAGACTTGGTTTTTCGCCGAATAACCGGGTTGCTTTGAAAGAGGCGATGCTGTTACGAACAGAATTTAACGAAGAAATGCTTATTGACGCAGGTATGCTTATTAGTCCCGAAGACGGTGGTGATAGTTATGATCGGTTTAGGGGTCGAATTATGTTTCCCATTACTGATAGGCAGGGTCGAGTAGTAGCATTTGGGGGTAGAGCCCTTTACGAAAATGCAAAAGCAAAATATCTAAACTCTCCTGAGACACCATTATTTCATAAAGGGCGCCTTCTTTACAATCTAAATGGAGCTAGAAAAGCAGCGTTTGATAAAGGGCGGTTATTAATTGGCGAAGGGTATATGGATGTTATTGCTCTTGCACAGGCTGGATTTTCAGAGGCAGTTGCTCCCTTAGGGACAGCCGTGACAGAAGACCAAATAAAAGAAATGTGGCGTCTTACGGCCGAGCCCATGATGTGTTTTGATGGTGATAAAGCAGGACAACGAGCGGCAACCCGTGTAGTGGAAAGGTCTCTAAGTCTCTTAAAACCGGGGTATTCATTGAGATTTGTTTATCTCCCAGAAGGCGAGGACCCAGACAGTTTTGTTGCTGGGCAAGGCGCTGAAGCGTTTGAAAAACTACTCAATGAAGGTAGCTCTCTGGCCGAGGTTCTTTGGATTGAGCTAGTTAGTAAGACTAAATTTGAAACCCCCGAACAAAGGGCCGGCCTTGAACAAAAAATTAGCCAAACTTTAGCCGAAATTAAAGATCCAAAAGTACGCGGTTACTACGAAAGTGATTTTAAAAAACGTCTAAAAAAGCTATTTGGTAGTGAATTTGTTCCAGAGATTAATCTCCACCAACGGCCACAATCTGAATGGGAAAAAGAGAATCAGAAGGTTGTTTGGAAAAAGTCTGCTCCTAATAAAATAAGATTTAGTAATGATGAAGTTGAAAAAAATATAGGAAACCTCAATAAAACTAAGATTGGCAAAACTAAAGGAATATCTTTAAAAGATCGGGAAAGGTTAGTCATACTAACAGTTTTAGAACATCCCTGGCTTCTTGAAGGTCATGAAGAGCAGTTTGCAACTTTCGAATTCGAATCACTTGAGCTTGACAAGGTACGTAATGAAATAATACGTATAGCAAGTCGCGAAACGGACCTTGAAAATGAAACTCTGAGACACCATCTATTAGAAAATGGATTGGGCCAGGTGGTTAATACCATATTTAAACAAGGCGTGTTGACAACCCAAAAATTTATTGGGAAAAATTCTTCTGCCGCAGATACGGAAGAAACTTGGTTGCATTCTATTGAACTTTTTCAATTTGAAAAAATTGAAAAAGAAATAGCAATTTTAGGTTCTAAAGATTTGAACGAAGAGGAATTCGCGCGCTTGCAAGCTTTATTAAACGAACAGTCAATAAGTAATAAAAAAATTAGCGATACCTTAGGGAAAGATCCTTAAGATTAGTATTTTTGCTTTAAAAATAATTCGAGGTATATAAATGGCGAAAAAAGCCACTAAGTTTGAAAAAATCCCTGACCCAGCAGATACCATTCTAGTTAACAGTCAAGATGCTGTAAAAAAGATGATAGCCGATGCCAAAGAGGTCGGTTACATAACCTATGATGCTATGAACGAAGCACTTCCTCAGGATCAAATGTCTTCTGAACAGATAGAAAATGTCATGACTATGCTCTCTGAGATGGGGATAAAGGTGATTGATAATGCTGATGCAGAAATTGAAGAAGTAAAGCCAAAGAAAAAAACTACTAAAGAAAAAAAAGTAGGAGTGGCATTGAAGGCCGATGCTAAGGCTCCAATTGACCGTACCGATGATCCGGTGAGGATGTATCTCCGTGAAATGGGAAGTGTGGAGCTTCTGTCACGTGAGGGTGAAATTGCTATTGCTAAACGTATTGAGGCTGGCAGGGCAACAATGATTTTTGGGCTTTGCGATAGTCCACTAACTTTTGATGCACTTGCGGCTTGGGGTAAAATGTTAGAAGAAGAAGAAATACTTCTTCGTGATGTTATTGATCTTGACGCCATGTACAATAATGATCCTACGCGACAAAGTGCCATCATCTCTAGTGTAGTTGTTCAAGAAGCCTCGGATGATGAGACCGCTGGACAGGATGATAATAAAAGTAAAACCCTCGAGGGATCTGAAGACAGCGATGAAGACAGCGATGAAGACAGCGATGAAGATGAAGATGAAGATGAAGATGAAGATGAAGATGAAGATGAAGATGAAGATGAAGATGAAGATGAAGATGAAGATGA
>JABGYD010000012.1 GCA_018675425.1 Kordiimonadaceae bacterium
CTAAAACTTGCCAGTACTTATCCTAGTGCATTAATCATACTCGGAACAATGGCAAAACGGTTTCAAGAACAAATAGAACTTATCTCAGGTGGTAATATAAAGTTTAGCTTCTTTGAACCTGGCGCACTCTCTCCTCCACTTGAAACATTTGATGCAGTTTCATATGGTGCTCTCGACAGCGCATGGTCATCACCTGGTTTTTGGAGCGGAAAAGTCCCTGCCCTACAAACCTTTGCAGCTATTCCTTTTGGCCCAGATAGCCCAGAATACATGGCATGGTATTACAATGGCGGTGGTCAGAAAATATTTGAAGATATTTACCACAAGCATAATATTCATAGCATTATCTGTGGCATTAGCCCTCCAGAAGCTTCTGGATGGTTCAAGGAGGAGATAAAAAGCCTTGGAGATCTCAAAAGTATACGTATGCGATTTTTTGGCCTTGGTGCACGCGTCATGAGTAAAATGGGAGTATCAACCCAACTTCTCGCTACCGGTGATATTTTTCCTGCACTTGAGCTCGGAGCGATCGATGCTACAGAGTTTTCCATGCCGGCAGTAGACCAAAAGTTAGGTTTTAATAAGATTGCTAAACATTACTATTTTCCAGGGTGGCATCAACAATCAACATTTTTTGAACTAATGATTAATTTGGAAATTTGGAATTCTCTCTCTATTCAACAGCAGGCCCAGATCAATACTACCTGTGGCGATAATATGCGTTTTAGTATTGCTGAGGGTGAAGCCTTACAAGCTGAAGCCATTAATTCACTGAAAGAAACGGGAACTATTTTTCACCAATGGCCCGATCACATGCTAGATGCTTTTGAAGCGGCATGGCTTGAAGTTGCAAAGGAAGAGGCAAATAAGGATCCGGACTTTGATCGAGCATGGACATCCTTAGTAAAATTTAGAAAATTATACAAAACATGGAAAGAGCTCGGTTATCTTAAAACAAACCGTTAATTATATTTTAGAAGTAACGTCCTATCTTGGGCGCTTCTTTCTGCTGGCGTTGATGATTACTATCATTATTGATGTGTTTGGAAGGCGCTTCATTAATACGAATTCAATTATACTGCAGGAGCTTGAGTGGCATTTTCATGGGGCACTATTTCTTTTAAGTTTGGGGTTTACTTATATGAAGGATGCGCATGTTCGCGTTGATGTTCTTAGAGAAAATTTAAATCCACATACTAACCGTATTATTGAAGTCATCGGATGTTTATTTTTTTTGCTGCCCTACTGCTGTGTTGTTATTTATTTTGGTGTTGATTTTACTCTTAAATCTTATCTTACGGGAGAAATATCTGCTGCTGCAGAGGGCTTGCGATATCGTTTTATTATTAAATCATGCCTTCCTATTGGTTTTTTATTACTCGGTATTTCAGGAGTTGCAATACTTTTAAAACGGGAAAATAAAGATGTATAGTCCGACAGAAATATTACCAATCTTAATGTTTCCAACTTTGGCTGTTTGTCTTTTTTCTGGCTACCCAGTCGCCTTTGTTCTTGGTGGCATTGGCCTTTTCTTTGGGTTAATTGGTATGGGTTTTGATGTTTTTAATTTCAAAGAATTTTTTCTGATCAACTCACGTATTTTTGGTGGCGTGGTAGAAAATATGGTTTTAATCGCTATACCCATGTTTGTTTTTATGGGACTGATACTTGAACGCAGCGGTATTGCTAAAGAGCTTTTAGAAAGTTTAAAAGTATTGACCAACAGAACCCCTGGTGGCCTAGCCATGTCCGTAACTATCCTTGGCACCATTATGGCAGCAACAACCGGTATTATTGGTGCAAGCGTAGTCATGATTTCACTTATGGCATTCCCAGTAATGCTAGCTGCAGGCTATGAAAAATCATTTTCCAGTGGTACCATTGCAGCGGCAGGTACTCTTGGTATTTTGATACCTCCAAGTATAATGTTAGTAGTTATGGGGGATCTACTATCTATCTCGGTAACAGATCTATTTATGACAGCACTGGTCCCCGGGCTTATGTTGGCAACGTTATATATTATTTATATTTTTTTAAAATGTCGGAAGCACTTTAAGTTCAATCAGAATGATACAAATTCTGATAAATCAATAACAAGAATTATAATGCGTGGTTTTCTTCCGGCTACGATTCTTATCATGCTTATACTTGGTTCAATTTTTTCCGGCTTAGCAACACCAACAGAAGCAGCAGGCGTCGGTGCCTTTGGAGCCCTTATTCTTGCCGCAATAAAAAAAAGACTAACCATTACCAAATTTTGGGAAATGTGTGACGAAACTATAAAAACATCCGGAATGATATTTGGTATTTTTGTTGGTGCCACAGCTTTTTCTTATGTATTTAGATCACTGGGTGGAGATAATTTGATACTCAATTTTATGAATGGCTTTTCGGCAGACCCTTGGCTTGTCATCAGCTTATTGATGCTGATCGTCTTCATCCTTGGCTTTTTCTTTGATTGGATTGAAATTACCCTTATCGTATTACCCATATTTGTGCCAATTTTAAATACTTTAGATTTTGGTAATCATATTGAAACAGCACAGATTCTTCCCTGGTTTGCAGTAATTATAGCTATTAATCTTCAAACATCATTTCTAACACCACCATTTGGATTCTCACTTTTTTATATGAAAGGTGTTGCCCCTTCTTCAGTACGAATGATGGATATTTATAAAGGTGTTATCCCTTACATCTTAATTCAACTGACCGGACTATTACTTGTAATATTATTCCCAGCTATAGCTTTATGGTTACCTAATACGCTTAATTAATAAACGCTTGAATTAAATAGCTAAATAATAAATTTTAATCTATTCAATAATATCTCAAATAAAATTTCCATATATTTCGCCTCACATTGATACATAATTTAAAATATCAAATTTTAGGTTGTATTATGGTTTTTTTAGACGAATTAATTTGTCGACATTCGTTTTTTTTGCTATTGCAAGACATGGGAAAGACAATAAAACTTAAGGAACTTTAAATGAAGTGTATTTTAAAATTAATGGCTGCTGTCTTTATAACAAGTTTGTTTCTGCCACTTACCGCTCAAGCTGAAGGTGATGCCGTCAAAGGTGAAGGAACATTTAAAAAAAAATGTAAAATTTGTCATACAGTTGCCAAAGGTGATAGAGCAAAAATTGGCCCTAACCTTTACGGAATTTATGGGAAAAAAGCAGGACAGTTTGAGGGGTATAGATACTCTAAAGGTATTATTGCAGCTGATCTTACATGGGACGAAGCTACCCTGGATGCTTACCTTCTCAAGCCAAGAGATGTAGTTAAGCGTGGAAAAATGATTTTTGCTGGCTTTAAGAAAGAAAAAGATCGTCAAGATGTAATTGCTTATTTAGAAACATTGAAAGATTGATATTAGGTCCAACTTTGGTAAAACGACCATTTCTAAAATAAATAGAATATCAACAATAATGAAGAGTAAGGTTAAAAATGGAAACTACTTGTGATATGAAAAAATACGCTGAAAATTGGGTGAATAAAAAATTTATTTTATATATCAAAAATATAATTCATAGTTTTTTCATTCGATGTTTCCTTCTTACATTATTCTTATTTCCTCTCAATGCAAATGCAGATAATCAAGACCCTGATACACAACAAAAAGCCAGAGAGTTTATAGAAAGTTTTGCAGAAAGGGCTATTAGCATAATTAATAATAAGGATTTAACAGAATCTGAATATTTGGGAGAGTATAGAAGTATCTTAAATGAGACATTTGCAATAAATTACCTAGCACGCATTAGTCTTAGTAGGCATCGCAAAAAAGCAAGTAAAGAAGAACTCCTCATATATTACTCTTTATTTCCGGAGTTTATCCTTAAGGTAAACTCGTCTCGACTTAGAAAACTCGATACCAAGAAAATTGTAATAGAAAAAATTACACCTCACGCAAAATTAGATATTTTTATTAGGACAAAAGCCTATAATTCAGAAAATAAATCACTTGATATTGATTGGCGTGTAAGAAGTGATAAAGATGGAGACATAAAAATAATTGATGTTAAAATCGAAGGGATTAGCATGGTCGCAACTCAACGTGATGACTTTACAGCTCGAATAACTAGCAGTGGAGTAAATGGTCTTAATCAATATATGAAGAATATCATTGATGGATTTAAATTTGCTAATACGACAGTAACTCCATGAATATAGTTCAATCAATAAAAGGACGTATAAATTATGATCGATGGTCAACTATATCTTGTATTTGGCGGAAAAGTATCCGATCCACGAACAACTAAATTTATTAACACCAAGTATTTGCACACAGTGGGTATTTATCCTTCCTATGAGGAAGCAAGAAGTGCATGGAAAGGTGCTAGTCAAGCACAGGTTGACGATGCAATGACTAAATATGTGGTTGTTTGCCTTGATAAATTACTTAATCCAGCTGAGGATTGATTTTATAAACTTATAACAAAAATAACTTAAAAGTGCATCTTGTTTTAAAAATCTATGATATAAAAAGTTATGCATATTAGTGCAAAAAAAATAATTCTTGATTGTGTTGACCTAGCCCTCAAAGTGTCAAGTCCAAATCAAACTCTCCCTAGGCACCTTCCTACTGATAATAAAACTGCTGTAACTGTAATAAGCGTTGGCAAGGCAGCTTCATCAATGGCGGTAGAGTTTGAAAAATACTGGCAAGGTTCTATTAAAGGCCTTGCAGTCGTCCCTTATCATTATAGAGAACCACTTAAATATTTTGAGCAGATAGAGGCTTCTCACCCAATACCTGACCAAATGTCTGTTAGAGCCGCGGGTAAAGTATTTGAGCTTACTAATAGCCTGAACAGTTCAGATACTGTTTTTGTTTTACTGTCTGGTGGTAGCTCATCATTAATATGTTATCCAGCAGGATCAATTAATTTTTTAGAAAAACAAAAAATAAATTGTGCTCTAATAAGATCGGGCGCAAATATAAATGAAATCAATTGTGTTAGAAAACAACTTTCCGCTATTAAGGGTGGTCGTCTAGCAGCTCATTGCCGCCCTGCTAAGGTCTATACTTTCGCAATTTCTGATGTAGTGGGTGATGATCCATCTATAATTGGATCAGGACCAACTATTGCAGACCCCACAACACCAAATGATGCCATTAAGATTTTAGATAAATATGATATTACCACTCCAGCTTCAATATCCCATTGGTTAAAAAGAGTGCATCCTGAAAAAGATAACTTAGACAACAAATCTAAAAATTACACAATTATTAGTTCTGGAACTATGATGTTGGATAAGGTAGCCCAATTTAGTAAAAAGTCTAACTTGGATATAATCAATTTAGGGGAACTGGAAGGTGATGCATGTGATATTGCTTGGAAAACTGCAACTTATTTAGCTAACATAAAACCAAAAATACCGACACTTTTAATATCTGGTGGAGAGGCAACCGTTAAACTAAAGGGTGATGGTCGTGGTGGACCTAATAGTGAGTATTTACTAAGTTTAGCGTTAAATTTAAAGGGTAATAAAAATATCTTTGCACTTGCTGTCGATACGGATGGCATTGATGGTAGCGAGGATAATGCTGGTGCCATCATTACACCAAATACACTAAAAGATGCGCAAAAAATTGGACTAGACTTGGAAGCTATGCTCAAAAATAATGACAGTTACAGCGCATTCTTAAAGCTAAATAGTCTTATCTTAACTGGCCCCACTGGGACTAATGTAAATGACTTTCGTGCCACACTTATTTTGCCGGAATAAATATTTTAACCTTCAGGGAAGAGTACTAAAAACGAAAAATTTATATGCCTAAAAATTAGTCTCCCTTGAATATCATAGGTTTAATCCGTCATATCATTTATTGCAGCTGCTAGTTTATCCATATCAGCGCGAGAGTTATAAAGAGATGGGCTAACCCGAATGCCACCGCCTTTGGAAATTCCTCTGATAGCAACTGTAAAAATACTATATTTCTCAATCAAAATATCCATTAAATCGCGGTTATTTTTGTAGGTAGTTTTATTCTTTAGACGAAAAGAGGTAATGCCAGCGTACATGCGCTCGTCCTGGGGAGTTAAGATCTCAACACTTTTATTGTCAACCACTTGATTAACCCATTGATCACGCAAACTACGAAGACGGTTTTCAATGTTCTTCTGCCCAATACTTTCACGAAAATTAAAAGCAGCTGGTATTGTCATTACCGCTGCAAAATTGATGGTCCCTGTGTGTATACGGGTCCTGACATCATCGTTATCTGGACTAGCCTCGCCGCGCAATGGGTCAATATCAAGTACCCTATTTTTGCGGATATACATTGCACCTACCCCAAGTGGAACTCCCATCCATTTATGAAGATTGAAGCCAGCAAAATCAACACTAAGCTCCTGAAAATCAAACTCAAACTGACCCCATGAATGAGCAGCATCTAAAATAATATCAACGCCGCGAGATTTAGCAATAGCAGTTATTTCTTTAACAGGTGTAATCAAACCAGTTCGATTACTTACATGGGTCAACAACATCATTTTACATTTAGGATTATCATCAAGAGCCTTAGTATAGGTATCAATAACATTTTCATAAGATGCTGGTTCTGGTATTGCTATGTTAACCACATTCACTTTACGGTGTGTTCTAAGGAAACGCATTTCTGACTGCATACTACCATAATCAAGGTCAGCATAAATAACGGTATCACCTTCATCAAGTTTGTTATAACCATTGATCAAGCTTTGTAGAGATTCAGTTGCACCGCGGGTCAATACAATTTCGTCCGTACCAACACCAAGTTTTCCAGCAATTCGAGTAATAATATTGTCATAATCCTTACTATAAAGACGTCTGGCGTAGTAAGAACTGTTCTGGTTAACAAAATGAGTATTTTTTATATAGTCTTGGGTTACAGGAATAGACATAATACCCCAATACCCAGCTTCAAGATTCGTAACATTATCTGTTACCTCATATTGATTTCGGATTATAGCCCAGAAATTTTCATCATCCGGACTACGAGCTTGCTGAGCAAATGCCCATGCCGGAAAATTTGTTACAGGAAGACTAGCTAAAGCAACGGATGATTTTAAAAATTTTCTTCTATCCATTAAGTTATCCTTGTTTGTTTGCAATATCCTTTATGGCTACCGCAAGAGTAGCCATATCAGCTTTTGAACTGTAAAATCCAGGAGAAACCCTAATACCGTTATATTCTGGAATAGCTGCTGTATTGATTGCATAATCATTGAGAAGTGTTTTTGCAAGTTCTCGGGCATCGTTGTGTGCATTAATCCTGAATGATGTCAGGCCGCAATGCATTCTCTCATCTTCAGGACTTAAAATATCAACTCGATCATCATTGATGAATTCTTTTGTCCATTCATTGCGTAACGCTCTAAAACGTTTATCAATATGCCTAATGCCAATGGCATCAACAAAATTAAGCGCCTCTCTCACCGACATGACTGCAGCAAGGTTCATTGTTCCCGTTTGCGTACGGTTATTAATATCATTATTACCTGGCAAGCCTTTGCTACTTTTTGTGTCAATATCAAGCATCCTGTTTTTCTTGATGTACATAAATCCAGTACCAAGTGGCGCACCAATCCATTTATGAAGATTAAATCCAACAAAGTCAGTCCCCTGATCCACAAAATTGTAGTCGAGCTGTCCCCAGGAATGAGCCATATCAACGATAACATCCACTCCATATGAACGTGCCATTTCTGTTATTTCTTTAACTGGAATAATAACCCCAGTCCGATTAGCCATATGAGTAAGTAAAATGAGTTTTGTGTTAGGATTATCCTTAATACCCTGTTCGAAAAGATTAATTGAACCCTGAAAATCAACAGGATCAGGCATTGTAAGTTGAACCACATTAGCACCACGGTAAGCTTCTAAGTGGCGCATTTCAGCCGCCATACTATAATAAGCTGCATCTGCATAAAGAACGCTGTCACCAGGACGTATTTTATTGTAACCACTTATCAAGAGCTGCATAGATTCCGTTGCGCCACGTGTAAAAACGAGTTCGTCTGACTGAACGCCAAGTTTTTTTGCTAGCATTTGGATAATTTCCATTCGCTCAACATTATAATTTCGTGCATTTGGATTTGCAGATCTGCCATGGCCAACATAGTGAGAACTATAAGCATTAATAAATTCTGTATGTTCATTAAAGGCTTTACGGACGGGTTCCGACATTATTCCCCAGTGACCTGCGTTAAGGTTAATAAATTCATCAGTAACCTTATATTGATTAATAATAGTTTGCCAGAAAACGTCGCTATCCTTATTACTTGTATCTTGCGCACATGCTGTAACAGCACTTCCCGCAACAGAAACGGAGGCTAGTGCTGCTGTAGTTTTCAAAAAATCTCTTCTATCCATTGTATTATCCCCTTTTTGTAATTTTCCTTATATCCTTATCATAGTTATTTGCGAGTTCCTTATCAGGCATCATAATACTTACAATATACCCTATAATGAATGAAAACAAGAATGCCGGCGGCATTGTTTCCATAGCAACAAAATAGGGTCCAATCACATCAATTTCACTAAACACAAATTTTGCTAAAATTGTCATCATAAATCCTGCTATCATAGCTGCAATTGCCCCCCGCAAGGTAAATCCTCTCCAAAATAGTGACATAATTACCATAGGACAGAATACGGCCGCAATTCCAGACCAACCGAATATAACAAACCAAAATATTGTTCTGGTAGGTGAAACAAAAGAGATAATTATTGTTAGGGTTAGCGCTAGTAAAGCAAATATAATTGTAAGCCATCGTGATACATTTGCTGACTTTGCACCATCAAGTTCTGAATTAAATATTTTCCTATAAATATCATGGGTGATGGAGCCTGCTGCAACGATCAAAAGAGAGGAAACGGTTGACATTATGGCTGAAAGCACCGCTGCCACATAAAGGCCCACTAATATTGAAGGGAACACATATTCCACTAGTGTCGGAAGAACATTTTGAGCTCCATTTCCAAGAACTACAACTGGATCAGTACCTATTTCTGTAAATAGGTACCGGCCAAGAACACCAACACTCACGGCAGAGGCATCTACCAATAAAGTAAAAAGAAGGGCAATCCATCTACCACGCCTAATCTCTTCAACACTTTTAATGGCCAGAAAACGAGCAAAAACTTGAGGGGAACCTAAAAACCCGAGACCAATGAGCATCATTCCCAGCACAGTAGCAAAATTCATCGGTGTAAAACCACCATTGCCCCAAATACTTACTAAGCCTGGATCAATGGAGCTTAGTGTATCATAGACATAATCGGATGGCCCTAACATCATATATGCAACTAATGGCAATGCAACGAGACTCAAAACCATAACAGCACCCTGAAAAGTATCAGTCCAGGCAACAGCCGTAAAACCACCAATAACACTATAAATTACAACAAAAACAAAGCCAACAATAGCCCCTACATGATAATCCCACTCTAAAAAACGCTCGAAAGCTGAACCTGTAGCATCAATCTGCGCCGAAATATAAATAAGTATGAATACAGCAAGTGAAACAGAGGCCACGATGCGAAGTGTGTGTGATTTAGCTTTAAAGCGACTTACTAAATAGTCGATCATGGTTATACTGTTATACTGATCGGTGAGTTTTTTATAGCGTTCTGCCATGAAGAACCATGCCACCATTACCCCAAACAACTCGCCTACGACTATCCAATACGCGCTAAAACCTAGCATAGCTCCCATACCTGTCACCCCAAGAAGTAACCACGCACTTTCTCCGGTTGTTTGCGCTGAGAAGGCTGCAACCCAATAACCCAGGGTTTTATTTCCAGTGATATACCCTTTGATATTATTCACACGTTTTGAGGCTATTATACTAATTATAACTAGTATTGTAAGATACAAAACAAGCATTGAATACTTTTCAATCATTTTAAAAAACTTCTATTTTTGAGTTTTATTTTCATAAAAATTAATCTACCAGAGTTTATAAATTCATCACGTTTTTATTAATAACAGGTATAATTGTTATCTATAATTAACTATTTATATTGATTTTTTAGGGTTTTAGAGGTTTCAAAGTAGATATCTCCTGTTCATCCATTTGATTCATTAATCCAGTTTCCCATCTTAAATACTCCCGTGCATGGTCCATATTGCCCGAATGGCGTTCATGCGTATGGAATTGAAAATCAATACTCTGTGCATCTGTTGGACAATCCGGCGTTGCCACCACCTTTAACCCGGCAGCTTTCCAATCATTTGGTTTGCTTAAACTAATTTGGCCACTAATAGCTAAATCTTTAAGTACATACGTGGCAGTTAGCAGATCAGATGCTATAATTATAACATCACCATCTATATCTAATGTGTTGAGCATTGGTCTAATTGACCAAATAGAACCATCAATATGACCTTTTCTATAATCTAAACTTGAGCGTATATCAATTATACTCGCCTTGCTTTTTACAATTTCTGTTGCATCTATAAAATTAATATCTGAAGTATTAATTTCAACCTCTTTATAACTTATAGTTTCAGTTGCGGTGGTCCCATCAAGAATATAAGCATCATGACCCATCCCTTTTAACCAAATTACGCTCATCACAGCACGGATATGATGATTATCAAATACAACTATTTTTCCACCCCTTGTGGCAAACCATTGATCTGTAGCCTGAATTAGTTGTCCACCCGGCGTATGCCTAAAACCTTCAACATGGCCTAGTTCATATTCCTCTGAGGTGCGGATATCAAACGAGAAGGTCGTATTAAACTTGTCTTTACGCCATAATTTAACTGTATCTATACTAATAACTTCTAATTTATATTGAATAATCAACGCATCTGCCTTTTTCTTGGCATCGTTAATAATATTTATATTAATATCGATCGGATATGATCGCGTTGCTCCATACTCAAGTTCAAATCCAGCTAATTTCCAGCCCATAGTGCCATTCTCAAGAGCGTAAACTTTATTGGGTAGCCCAAGAAGGTTTAATGTCTGAGCTCCGATAAGACTGCGAGTGCGACCAGCACAATTGACAATAATATCTTGATCTGAGTGCACAAGCATCGCTGCATAACGTAAACTTAACTCAGCATTTGGACAAGATGTTGAACCTGGAATGGTCATACGATGAAATTCTTCCGGCGTACGACCATCAACGAGCAGGAAGTCATCATCCCCGCCATCCAAACGAGCCTTTAATTCCTCAGCAGTAATTGAAACCGTACCAAGTTCATGCTCAACAACCTCTCCAAACGATTTAGATGGTGCGCTGATCCCTTCATAAACTGCATATCCCGCTTGGGACCATGCCTGAATACCACCTTCTAGCAGGATGATATCTTTATATCCCATACCTTCCAAGTGGGCCGCCGCTTTTTTTGAAATAATATCGTCACTACCAAGAATAATAATCGGTGTTTGGTAACATGGAACATATAGGCCAATGCGCGATTCTAAAATACTATAGGGAACGTGAGATACAAAAAAAGGATGACCACGGCCGTATGGCGCAGCTTCCCGAATATCTATAAATGCAACCTCTTCTTTTGTAGAAAGGTTCTTTTTTACTTCTATGGCTGATTGATATTTCATAGTTATCTGATACTCAAGTCCATTTCTGCGGCAATGAAGCCAAACGCGCTCCAAGACCTGGTTTCCATAAATTTTTCCATTAACTCGTATGCTTTTTTAGTTTCCCCGTTATATAAAAACCAATTGGCAACACCGTAAGCAATCGCCGCACCACTTGGATCATTAGGGTCAACACTCGTTAGTATATCTGAAGGGATGATGCCCTTATACATAAGTGTGAGATTATGATAAGACATATTTTCAATGATATTCATTTCCTGCTCAATATTATTTAAAGAGGCTTGTGCTTCTTTATCTTTACCCATCCGACGCAAATTCATATAAATCCAATGACCCGTAGAGACAATATTATCATCATTAAGGCCTAACTTTTGTCCCATTTTGAAGGCATTATGTGATTTTTGCCATTCCTGACGTAAGTAATACGAAAGCCCTAAGTGATAATAAATATTGCTATGTGTACTTGTTAAATAAATACCTTGAGGGTTTGGTGCCCCATCAGGCTCAATCTTATCTTTTGTTCCTTTTATAAGTTTTTCTGCCATTTCATAATCATCCACCGCACGATCAATTTCGCGGACACTAATGTAACGGTGACCTCGATGTCGATACATGCGCGCATCGTTAGGATATTTCTTAATTCCCTCAGAAAAAATTGCAATGGCTGCCCGGTAATCACCAATATAAGCGGTCCGGCGACCATACCATATAATATTCATAGCATCCATCGGATCGGCGTCATAATTTGCCTTAGCCAGTACAAGATTATTGAAAAGTTTTTGATTGTGGGCGTTCGCAAAAAGTGGTTTTCCCATAAAGGAAGTAGCTTGCGCCCCTTCCTGTACTTCAGAAAACAAAACCGCTATAGGATCCTCTAAAGGAGTTTTAATCTCTAAAACTATCTCAGTTTTATCAAAATTTTCGGTAGAGCAAGACATCATTAATAGTGCCATAACAGACAAACAAATAGGTTGAAGTAATTTCATAAAATAACCTTATTTCTAGTTTTAAATTATTTTAGACATTAATTAAACTAGCGGGCTAGAACAAGCCCATTTTATTTTAATTAAATAAATTACTTTCAATCATCTAAGTTTTTTAAATAATTAGTAATAGCCTTAACTTTGACTGGGTCAGTTATATGTCGCGAAAAATCATCTCCCGGGGCCATACTCGGTGCATTTACAGTATAAGGACTGCTTACCAATGTACGACAGGATGAATGTATCTCTGACACTTTGAATATATTAAAAAGGTCTTTAAGGCTACGCGGATTTATCTTTGAGCAAGGCATAATAGATATTCGGTCGGCGGCAGCATCAATTATACTCTTTATTTTAAATGCACCCCCCAATGCCGTCTCAGACTGTCCGGATGTCAGAATACGCTCTATACCTAATGAAATAGCCTGCTCTAAAGCTTCAGATGTATCGGGGGTTACATCGAAGACCCGGTGCAAAGTCACACCCATCCCATTTGCATTGGTGATAAGTTTTTTTAATTTTTCTGTGTCAAGAGCTCCATTTTCAAAGCTCATACCTATAACAATTCCAGTCATACCATAATGTCGACAGCGATCAATATCGTGAAGCATCACATCCATGTCTTCCGAATTAAATATAAAGTCTCCACCTCGTGGCCTAATCATTGCATATACAGGGACGCCGAGCTTAGAGGCGCTTTTCATAAAACCCGCCGATGGTGTCGTGCCACCAATTCCTAATGCGTCACAAAGTTCGAGCCTATCAGCACCATTATTCACAGCATCAATAGCTCCTTTTATAGTATCAACACATACTTCAAATGTTATTTTTTTCATCTTCTAAGTTCGGGAATTTTTTTATCTTTCCCCCACCACATTTTAATATTTTTAGCATATTCACCGCTGGCAATATAATCAGCAATAAATTCATTTAAATAAAACTTATATTCTGGCTGTCCCTTACGAATAGCCATTGCAACTTCTCCTGCCTCAAAAACTCCAGGCATAATATTTAAGCTATTCATTTGATTGGCCACGTAATCCGCCATTGAACTGTCCTCTATTCCAGCATCCACCCTGCGCTGTTTAAGTAAAAGCACCCCATTAGGGGCAAAGTTTTCTGTGTATACAAGCTCGGCATCTGGTACATTTTTTGCAATGAATGTAGCCCCACTGGTTCCACGCCCTGCAACGACTTTTTTACCATTAAGATCCGCAAGTGAATTAATATTTTGATCTTTCTGATATATTACCCTCAGCCCAGTTTTAAAATAAGGATCTGTAAAATCAATCACTTCTGCACGTTTCTCAGTTATCGTCATATTTCCAATCACCAAATCAATCTGCCCAGATACTAAAAGGCTAACACGCGCGTCACCATAAATATCAGTGATCCGCATCTCAACTCCCATTTTTTTTGCAAGTAATTTGGCCACCTCATAATCATACCCTAACGGCTCATTACGCCGGTCACGACCTCCCATAGGCATACCTCCAAGAGATATTCCTACTTTTATATAACCCCTTTTCTTAATATCATCGAGCATCGCCGCCTGACCCGAAGAAAAGCTAATTATTGAAATTAAAATTCCTAAAAGAAAATCTTTCAAAATTTAAACCAACTCACTTTCTAAAAGCTCGGGCTTAGCCATACTTGGTTTCCAGAGCCAATACTTACCAGGTTTATCAAGATTAAATGAAACAACTTTATGACTACCATTATTATCGATAGCATGAATAACGAGCCCCGCAATGAACCCACTTTTTAAATTTGCAACTTCATCTAAGGCAAATTTGATAGCATCATTAAGTGAGTAACCCATTTGCATAGCCATAATAATAGACTTTGAAGTCCCACAACGTATAGCCATTTCACCAGTATGCGTGCAAGCAGCGGCACCAAACCGACTATCAGCATAAAAACCAGCACCAGCAATTGGACTATCCCCTAATCTTCCAGGATATTTCCAACCCCAACCAGATGTGCTGGTTGCCGTATGAATACCTTGAGAGGCATCCTTGCACATAAATACAGTTGTATCTCTTACTTTTTCGGGGTCAGTAATAGCTGAATTTAGTCTAGCTAGAGGAATGTCTGGAAATTTCTCGAACTCGTCTGGACTAAGTATCTCCTTTACCTTGGCCTTCCAAACTTTATAAGAATCTTCGTGAAGGGTCTCTACTTTTGCTAAACCAATTTCAGCAGCAAGACGGTCTGCTCCATTTCCAGTAACCAACACATGATTAAGTTTTTGCATCACTGCGCGAGCAACTTGAGCTGCATGGATTGTATGTTTAAGGGCACCAACAGCTCCTACTTCGCGTGTAGTCCCGTCCATGACACCCCCATCAAACTCCATCACACCGAGTAAGTTCGGCCAACCCCCATACCCAACGCTACGAACAGTTGGTTCTGCTTCTACTTTATTGATACCTTCAATCATTGCATCAATACCGTACATGCCTTCCTTCAGATGGCTTGCTGCAGTTTCAATGCCTGGCCAGCCTGTAACGTTTGAAAGTAATATCATATTATCCTCTTTCATATTTAATGTTTTCCCTACTGTCTTCTGTGAAGTCAATCCATAACTTGTAAGCGCTGCCGTTGATTTTAAAAAGTTTCGTCTATCCATTATTCTTATCCATTTTCGAGAGAAATTTTTTAATACGAGGTTCCAAGCAGCCTCCTTCAGCAGAGAAAAAATGTTCTTTTGAGAGATCTTTTAAAATTACTCCCTCATCAAGAAATACAATACGGTTCGATATTTCACGCGCAAATTCAATTTCGTGTGTGACAAATATCATAGTAATACCCTTTCCGGAAAGATTTTTAAGTATCCCCAAAACTTCTGCGGTCATCTCGGGGTCTAGCGAACTTGTAACCTCATCCAAAAGCAAATAATCAGGCTTCATAGCAAGAGCACGACAGATACCGGCTCTCTGTTTTTCTCCACCTGAAAGTTGGGCAGGATAGTTATTTGCCTTTTCTAAAATACCTACGCTTTCTAGTAACTTAAGACCTACTTTATTTGCTTCTATTTTTTTTTCTCCTAGCACATTTATAGGTGCAAGAGTAATATTATCTAAAACACTAAGGTGTGGATAAAGGTCAAATTGTTGAAAAACAGTTGAGCATTTTTTTCTAACATTCAGAAGTTGTTTTTTATCGGCTACATCATACTCGTCAACTGTAATACTCCCCGATGTGACCTTCTCTAAACCATTAATACAGCGTATTAAGGTACTCTTACCTGACCCACTTCCACCAAGTATAGATACTACTTCACCATGGTTAATAGATATATTAACCCCCCTAAGTACCTCAAGATTTCCAAAATTTTTATGTAGAGCTTTTATTTTAATCATTATAATTTATTTACCATTCGGTATGCACTGTATTTTTCTTCTAGCAGAGAACCAACTGTAGCTATAACCTTCGCAAGAATAAAGTATGTAAGTCCAATGATAGGCCAAACAATAAAAGGTTCAAAAGTACGCTGATTAATAATATCGCCGACCCGGGTAATGTCTACCACACCTATAACTGAAATCAGAGAAGTCACTTGAAGTTGGTTAATGGCTAGGCTCACGAGCAGCGGCATTGCGAGACTTAAACTTTGGGGAAAAATTACACATTTCATAATTTGCACTTCAGAAAAAGCAAAACTCCTTGCAGCATCGAGTTGCCTCTTATCAATAGCCTCTATGGATGATATTACGATTATGGCAACAAAAGAGGCCGTATTGCCACTCAAAGTAATGACTGCAGCTTGGAATGGGCTAATATCGATGGCAAAAAGCGCTGGTATTCCAAAATAAACCAAAAATAGTTGCACCAAAACTGGTGAGTTTTTTAAAAATTCGCTAAGCACCATTAATACCTGAGCAAGAATAGGGATACGGTAAAAACGAACTAAACCGATAAAACAGCCAAGAAGAAGACCTATAATTGTAGAAACAAGAAATATCCAAACCGATACGCCCAATCCCTCTATTAGTAACTGCAAATCATAAATGCTAAATCCTTCATTATTATATCCCATTAAACACCTTCTTCTAAATAGCGGTTAAGTCGCTTGTGCCAAAGTGTAATAAGACCAGAAATTACAAATGTAAGGGCTCCATATAATAAAACCAAAAAAACATACACCTCAAACGGGCGAAAAGTATTTGAAGCAATAACCTTACTAACACCCGTAAGTTCATTTAGCGTGATGGTAGACAAGATCGATGTTGTTAGAATTAAGTTAATAAATACAGAACCAAGGGGCCTAACCGATACTGTCAAGCTAATCGGAAGAATTATTTTTCTATATAGTTTAAGTTTTGAAAAACCAAAAGATCGTGCTGCTTCGACAATTCCTTTATCTATACCCAGTATTCCAGCCCTTATAGTTTCGCCTACATAAGCACCAACAGCAATACTTAATACAAGGCAACCGGTCCAGAATGCATTTATATAAATACCTATTTCAGGTAATCCATAATACCCGAAAAAGATAAGTACTATAAAAGGAATATTGCGAAACAGATCCACATATATCAGTGAAATAAAATTGAATATTTTGTTTGTTGAGACCCTTGCAAGCGCAACCATTAATCCGACAATAAAACTACCTATTATAGAAATAATACTAACCTGCGCGGTAATAATAAATCCCTCGACAAATTCGGGTAAGTATCCAGCCATAGCAGAGAGGTCTAGCATATAAAATTATTCCATCGCTGCAAGATCAGCTTCAGCAGCAATAAAACCAAACGAGCCCCATGCTTTGGCATTAAGCATTTTTTTAAACATCGTTTTTGCTTTAACTTCATCCTCATTATAGTAATACCAGTTAGCTAGCCCATAAGCGGACGCAGCATCAGCACTATCTTCAAGGTCAATTCCCTCTGAAATTTCGGCTTCACTTAATACGCCTTTATAAAAAAGGCAAAGTTTGTAATAAGTGTGATTTTCAAGAACATTCATGTCCGAATGTATATCGTTGAGCACATATTTAGCCTCATCATGTGTATCACCCATGCGTCTACGGATCATATAACGCCAGTGAGCAATTGAAACACGATTATCATCATTACGAGCCACACTATGATCAAGGTCGTAAACTCTTTTTGCATTCTCCCAATCCTGTATAAGATAATAAGAGAGGCCAAGATGATAGAAAATATTACCGTGTAATGTGCTTACGGGTATCCCCGCGGCATTTGGTGCACCATCTTCTTCAATGCTATTCGCTTTTCCAATAATTAAAGCAGATGCCTTTTCAAGATCATTAATAGCACGGTCAAACTCCCGTATTGTGATGTAGCGATGTCCCCGGTGACGATAGAATTTTGGGTCCTTTGGAAAATCAAAAATACCTTCCGTAAAAATTTTAATGGCTTGACGAAAATCACCCGCGTAACCAAGACGGCGCCCGTACCAGATCACCCTATCTGGAACCATCGGGTAATCCATATAACGGTTACGAGTTATGGAAAGATTTTTGATAATTAGTTCATTTGTTGGATCATCCATAAACAGCGGTTTACCGCTAAGAGATAAAGCCTCAGCGCCTTCGGGAACATTTGGTAGAACTTGAGCTGCAGCACCCATAATTGAGACTAGAATAAAAGTAGAAAATAAACTGATTAGATTTTTATACATTTTAAGACCATATTTTGTAATTTTTGCTATTTTTATAAGAATTTCTTTAATTTATATGCATAAATCCATACTATTATCTATAATAACAAAAATTTCCTAAATCATATATATTTTTTTCTAAAAAAAATTCATTAGAACTCAATTGCAACAACTAGCCCCTAAAGAGAATAAGTTTTTAAAATTAATCACTATATAACAATAAGTGTTTATTGTTTTAAAATAAGTAATACTATAATTACTGAGCATTAATCATAATTAAAATATAATTATTAGTATAAAGTTATTAAGTCTCAACAGGAAAAATAATGTTACTCCTCGACGAATTAACCATTGAAAATATCCAAACAGAACTAGAAGCCATTAGTCATGAGATGATAGCTCTTATTAAAAAATATAATCTATCTGCATCATCACAACTCGAGATTATTGATATGGCTCAGAATAATATCAAAGATCAGAAGGATTATATTCGTTTTCTAGAACTATCACTTGAGGGGCGCATTTATGGTGAAGCTGCAACTTCGATTGAAAAAGAAAATGTATCTAAATAAACTTGAGGGTCATTACTTTTGACACACTTTTCTAGTAAATTAAATCATACGGCCTAAAGAATTGTTTTTAATACAGAACGCGATATATTTCCACCACATGCAATAATAGCTACCTTTTTGCCAACCCAACTATCTTTTTCACTCAAATAACCTGCAACTGCGACGCCAACGGCTCCCTCGCCAATTGAATTGGTATCATCAATAAAAACTCTAACACCTTCAATAATTTCTTCTTCGCTGACATCAATAAATTTATCAACATAATCGCGACAATAATCAAAGGTTATTGACCCTTCCTCAACACCACCCGCAGTTCCATCAGATAGCGTTGGTTCAGAAGTAAGGTCCAATACATGTCCAGCCGGAATACTATCCTGCATAACCTTTGAGTTTGTTGCAGAGCAGGCAATGATTTTTGTGTTCGGCGAGAGGTTTGCTAGTGCAATGGCAATACCGGAGGTAAGGCCCCCACCACCAAGCGCTATGAACACAACGTCTAAATCGCAAACTTCTGAAAAAAGTTCAAAACCAATGGTTCCTTGTCCTCCAACAATCTGGACGTCATTATAGGGTGAAACAAATGATTTTTCATTATCAGCAGCATATTTCCGTGATGCTATTTCGCCGTTAATTGGATCACCCTCAGTTTTAATTATATCTACTCCAAACGAGAGTATACCCTGATATTTAGCCTCTGAAACAGTAGTCGGCACAAAAACAGTGCCACTGCAGTTAGCATAATTACACATATACGAGAAACCGAGGCCATGATTACCACTTGAGGCAGTAACAACACCCTTGGCACGATCCTTCTCAGACATAGATAAAATTTTATTAGCCGCCCCTCGGATTTTGAACGACCCCGTTGGGTTTAGGTTTTCCATTTTATAATATACTTTTGTATTTTCAATAGAAAGAGACTTGCTACAATGAAGTGGTGTCGGCTTTAACACACTTTTTATTCTTACGCTTGCCTTAGCTATTTCTATAAACTGTTCAGTACCCTGTTCTTTATTCATGGGTTATGCACTTTCATTGGTGATAATTTTTTATTATAATTTGTTACGTTATATTTTTCGAGTATTTCTTTAACTTGATCAATATTAATCTCTTTGAGTGTTCCACGACTACTTGATACCGTCTTAGCCTTTAGAATTGCATTATAAACTGCTTCCTGAATAGCCTCCACGACGGCCTGAAACAATGGTGACATAGCAGAATTAGTTAATGTTTTAGAAGGTACGGGCGTTCGGGCACCCCGGTCTCTACGTACATTTTTATTAGTTGAAAAGGATATAACATAATCACCAGAACTATTATGAGCGACTGAACCAGTCCGTGCCAACCCCAGCATGGCCCTCTTGGAAAGTCTGTCAAGGTTACGTGATAAAATCGGTGCATCAGTAGCCACAACCATCATCATTGATCCGCCGTCCATGGGCACAATACCCTGCCCCGCATTTTCAAGTTGAGTTTTATAGGAATATTGTCCAAGTTCACGGCCCACTGGAGCACCGTTCATAATCAATTCACCACCAAAGTTTGTTTGAACGAGAACTCCAACAGTATAACCGCCCAAACTTTCTGGAAGAACACGGCTGCTTGTTCCAATACCACCTTTCCAACCAAAGGCTTGAGTACCACGTCCAGCACCAACCGAACCCTCTTCAACCGGCCCAGATTTAGCACTCTCTATTGCAGCAACAACGTACTCAGCCCTTGCACTATCAGGTGCCCACATATTATTTACACGACTATCGTTAGTTTCTCCTACAATTGGATTTACCGTATGTTGACCTTCTCCAGGTTTACCAAGTAAATAATCCTTTAAGGCTTCCGCCGCCGTCCAAACACAAAGTGTACAGCCTAAAATAATTGGCGTTTCAATTTCACCGAATTCCCGCACCTGAGTTTCGCCTATTAATTTTCCATAACCATTACCTGAATGTATCCAAGCAGGTATTGGATAAAGATACATATCGTGATCTGAGGGAATAATTGCCGTTATTCCTGTTCTGATATCATCACCAATATTGACTGTATGATGACCAACCCTAACTCCGGCTACATCAGTGATAGCATTATATTTTCCCGGCAAAATGGTTCCCACATGAAGCCCAATATCACGTGCGCGGGGTTTTTTATTATCGGCCTGCACAAGTGACGCATAAAAAAAAGCCCCAAGCACTGCAAAAAAAACGATCCTCATCATCATGTCCTTAGTAGTTATTTTCACTCAAGCTCGCATGGAAAAAGAAGGAAATCAAGATGAATAATACTTGCTTATTTTTACACCAAAGGTTTACGATGGAATACAAATAATAATCATTAGGAGATGGGGAGATATACTATGAGCCAGACAAGGAGAAACTTTTTAAGAAAAGTAGGTACAAGCGCAGGCATCAGTGCATTAGTTTTGTCCGGAAGCAGCAGTATGGCCCTTGCTAATGTTAACGTGCAAACAATGGCTAACGCATCAGAAGGAGCCAGACCCGACGATGAAATTTTTTGGGATAAAGTCCGTGAAGAGTTTATTATTGAAAAAAAACTAATTATGATGAATGCCGCCAATATGGCGCCAACGCCAAAAATAGTCCATGAAACAGTTATAGAACATACCAAAGATATGGAAATGAATTGCTCGTTTCAAAATCGTGGAAAATATAGTGACCTTACACAAAAATCACGCGAGTATATAGCAGGATTTCTAGGTGCTGATACCGATGAAATCGGGTTTGTACGAAATACATCCGAAGCTAATAATACGGTTATTAACGGACTTGATCTAGGCCCCGGTGATGAGGTGTTGATCTGGGATCAAAACCACCCTTGTAATAATATAGCTTGGCACCAGAGAGCAGAACGTCTTGGCTTTAAGGTCGTTACTGTTTCAACAGATAAAAAATTAAATACCGTTGAGGATCTACTCAGACCTTTTAAAGTTGCAATTAATTCAAATACAAAAGTACTGGCCTTTAGCCATATATCTAATCAAACTGGGACTACACTTCCGGCTAAGGAAATGACAACCCTTGCTCATAACCACGGTGCAAAGTGTCTTGTGGACGGTGCACAAAGTTTTGGTTATTTAGATATTGACCTCCATGATATGGGGTGTGATTTTTACACTTCTAGTGGGCAAAAGTGGATCCTCGGTCCTCGTGAAGCAAGTTTTCTTTATGTAAAACGAGACATTCAAGCTGAACTATGGCCAAATATTGTAACCGTGGGCTGGGAACGCTCAAAGGTAAATGGTGCACAAAAATATGAAAGCCTGGGTCAGCGCGATGATGGTCGTCTGTGGGCTCTAGGCCGCGCTGTCGAATTTCATACAATGATAGGTCAGACTAAAATTGAGGCAAGAATTAATTACCTTGCTAATAGGCTGACCGCTAACATGAAATCTAAAATTCCCCATTTGCAAGTTCTTACTGAGCAGGCGAATGGGTTTAACAGTGGTATTTTTGTAGGTCTAATTTCAAAAACCAACGCACCTGAAGCTGCTAAAACCATATATAATAAATATCGTATTTCGGGAGCTATTGGTGGTCGTGACAACATACTTCGCATTCGCCTTTGTCCCCATATTTATAATAGTGCTGAACAAATGGACCTGATCCCCGACTATGTCGCCGCATCAATATAGGAAAAAATAATAATGCTTAAACGAATTGGCCAAATATTTTTATTAGTTGTTTTTCTTACATCTTGCTCAGTAGAAAAAAATATAAATAAAGATAACACTCTCACTGAAGGTGAAAGAGCAGATGGGTGGGTATTACTTTTTGATGGGAACGACATAAATTCGAGCTGGAGAGGTTTCAAAATGGAAACTTCTCCCACAAATTGGATTATAGACGACGGAGCTATATTTTTAGACCCACAAGCGGGTGGCACGAGTGGTGATATTATTACCCATGAAAAATATGGCCAATTTGAATTAACTCTTGAATGGAAAGTAGCGCCTGGTTCAAATAGTGGTATTTTTTACCATGTTGTTGAAAGTGATCAGTATAAATTTACATACGAAACAGCACCGGAAATGCAAGTGCTCGATAATGACCTTCACCCAGATAGTGCTTTTAAACAACATCGGGCTGGTGACTTATATGATTTGATGGAAAGCCGAATTGAAAATGTATTGCCAGTCGGAGAATGGAATAAAGTTCGTATTATTATAAATGGAGATACTCTTCAACAATGGCAGAATGATGAGCTAGTTATAGAGACTATAATGTGGGATGATAACTGGGCAGAGCTTATTGCTAATAGTAAATTCGCAACATGGCCAGGCTTTGGAAAAAGCAGAATTGGACATATAGCGCTTCAGGACCACACAGATCCAGTGTGGTTTAAAAATATCAAGATAAAAAGGCTAGATTAATTCTGCTTACTTTTA
This sequence comes from Kordiimonadaceae bacterium, assembly GCA_018675425.1. GTDB lineage: Bacteria > Pseudomonadota > Alphaproteobacteria > Sphingomonadales > Emcibacteraceae > Pseudemcibacter. The sequence continues at coordinate 23,153 of JABGYD010000012.1, forward strand.
ATAAGGTGTGATTTTATCAACTGCAGGAAGAAAGCCGCCGATATTCCAGATGCTGAAAAAAGCATGCACATTACCATAACCTGATAACGCACAGCAATTAATGGTGAAACACCAGAGAGAATTTGCCCTGTCATCATACCGGGGAGAGATACAATGCCAACGCCAAAAAGTGCATTTACAATAGGTATGAGTGCGGCTCGAAGAGCTATACTCCTTGCCTTATCATAATCCACACCGCGTTTTATTTCAGCATCAATGCGCTCAGCAGCAAGGCTTATACTATTCATCGAACTTGAAAAAATCATACCACCAAGTGGTATTAAGTATCTTGGCTCGTACCAAGGATCAAGCCCAAGGACCCCTTGGGTTATTAATAAAAGTACCAGTCCACCGCCAACAAAAATAGAGATAAGTGCTATTAAATAAAGAGACTTTCGTCTTAATTTAACTGTGCGCAATGATATCCAACTAGAAACAAAAAGCATTGCGGCCAGCACGGTTAACACAATCCAAGCATTTCTAGCATCAAACAAATAAGCAAGAAAATACCCAACAATCAGAAGCTGAACGAGCATCCGTGATATCCCAATCAGCGCTTCACGCCCATCACTATTCCAACGGTAAAGGATAAAAACAACGACAAACACAGGGATAAATGCAAGCGCTAAGTTTTCCAGTGGTATTGACTGTATACTATCCATACTTATCCCTAAATTATATTAAAGGTAATCCTATAACAGCAGGCAGAGAAAAGCACCGTAAAAAATAAAATCATTTTAATTTTTCAAACACATAAAAATACGGATGGTTAAACTTGCCGTATTTGATAACACCCTAGCTAACTAAATCAAAAGATATTAAAAAATTTAAATAAAAACGTTTTACAGTGCTATAATTAATCAACAACCGATGATTAAGAAATTTACAAACGATGATAAATGAAAAAATAGACCATCATTTTAATGAACTCACCCCGATTGATTTTAATATTTTCCAGGGTGTTTCATTATATAAAAAACTTATAAATGAAGATCTGAATTTAGACAAAGCCAATGCTCTTCAGGACCACATTAGAATTATTAAAGAACAGATTGAAAGCATACTCAATCAGGAAGATGAGCATCTCGCCGTTATTTATAATTTTCTAACAAAACAAGAGCAGGAATACTATCTTAGCTTTCTTAATGTACTCAATTTTGACATGCAGAGGTATTTAAAAAAAATAACTGCTAAATCGATATAAAGTTAGCAACTATTTTTATTTTTTAGAGACCTATTTTTTTCTTCGGAAGAGTTATTGCGAGCTTCTTCAATGTTAATTGCAATATGTTTTCTGCCTCGTTTTTCTGCAAGGTCAATTTGTTTTTGACGTTCAGCCGAACGAGTTTTCTTTTCCTTCGAGATATTATTAAAACAACGGGAACAACAAATACCCTTAATATAGTTTTTAGATTTTTTATCATCATCAGTGATTGGCCATCGACACCCATAACATTGGTCATACGACCCTTCTTCAAGGCCATGTTTTATAGATACACGGTTATCAAAAACAAAACACTCCCCTTCCCATAAGCTTTCTTCCCTAGGCACCTCTTCTAAATACTTTAAAATACCGCCCTCAAGGTGATAAACCTCTTCATATCCTTGTTCTTTCATATAAGCCGTTGATTTTTCGCAACGAATGCCTCCCGTGCAAAACATGGCAATTTTTGGTTTATCAAAAATGTCTTCATTTCTTTGCACCCACTCAGGAAAGTTTCGAAAGTTTGTAGTTTGAGGGTTAATAGCCCCCTTAAACGTGCCTATTTCCACCTCATAATTATTACGCGTATCAACCAAAATAACATTTGGGTCATTTATAAGCTCATTCCATTTTTCAGGCTTCACATAACTTCCCACGATTTTTTTAGGGTCAGTTCCGGGAACCCCCATAGTCACAATTTCTTTTTTTAAACGCACCTTCATACGAAGAAAGGGCATTTCATCTGCCCAGCTTTTTTTGTAGGATAAATCACAAAACTCTGACATGGACTGTAAGTATTTCAACAATTTTTGAATACCTAACTCTGTTCCAGAAACTGTACCATTGATACCCTCACTCGCAAGCAATAATGTACCCTTAATAGCATTACTATCACAAACCATGAGAAGCGGTTCTTGCATTTCTTGATAATTAGGTAGAGCGACAAACTTATAAAAAGCAACAACAAGAAATTTTGACATCGGTTTTGTCTCTTAATTTATTAATTCACTACTTTTAACCACTTTAATCTACAAGGTCTAGTCATCTAGGATTAGATCTGCAATAATCAAGAGTGTTTAGATTTTAGCTTCTCTCGGCCCATAATAGATATTGTTAAGAAATTATTTTATAATAAATACTAAATGATTTTTCAGAAAATATTGATAGAAATTTAATTTTGGAATAGAAATGCACCAACTAAAAACCTCAGTAAAATCAGTTTATATTTCAATAGCAGCCTTTCTTACTATAAATAATCTTGTCTATAATACATTGCCTATTATTTTGGGGGGTTTAGCTACCCAGCGCGGCTTTAATGAGGCGCAAATCGGCGTTTTAGGGTCCACTTTTCTTGCGGGACAAATGCTTACTAATATAACTGGCCCACTTTGGGTTGGGCGAGTTAATTGGAAGATTACAGTAAGTTTTGCAATGTTAATATTTGCTATTGCCATGTTATTAAGTGCCCACGTTAATTTTTCATTAATCGCTATTTGTTATTTAATTGCGGGTGGTACCACCGGTATTTCACTCGCCTGTATGTTTTGTCTGATAAGTAATATGGATAACCCTGTAAGGGCGTATTCCATGGCTATTATTGCCCAGTGTGTGATTGCGGGCATACTAGTGATTGTCTTTCAATCATTTTTGCTACCGAAGTATGGTCTTGAGGGTCTTAGTTATTTAATAGCGACTTTAATACTAATATCAATCCCATTCGTTCGGTGGGTGCCAATGAACTTAAAAGCACAACTTGAAGATTCTAATAAATCAAAAATTAAAGAAAATCTGAAATTTAAAATTAGTTTTTCATTTTGGGCGTTTATTGGCCTCATAGGCATCATTATTTATTATACAGGACAGACAGGTATATGGGCATTTGTAGAGCGAATTGGAAACTCACGTGGGTTTGACCCTGATTTTATCGGAATTGTAGCCGCAGGTTCACTTATTCTTTCTGGGTTAGGTGCATGGGCGGCAGACTTAACCGGTAATAAACTTGGCAACTTTAAACCACTAGTCATTGGTATTTTGATATTTATTATCGCAATGATTATATTATCGGCAACCAACGATAAATATCTTTATTTTATAGCTATTATTATATATTCTGCAGCCTGGAATTACATGACACCATTTCAACTTCTTGTAGTAAAAAGTGCTGATAAAAGTGGTACCTATGCTTCAATGATACCCGCATTCCAATCAATTGGTGCCGCAGTTGGACCAGTTTCTGTCGGCCTACTTATCGTTGACGGAGGCAGTTATATAAATGCTTACCTTATCGCAATTGCCCTGGCACTTCTTTGCATGGTCTTTTTCTGGTGTGCACATATTAATAGAGCACCAAAGGGTACTTAGTTACATTTAATAGGATTAATGAAAATGATAGAAAAATTTAGTAAAAACACAGGATTACTTCTTATTGATGTTCAAGAGGGAGTAGATGTATTGGAATATTGGGGTGGTCCAACAGGACGCCGCAATAACTTTGATGCAGAAAAGAATATGAAGTTACTTCTCAATAAATGGCGAAAAATGGATGGCAAAGTTGCC
>JABGYD010000011.1 GCA_018675425.1 Kordiimonadaceae bacterium
ACAGTTTTTTACTGCTACGATAAGGACAACAAAAATATTGCCGTTATTTATGAAGTACGCAATACTTTTTCAGAGCGTCATAATTATATTTATTCCCTGCCAGACAATGTATCCTTGGAGGATAATCACACTGCAAAAAAATGCTTCCATGTAAGTCCGTTCTTCGACCGACAAGGTAACTATAATTTTTCGCTTGTGCAACCAAATGAAAAAGTTAAAGTCACTATTGTTTATGAACATGACGAACAACCTAGATTAACTGCTGGTTTTTCAGGATACCGTAAAGAAATAAGCGATAGAGTGATATTATCCCTCAGTTTAAAAATGCCTTTTATGACCTTAAAAGTGATGGGCGGTATTCTAGTTGAAGCTGTGAAACTAAAACTCAAAGGATTAAAGGTATTCCCTCATCCTGAGAACCATAAATATCAATCATCAAAAGTAGCAAGGATGATTAAAAATAATGTCAAAATTCAAAGGAATATTGAATGAAAAATAATCGCAAACTGACGTTTCCTGCAAAAAATAAGCTAACTAATTATTTTGCTGAAAAGGTATTCTCTCGAATAAAAAAAGCAAATTATGGACAAATTGAAATCATCCTTCCAAATAAACAATTTGTTAGCCACACAGGCCAGAATGCGGGCCAGAATATTTCTATTGAGTTCAAGACATGGAAAAGTTTTTTTCAATATGTGATCCTTGGTCAACTTTCGTTTGCTGAAGCTTACATTAACGGTAGTATAAATATTAGTAATTTATCGGCACTATTTCACTGGTTCGTTGATAACGAAAAATATTTTCCAGAAAAACAAAATAACCGTTATAAAAATATGATAAATCGTTTTTCTCATATCATTCTTAATGATAATAACCGTAGCGGTTCCCGTAAAAATATTTCTTTTCATTACGATCTTGGTAATAATTTTTACAAAAAATGGCTTGATGAAACCATGACATATTCAGCAGGAATTTTTGGTAATACAAAATGTCTCGCAGGGTCTCAACGAGCCAAATATTCTCGCATTATTGAACAGTTAAAATTAAAAGATGGTAACAGTGTCCTTGAAATTGGTTGTGGTTGGGGAGGATTTGCAGAACATGCTATATCAAAACATAATATCAATTACCGCGGCATTACAATCTCTAATGAACAACTAGATTACACTAATAAACGTCTCAATAAAATAACACACATGAAAAACCCAGCTATTTTTGAAGACTACCGAGATACACTAGGCACTTTCGATAAAATTGTTTCAATTGAAATGTTCGAGGCAGTAGGCCAAAAGCACTGGCAAAGTTATTTTGAAACTATAAAAAATCGCCTTAAGCCTGATGGAAAAGCTGTAATACAAGTTATCACTATCGAAAATGATCGATATTTAAGGTATCAAAATCGTGTAGACTTTATTCAAAAATATATTTTTCCAGGAGGCATGTTACCTAGCAAACAAGTATTTTCTGATTACGCCCAAAAAAATCAATTAAAGATAGACGATGAGTTTGCATTTGGGCAAGACTACGTGCAAACTATGCGCATATGGAAAGATAACTTCCTACAAAATTGGTCTGAAATTGAGAGCCAAGGATTTGATTATCGATTTTACAGATTATGGCTTTATTATTTAGATTATTGCATTGCCGCTTTTGAGCGAAACACAATAGACGTAGTACAATATAGCGTGGTACATGATCATGCATAAATGGCTAACCTTAACCACCATATTTTTCATTTTAACAGGATGTAGTACAATGGATGTCAGCGATTATAAACAAATCACACCAGAATTTATTTTAGAAGAATACTTTAACGGAAAAACTGTAGCATATGGAGTATTTGAGAACAGGTCTGGAGAGGTTATTAATCAGTTTAAAGTCAATATTACAGGTTCTGTAGAGGGCGATGTATTGACACTAGATGAGGACTTTATTTACAAAAACGGTAACGTCGATAAGCGCCTTTGGAAAATAAACATTTTACCAGACGGACAATATGAAGGAACTACCAATGGTGTAATTGGCACGGCAAGTGGCAGGCGTTCCGGTAATGCTTTTAACTGGATATACGTTTTTGACCTACCGGTTGGAGATACAAGTTATAAACTTAAGTTTGACGATTGGATGTTTCTCCAGGACGAAAATGTCATGATTAATAGAGCTTTTGTAACAAAGTGGGGATTTAAAGTCGGTAGCGTAACATTATCTTTTTATAAGGAATAGAGCTTACTGATTTTATATAAAGAATACGTTTAAGGCTTATTCCTTTGCTGATTTATTTTTTTCATCAAACGAAAAAATAATGTGTAAGGAAGGATGCGAAGTAACTTTAAGTAATACAAAAATGGATTTGGAAAGGATGTATCAAAATTCTTAGTAGATAGTCCCTTTAAAGTTAGTTTTGCCGCTTCATTTGGTTCCATTAGCTGAGGCATTTGAAAATTATTCTTTTCGGTAAGGCGTGTTTTAATAAAACCAGGGTTTACAACCCTAAGATCAAAACCACACCTATCAAGTTCTGGCTTCATACTCTCCATCATATTAATTACGGCAGCTTTTGATGATCCATACCCAATTGCCCCTGGTAACCCTCGCCAACCACTCGGTGATGTAACAGTAGCAATAGTGACATTGCCTCCCCGTGATTTTCGATAAGGAAGCAATGCTTCGAACATATTTGCTATACCAAGGAAGTTTACATTCATCATATCGGAAATTTCTAAGGCGTTAAAATTTTCTATATCCATTGGATAGTAAACAGCCGCATTTAAAATAATTAAATCGGGCAAAGTATTTTTTATTTTATTAATTTCATCTACAGCACGAATACAGGCCGCTTTATCAGTAATATCAAGGGGATAGGATTTTGCATCAGAAAATTGTCCACAAAGAACTTTAAGTCTATCCTTATCTCTGGCTGATACATAGGTCTCAATCCCCGCAGCAGTCAGAATTTTAACTAGCTCAGCACCTAGTCCAGTGCTTCCACCAATTACCCAAGCACTTTTCCATAGATTATTCATTCAACACCACACTGTTTACATTCATAAGAAATAGTTGATCCGTCATTACTTTCAAAACTTAATCCAACCCAGCGCATTTTTTCATCGTACCAAGTCGAAATATTATTAAGATCTCCACTGTATTGATAATGAGTAGCTATGCGCTCCCCACTGCCAGTTGAGACCAAGTTGCTTTCTGCTTGGGTTATTTGAAATTGGTTTGATTTACCAGTAATAGTGTTTAGCACTTGCTTTGCTGCCAGCACATTTGGATTCCAATGATTTGTAGTATACTTTAAATCATCTAGAGAGTTCACATGGGTATCATCGTTAATAGTAACATTAATAATATCAGTGCCGGAAGCTAAATTAACCGTGGACTTTTTACCGTTATCATTCGTAGTCGAAAGAAGTGAAACAAGTTCACCATTTTTCCATTTCTCCAATGAGTTATAGTCAAATTTATAGGCATTGAAGAATAAAAATTTTACTCTTATTTTAGTTTTAGATTCAATACTGAGTTGTTCGTTGTTAGTTTTAAAATCGACTTGATGAATACCAATTTTTTTACCATTTCTTTTGATTTCAAATACCATTGCTGAGCCATAAGATGGGAGTACCCAATCATGAATATCAATAACGGGTATTGCTGTTTGATGAGAAATGGTAGTTAATGCAAGAATGATCTTGATCATACGTTCAATCCAAGTTTATTATCTTTTTTATACGCAAAAATATATTTTCCGGATCTAAAGATACGTATAAATGGTTTAAAATCAAATTTTATTGCGTCAGGACATTAATGCTCAATCTCTTTAAGTATGGTCTTTTTTCATTTCCCGCAGCAATATCGCTGTTAATAATGCAAATTTATATTCCAAGCTTCATAGCTGAAATGGGTATCTTTAGCCTTACAACCATTGGTATAATATTTTTTGCTGCACGCTTAATTGACATGGTTTCTGATCTTCTTGTTGGCTATGCTTCTGATAAAACACCCCCAGAATATGGGCGTCGCCGAATATGGATATTAATAGGAACACCTATCTTTCTTTTAATTTTTTATCAACTCCTTGCAATACCTACTACTGCTTGGTCATTATTTTTTATCACTGCCCTATGGTATATCGCAGGAACTTGTATGATTGTCCCATATTATACTTGGGGGACGGAGATTGAAACGGGTTATAATGCCCATACTAAATATACCGGAACGCGTGTAATATTCGGTTTGATTGGTACACTTTGTGCTCTTATCTTACCCACACTTTTAATGCCAGATGCGCCACTTGATGAAATTTTAAACTTTAATCTTATATTTATTACCTTCTTTTTTTTCATGGCAATTGTTCTGCTAATCTTTTTGCCAGATGCGGGTCGAGTTGATGCTGAGAGCACAAACTTGCGAGATATTATTCTTATCTTTAAGAAAGGATCACCCTTTAACCAACTTATTATAAGCCAGTTATTTAACGGTATCGCTAACGCGCTACCTGCTACATTATTTGTTTTTTTTACTACATATGTTTTGAAACGCCCCGATTTAGCGGGGCCTCTTTTAGTTTTTTATTTTCTCGCTGCAACAATATCAGTTCCTATTTGGGTTAAACTTACTAATATTTGGCCTAAAGAGCGCTGTTGGAAAATTGCCATGGTTACCGCAGCAGTTACTTTTTTAGCTGTACTTCTTGTAGACGAAAAAACCATCAGCCTTTTTGTTGTTATTACCATTATCACTGGCATGATGGCAGGAGCTGATTTAAGCATTCCTGCATCAATGTTAGCAGACATTATTGATGATGATGCCAATAAAACTGGTTATCGTCGCCCAGGAATTTACTTTGCAGTTTGGGGGACCACATCAAAATTAACCTTTGCATTTGCAATAGTTATTGCATTTTCATTACTTGGAATGGAAATATTTGAGCCTAGCGAAGAGAACATACTCGTTGATACAAACTGGTTAGTAATCCTTTATGCATTATTACCACCCATTTTTAAAATAGTATCGGTAGTTTTGCTAAGTCGTTATAATTTAAAGCCCCGTGAAGTGTTGCAGTAATCGGCCAATGACACCATGAATTTTGATGGGTGCTTCAGTCAACACTAGACATATACATTCATCACCTTGGTCAATAACCGGCATGTGGTCCACTGTATCATCATCTGCAATCTCAAGCATTCCAGGACTATAACAATCTTGACCCACATGATAACTTCCATGTAAAACTAGTGTCATCTCTAGTCCATTATGATCGTGCAAAGGTACCTTTGTTCCACCTTTAGCTTTTAGTAACCAGAGCCGTTCATCATTGGGTCCTGTCCATAACCGGACTTGAGACAAGCCTGGGCCCATTAGGCGCCATTTTAATTGATCAAGTGACCTATTCCCCAGGTAACCCGCAAGTGGGGTAGGAAGGCCATTATCATTCAATGGTTGAAAATCATTTGCTGGTAAAGTATCTATTTTTTTCATTAGATCATCAAAAAGATCATTTGATAGACTTGATGGCTCACTATCTTCCATTAATAGGCCACCAATATCCTCTGCCGTCTTCACTTTTTTCTGCAAATCAGGATGAAAATGACAATGGGAGGCAATAACTAAGGCATGAGCCTCACTCAGAGCACCTGAAGCATATGAAACAATCCACTCATCAGGAACAATTCCAGTAATTTTCATTAGTATTCTCCTAATTCTTTTCTAAGCGCTTGAAACGCCGTTCTAATTTTTGACTTTACGGTACCAAGAGGCAAACCAGTGGCATCCGCAATTTGTGAGTGGGATAGTTCTTTAAAAAAGGATAATTTTATAACTTTTAACTGATCTTTATTTAGGCTTTGCAGTGCCATTTGCATCCGTCCTGAGTTTTGTTTTTCTTCCAAATTTTGGTCAGTTTTTTCAGCTGCTACCATCAAATCGACGTGATCATCTACATTCACTTCTGTATACTTTTGTTTTCTGACTTGATCGATATATTTATTACGGGCGACCCGAAAAAGCCATGTAGAGATTTTTGCTTTAGCAGAATCAAATTTATCAGCTTTTTGCCATAGTACTAACATCGTTTCCTGAGCTAGATCTTCAGCCTTTTGATTAGAAATTTTAAAATTTAATAGATAACTTTTCAAGCGTGGGGCAAAATATTTAAACAATATTTTGAAGGCGCCCCTATCTTTATTCTTAGCAATTATAGAGACGAGCTGTTCATGACTAAAATTAGTAAATTTGGATATTTCATCCATCAGTCGGCCTTTTTTGATAAGTAAGAAGCGAGTATCAACCAAATGGAGCGATCCCGTCAAGGATAACACACTACACACTGCTAAATTGTTTTGATACTTAAAATTTGTCATACAATTTTTACGAGTAGTAGTCTCTTTTGGATCAATATTATTATTTAATATCAATTCAAATATTATAATAAAACAGCCAGATTATCATCCTTAGGAAACTGAGTTAATTAAAAAAATATTTTCCTGTAGACTGATTTTAAAGTTCATTATTATATATTATTCCGACTGTCCCCTCGCGCCGAGGATCGGCACCACCTCGCAGAGTACCATCTTCGGTTTTTAATATAGCACTGAGCCCAGATATTTCACCCTCACTTTCAAATACATCATAGCCAAAATCACGAAGAGCCTGAATTATTGCTGGCTTAGCACGATTGCGTTCAATTCGCACCTGTTCAGTTTTAGCAACCATGTTAGGAAGATCAATAGCTTCTTGAGGACTAAGTCCCCAACTCATTATACCAACCACAGTTTTTGCAACATAAGATATAATATTGCGCCCTCCAGGAGATCCCACAGCCATAAGAAAATCATCATTCTCATCTAGCACAATAGTTGGCGACATGGACGAACGTGGACGTTTCCCTGGAGCAACTGCGTTGGCGATGGGTTTACCTTCTTCGTCAACATAGTCAAACGAAAAATCCGTGAGTTGATTATTAAGTATCATACCGCCTGCCATACGCAATGAGCCGAAATACCCCTCAACTGTAGCTGTCATTGATATAGCATTTCCTTGGGGATCAACTATGACAAAATGAGTAGTACCATGGTTGTCCATTGTTGCATCTATGCCATAATCAAGACTTGCTTGCTGATCTTGATAGACCCATGGGTTGCCAGATATAATACTATTATTAGCGCTTTTACGGGAAATAAGTTTTGCCCGCTCCTTTATGTAAGATTTGCTCATCAAGCCCTTAATAGGAACTTCAACAAAATCATCATCCGCAATAAATTGATTATTATCAGCGTAGGTAATGCGCAGTGCTTCAGCAAGTAATGTCCAGTTCTCAGGATCATCAGCACCCTCCTTAGAAAATTGAGGAGCTTCATTTAGAATACTCATAACCATAGATACTGAAACCCACGAAGAGGGTAGCGCTGAACCACATAATGTTGTGTTTCTATATTTGCTACAATATGCATCCCTTTTTACTGCATTATAGTTTGCAATATCTTCTATTGATAATTTACCACCATTTGGCATTTGTTGGGCCGAATCAGCTATACTGCGTGCAATTTCTCCACGATAGAAATCATCGGGATTACTCGCAATAACTTCTAATGTTTTATAATATTTTGGGTTCTTAAGAATATGACCCTCCGGAAGCGCCCTACCATCGTCTAGATGAAGATAGTCATATAGTTCTGTTGGTCCCTCTTTTATGTTCTTATAAAATTTATTTTCATTGGAAACTATAGAGCCGTGCAAGCGCGCTGAAACAGGAAAACCTTCAGATGAGAGCCGCAATGCGGGAGAGAAAACATCTTTCCAAGCTAATCTACCATGGTCCTGATGAGCAAGTTTAAGTACCGCAACAGCTCCTGGAGCACCAATGGATAGACCACTATTTTTTGCTTTATTAAAAGGTATTTTATTTCCTTTATCATCAAAAAAAAGATCTTTTTTTATACCCATGGGGGCCTTTTCTCGACCATTATAATAGTCAATGCTTTTAGTAGCCGCATCATAGTAAACTATAAACCCCCCGCCACCCAGGCCAGAGCTTTGAGGCTCCACCAAACCAAGTGTGGCTTCAACAGCAACAGCAGCATCCATTGCTGAACCGCCAGCACGTAAAATTTCAAGTCCTGCTTCAGTCGCAATAGGGTTGGCAGTTACTACCATACCAACAGCTTTAGGGTTACCTAATTGATTATTGTTACCTGCCTCTTCATCAACTTGTGAGCAACCAGTAATAATAAATATAAATATTAAAAATAATTTTTTATTAAAATTCATAACCTATCTCCCTTATTTCCTAATTAAATAGTGTTTTTAAAATACAATCAATATTAGTTTCTATATAAATAAAACTGAGGGTATAAAACCGAAAATCTAGAGTAACTGGTTATTTATCCTCGTCTAGTTGTTTTTTAGCAACCTCATAAATATAAGTATATCTAGTATTTTCTGGTGCTACTTTAGCCGCTTTTTCTAAATGGTAAAGCGCCTCTTTTCCTCTACTTTGTCTGATCAAAGAAAGTCCTTTTGAAAAATTAAGATCTGCATTCTCTGGCATGAGAGCCAAGCCTCGATCAAGTGTTTTTAGCGTACTTTTTTCATTTCCTATGCCTCTATAATGATCAGCAAGATTAATATAACTAGCTGTAAAGTAGGGGTCTATTTTGATGGATTGCAAATAAAGGCTCTCTGTTAAAATCACCTCATTTTGTGCACCAAAAAAAAGTCCAAGGTTATAAGGGCCCTCTCCACGCCAACTAGCTTGTTTCTGAGCAATTAAAAACTCGTCTTTTGCCTTTTTATAGGGATCTTTAAATATCTGAGATACTAATTCTTGATCCATATCAGCAAGCGCTCGTACCACTTCCGTTCGGATAGCTCTAAATTCATCATTTAGGAGCGGAAGCAAAATCTTTTCACGCTCCTTTATTGGGATAAAGGAAGATGCTTTTACTGCCCCTAACCTCACAAGTGCTTCATTAGATTTCAAACCAGTTGAAATAGTATTATATGAATTAAAGTTTGGGTAATTTGAGAGTAATTCATGACCACTGCCTCTAATAATTTCTGGAACAGTTTCATCTTTAAGTATCTCGTCGAGCTTCCACTCCCCTTCCGGTGTCCCCAGAGAGGCAAGGTTCATGGCAATACCATAATGCGGCGAACGTGTTGCACCAAACCAGTCTTCAATTTGGTTAGCAGCCCACTCTGGTTCCTTATCTTCATGACAATTTGTACAAGCGTCTGGACTATTACTAACGTGATTTAGATCCGGTCTTGGTATTCGAAAACTATGATCTCGACGATCATCAACACCCATGTAAGTTCGTGCAGGCATGTGACAGCTCACACACTCAGAACCCGTTGATAAATCTGCATGTTTATGATGCGTAATATTATCAAAATGGCTTGCTTGATGGCAGGTAGTGCACATATTATTACCATCAGCTTTGATTTTAAGACTATGTGGATCATGACAATCACTACATATCACACCTTCAGCGTACATTTTACTTTGTAAAAATGAGCCCCAAACATAATCTTCATCTTTTATTTGACCGTCTGAAAAATATTCAGGAGTTAAAATCGAAGTTGGTAAAAATGCATCAAGATACCTATCTGTTGCTCCAAAACCGTCGGTAAGGGGCTCGCGTCGGGAATGGCAACCTGCACAAACTTCTATTTCACTTTGATCTGGTTTTAGACCGGCCCAAGTTGCACTATAACTATTTTCAGTAAAAACCCATGCATCTGAACGGCTCTTGGTTCCCATAACATCGTTATTTACACCGTGACAGGATACACAACCAACATTTATCTCATCCCAACTGGTATTAAAGCTATTATTTTGTGGGTCAAAATCACGCTTGAGGCCACTAGAATGACAATCCGCACACATTCCATTCCAATTTTGTAGTGGTTGTTGCCAATGCAATCGGTCATTGGGTTGAATATAATCCTCACCGTAAATATGAAACCAACGCTGCCCACCAACCGCCACAGGCCTACTATCCCAGGATAGCGGCAATGTTTGAAACTTACCATCTTCCATTGCTATCAAATATTGTTGAAGAGGATCAATACCAAAAGCAAATTCTATTTTATGCTCATTATCCTCGGTTCTTACCCAAAATTCATCTCCATTTTTATAAAAATGACTTACGTGACCATCTATAATGACCTCTTTATCATCAAAATCACCTAGAATGTTTTCTTCATTCGGAACTTGCATAGATTTAGCGTGATGTGATCCCTCCCAATCACTCCATTGGTCAATGTGGCAACTTGCACAGTTCGGATTATCTGTATGACCATTCTCTAAATTCAGGGTAATACTAGAATAACTGGGAGAAACAGAAGACAATAAAAAAAAAGAGATAGCGAAAGCCGTTATCGAAACCATCGTTAACGTTATAAGGTTCTTACTCATCATTTTTATTCAATATCAGTTATTAAGTTCATAAATCTAATATATTAGTGCGTTTTCAAAAGGGATCAAAAAGATTACATAATTTAAAGGGAGGAGCTAAATTTATCCATTAGGTAATTTCCCGCTCTTACTGGTTTATATTTAGGTTCATCACCTACATTAACACACGCTGAAATTACACTTATGTCTGCATCATAATTTGGGTTCATAAAATATGCAATAGATTGTCTCGCTGGGGCAGATGGTTTTCCACAATCTAAAGGGTCAACTACACGGTGTAAGGTTGACACCCAACGATCGTTGGTCCATCGCGCCATCATATCACCAAGGTTTATAATAAAAGCATCATGAATTAGAGGCGCTTTGATCCACCTACCTGATTTTGATTTAACTTCAAGTCCACCCACAACTGGGTCTGGATTCAATATTGTCACCGTCCCGTAGTCAGAATGTTCACCTGCCCGAAGTTGGCCCGGCAAATAATCTTTATGTAATTCTGGATAACTTTGGCATCTTAAAGCACTTATATGATGGGTATGATATTTTACAAAATAATTTTCTTCCAAACCAAGGGAAACAGCTAATAACTCCATTACGTTAGCACCTAAAACCTCAATAGACCGATAATAGGCAATCCAACCTTCTTTAAGTTCCTTTGGCATTTCGGGCCAAATATTATTACCATAAAAAAAATTAAAACTATCTTCTTTTATCGTTACTGCAGGTGCATTTAAAGGACCCATACTAAATGTTTCTTTTAGGTCGGGAGGTGTTTCAATTCCTAATGTTTTACCCAAGGCTTCTCCTTCAACGGGAACATAGCCTCTTGGGCAATCTTCCATAACAGGAAAGGCTTTCATTTTTTCACCCAACGGCTGCTCAAAGAATTTTTTTGCCGACTGCCACGCACCCTGTTTAATTTTCTTGGGTATACCGTGATTTTTAATAATTAGAAACCCAATATCACAGCAAATTCTATCAACACGTGAAGCTATTTCATGACGCTTATCTTTTGATCCGTTGATGAATTCCTCTAAGTCAACAACCGGAAGTGTTTCATTATTTTCCATCTTTACACGCATTGCTATATTCAACAGCAATCCTCGCCGCAAGCTTTGCGTTATTGAGCACTAGTTTAATATTTGTATCTAAACTTTCACCGCCAGTACGTTCAGCAATTCGTGATAAAAGAAAAGGTGTAGTTTGTTTGCCAGTAATTCCTAGTTTTTCCATCTCCGTGATGGCTTCTTCGATGGTATTATTAATGTCATTTGGATCAAGTGCATATATTTCTGGGACTGGGTTAGTAATCAAAATAGAACCGTTGATACCCAAATCATATTTCGCATGCAAGGCTTTAGCTGCATGGTTAGGACTATTAACTTGATAGTCTGATTTATAACCACTACTGCGCGCATAAAAAGCTGGAACCTCATCCGTCTTATAACTTACAACCGGCACCCCAGCAGTTTCGAGATATTCTAGCGTACGACCAATATCAAGGATTGATTTAATTCCTGCACAAACCACAGCTACATTAGTTTGGCCAAGCTCTTCAAGGTCTGCAGATACATCCATGCTATTCTCCCCGCCACGGTGGACACCACCAATTCCTCCAGTAGCAAATAATCGAATTCCGGCCATATCGGCAATGATCATTGTCGCAGCAACGGTTGTAGCACCGTCTTGTTCCCCAGCGACAAGGAATGGAATATCCCTACGGCTTGATTTAATAACATCAAGCCCTTTCTTACCTAAATCATCAATTTCTGCTGAACTTAACCCTACTTTAAGACGCCCACCTAGAATGGCAATCGTTGCTGGTATTGCACCATTATCCCTAACAACTTGTTCCGTTTGCTTTGCTGTTTCTACATTACGCGGATAAGGCATTCCATGAGATATAATAGTTGATTCAAGGGCAACAATTGGTAGTCCCTTTTCCAAAGCATCTTTAATCTCTGGTAAAATATCTAAATACTGATTGTATGATTTAGCTCTCATTTTAATTTTCCTCTAAATTATTAATTGCCCTTATCGACATTTGCGGATTAATAGTATTCTCGTGCGACAGCGCAATGCGTGCTGCATTTTGAGCAAAAAAAGCTGTCTTAAATATATCCCAGCCCTGAAGATAGCTAAACCCAACTGCAGCTGAAAATGCGTCTCCTGCTCCATTACTATTAATCACTTTGTATGGCTCAGTTTCAATTATATCCTGATGTATACCATCACTATAAAAAACACCCTTTTCGCCTAAAGTAATAAAAATATTTTTAACACCTTTTTTATGCAATATTTTGGCCATATGTTTTAGTGTCATATTTTCTCCACAAATAGAAATAGCCTCAGAATTATTAACTTTAAGCGTATGTATAGAATTCAAATGAGGAATAACTCGTGGTGCCTTAATATCTGATACTGCATCGATAATTAAAGGTTGATTGCCCATCAAACCTATTAACTTAGTGAGGGTAGGCTCGCCTATATTGGTATCCGCAATCACTATTTCGGCCCGTTCAATTAAAGTTTTATGGTTATCAATATTAATTTGTTCTGCGATAGACATATCACTGATAGCAATACTCATATCACCTCCTTGATCAAGTATACTGACATAGGTCGATGTCGATGAGTGTTTCAATTTTGACACATGATCCATATTAATGCCTACTTCTTTTCCTTGTGCAATAATTCGGTCACCGTAAATATCTAACCCAACAGCAGAGATCAGCCTACAATCTATACCTAATAATGCTAAATTTTCAGCTATGTTTCTACCAACACCGCCGAGACTTGTAGTTATTTTACCGGGATTCGATGTTTTTTCGCCTAAGTCATTTTGCGAAGTCGCACAAATATCAATATTTGAGCCACCAATCACGACAGCATATTTAGTTTTATTATGTGTAGTTTTTGCTTGCATTTTTTTACTATGACTTCACTTTTAAAACTGTCAATATAAAACTATACAGATATTAATAATCAACTTATGTTGAGGAATTAATAAAAGGAATTAGAAAATGCTACCTGCAATTGTTATTGATCACCCACTCATTAAACATAAACTCACTCTCCTTCGAAACAAAGATACTGCGCCTTCGTATTTTCGAGTTATTTTAAAAGAAATAAGCTTTCTATTAGCGTTTGAGGTGACTAAAAGTTTACCACTTGAAAATAAAGAGATAGAGACGCCTGTTTGTAAAACAACAGCTCCAATGTTGGCTGGTAAAAAAATGTGTATTTTTTCAATTCTTCGCGCAGGCGAAGGACTAGCTCAGGGATTACTGGAGCTCATCCCAACAGCAAAGGCTGGGCACGTTGGCCTTTATCGTGACGAAAAAAGTTTAGATGCAGTGGAATACTACTTCAAAGCTCCTGCAGATTTAGACAAGCGTTTCAATCTTGTAGTAGACCCTATGCTAGCAACTGGATGCTCAGCTATCGCTGCACTTAATAAAATTAAAAATGAGGGTGCTAAAAATATTACATTTTTATGTCTTTTAGCAGCTCCGGAAGGTATAATAGCACTAAATAAAGAACACCCAGACGTGCAGATTTATACTGCGGCTATTGACAATAAACTCAATGAAAAAAGCTATATAGTACCTGGACTTGGCGATGCTGGTGATCGAATATTTGGAACTTAATAAAAGTTTATTGAAAAATAATCCTACCGCACTTCTAATAAATTAGAGTTTTGTGCGAATTGTCCAAAGTTCTGGAAAAAAACGTTGATCAACAGCTTTTTTAAGCCAACCAACTCCTGCCGACCCCCCTGTCCCAGGCTTAAAGCCTAGAATACGTTGAACCGAGACGAAATGACGATGACGGTATTCTGAAAATACATCTGCGATCTCCGTGAGACCTTCACCGAGCATATAAAGCTCATTTTTAGGTGTTGGATCCGCATACACTTTAAGCCAAGCATCCTCAACCGAAGGATGAACTTTATAAGTCTCAGTCCAGTCGCGATCCAGACATTCAGGCGCAACTTTATAACCGCCTCGATGCAAAAGAGAAATTACATCATCATATATACTAGGCGAAGAAAAGTTCTTTAGTATCGCTGGGTAGACGTGCTCAACGTTACTATGGGCATCACACATTTTTTGATTTTTATTACCCAAAATAAATTCAATGTGACGGTACATAAATGATAGCTGACCAGATGCTACATTGAGATAATCACGAAATTGATTAAACCCTTCCGTGCGGATTGTCGAGAGAACTTCCCAAGTATTCACAATCAGTTTTAGTATCTTTTTAGCTCTATCAATTATAACGAGAGAGTTGGGAATATCATCTGCGCGAACACGGAGCTGAAGGTTATAAAGTTCATAATAAAGTGATTTAAATAATAATTCCTTAGTCTGTCCCATCAATATGAAACACATTTCGTCATAACCAGCAGATCGTGGATGTTGAAGACTTAAAAGAAGGTCAATACTTTGATAGTCGATATAAGGATTACTGTTCCCGCCAAAATCTGTGATTGGCTCACCTTTAGTTTCTTTAACTTTTTTGTCTCGTGCAGTATCACTAAGTGGATCAATATTTCGAGGGTATGGTGATCCATCAACTTTGGTTGGATCCACAATATCGGGAATGATAAATTCAAAGCTCACTTTATTCTCCTTTTAATCAGCAAGATTAAAGAAACTTGCCGCGTTACTTCCCAAAATGGAAGACTTTTGTTCCTGAGATAATATTGGATGGTTTTGGACCAAAGATCCCATATCAATTTCACCAAGAGGAAATGGATAGTCAGTACCAAACATGACCTTATCAGCGCCGCTGCACTTTACTAAAAGATCAAGTGCATCTTCGCTGAAGACAGCACTATCTATTGAAAAACGGTCAACATACGAGGACGGTAAATTTGGACAGTCCTTGCGAACAATATCACGCTCACGCCACGCATTATCAACACGGCCCATCAAGTAAGCAAAGCTGCCACCGCCATGAGCGAAGCAGAGCTTGAGACTTCTTGGCAAGCGCTCAAACGCTCCAGAAAGAATTAACGATAAGATTGAAAGTTGCGTTTCTGCAGGCATTGCAACAAGCCACTGCAACATATATTTTGGCATCCTTTCCGGTGCCATCAGATCCCAAGGATGTATTAGAACAGGAGTATTAATGCTAGCACAATGTTGAAGAAAAGTGATTAAACCTTCATCATCAAGATTTTTATTTTTAACATGGTTTCCTATTTGGACACCTACATGGCCACATGCCATAGAGCGTTCTACTTCAGCACAAGCCATATCTATGTTCTGAAGAGGTACCTGACACATTGCTCTAAGCCGCGATGGATTATAAGCACAAAGCTCAATAGCCGCATCATTTATAACTTTAGCACATTCTAGGGCTGCTTCTGCTGGTTTTTCATATGCAAATAAGATCGGAGTTGCACAAATAATCTGAATATCAACCATATATTTATCAAGATCTTCAATGCGACGCTCAGCATTCCAGCACGCTTCATATATTGGACGATAATTTTCACCATCCATTGTAATCATCCCTTTTTCACCTGGTAGTCTAAGAAAACCAGGCCAAATACCATCACCAAAACGGCTTTCCATGTCCTTTATATTATCAGGATAGAAGTGTGAATGAATATCAATTATCTTCATGGTTAGAACTCGCTTATAATTCCAGCTGTTTATATTTGTAATTATAAATATAAATTTTCATTATCTATCTTAATGTTTTATACAGATAGTGAGAGGTTCACAATAAAATTCAAGGCTATGGGCTCCACCTTCACGGCCAATACCAGAAAGCTTAACACCTCCAAATGGTGTTCTTAGGTCACGTAAAAACCAATCATTAACCCAACAAATTCCAACTTCCATCTGCCTAGAAACTCTATTTGCTTTATCCATATCAGAGGTCCAAATAGCGGCCGCTAGGCCATAGTCACTATTATTGGCCTTCATTATTACCTCATCTTCATTATCAAATGGTGAAATATGACAAACAGGACCAAATATCTCTTCTTTAACGCATCTTGCATCTTCTGGTAAGTCTGTCCAAATAGTAGGCTCAATAAATGATCCATTATCACAATCATTACCAAATACTGGTACTTTTCCTCCAGTAACAAGCTTCGCACCTTCTGTGAGTGCTAATGAAAAATAAGAAAGAACTTTTTCACGATGTTTTTTGGAAATCAAGGGGCCCATATCTGCACCTTCTTCAGGTTTCCCGATTTTGATTTTTTCAGCATTTTCTTTTAAAGAAACGACAAATTTATCAAATATAGAACGTTCAACATAAACCCTTTCCGAACATAGACATACCTGACCGCAATTTGAAAAAACTGAACGGACTGTTCCCGCCACTGCTTTATCAAAATCTGCATCTGCAAAAACAATCGCTGCATTTTTACCACCCAACTCGAAAGATACAGGCTTTAAGCCGTCGGCTGCATTTTTCATAATCGTCTTACCAGTATCACTTTCTCCAGTAAATGTAATTGCGGTCACTTCTGGATGCTCAATCATATAAGCACCAGCAGATTTTGGACCAAAACCGTGCAACAGATTAAAAACACCTTTGGGCATACCAACTTTATCCATAACTTCAGCAAGTAGTGTTGCTGTGAATGGTGTTTCTTCTGATGGCTTAACAATTACCGTGTTTCCGCATGCGAGCGCAGGCGAAACCTTCCATGTCATCAGAAGCAAGGGTAGGTTCCATGGGGAGATCACAGCAACAACCCCAAGAGGTTTGTTTACAATCTGATTAGTCGCACCGCACCCATCCGCAGTAGTCATTTCAAATATTTTTTCATCCTGATTTTGAACGAGATCAGCAAAAAATCTAAAATTAGCTGCTCCACGTGGAATATCTATGTTTTTAACTTGATCATAAGCTTTACCTGTATCTGCAATTTCAGCCGTTACAAAATCATCAAATCTCCGCTCAATTTCATTAGCAACATTATGTAGTAACTTGGCACGTTGCGTAACCGAATATGATCCCCACTCACCCTTTAATGCCCTCTTTGCTGCAAGTACTGCACGGTCCACCAATTCTTTGTCAGCCTCACATACATGAGCGACAAGCGAACCATCTACGGGGTTAATATCATCAAATGTCATTTTGGTTTCAACAAACTGACCATCTATATAGTTTTTTAAAATTTTCACTGAAGACACTTTTTATTCCAACTTTTATTGACTGAGATAGAATATTATAGAGTTACCCTTTGAAGCAATAGTAACATGTTTCATCATCGTAGACATAAAAAATATATTCCAATGAATTCTTAAAAAGTATCTATAATATAGTTAACAATGAGATTAATAATAGATTGAATATGATGTTTTTATATTGTACAAAAAAATATATTATTATTATAAATTCCACCATTGGACATAAAAATTATGAGTAATAAAAGTTGGGACAATATCTCATCAGCTACCAAGTCTGTATGGGCTGGTGAGGAGGAAAATTTTGTCGAAGGGGCCGCACAAGTCCCTATAGTCAATAGTGTTTCATATAGTTATGACGACCTTGATGAATGGTTTGATGTAGCAACCGGAAAACGAAAAGGTCATATTTATAGTAGAAATACTAATCCCACAGTAACCGTTTTTGAAGAAAAAATGCGCATCCTCGAGGATGCTGAAGCAGCGACTAGTTTTGCTACAGGAATGGCCGCTATAAGCAATATATTGTTCAGCCTTCTCTCCCCAGGTCAACGCGTTGTTTCCGTTAAAGACACATACGGAGGAACCAGCGTAGTTTTTCTAGATCATTTACCGCGTTTTAACATTAATGTCACCATGTGTGAAACACATGACCAAGATGCGATAGAGGCTGAAATTTTCAAAGAATGTGACCTTCTTTATCTAGAAACTCCGACAAACCCGACTATGAAAATTCTTGATCTTAAGCGTCTTATAGCTGCAGGAAAGAAAATGGGAGCAATTATCGTTGTCGATAACACATTTGCTACTCCAATTAATCAAAACCCGTTAACCTTAGGTGCTGATCTTGTTGTTCACAGTGCAACAAAATTTATTGGTGGGCATTCAGATGCGCTTGGTGGCGTTGTGTGTGGTAGCGCAGATTTAATTCAAAAAATATATGAATTTCGAGAAATTAATGGTGCTACACTAGATGCCAATTCTGCTTATTTACTTATTCGAGGTCTTAAAACATTAGATATCCGCATAGAAAAACAAAATAAGAATGCCATGGCTTTGGCAAAATTTTTATTAAATCATGATAAAGTCGAACAAGTATTTTATCCTGGACTTGAAAGTGATATTGGTCATGAAATTGCTAAAAGACAGATGAAAGGTTTCAGTGGTATGCTGAGTTTTTCTCTTAAGGGGGGGTTTGATGCTGTTCGAAACTTTTTACCACAAATTCGTTTTGCTCACCGTGCTGCACATCTTGGTGGGGTTGAAACTATTGTAGGACCTCCACGAACCACCAGCCATGTGGAGCTAAGCGAGAAGCAGCGGCTGGACCTTGGTATACCCGAATCTTTAATCCGTTGTTCTGTTGGCATTGAAGCCATACAAGATATTATTGCGGATTTTGATCAAGCCCTAAATAGTATATAAGCTAGTAAATATGTCATTAGAGCTTAAAAATATATCTCTCGCAGTTGAGGGTCACCTGCATATCTACCAAAGCAACTTGAAACTTGAAAAAGCAACAATGAATGTGCTGCTTGGACCAACACTCTCCGGCAAAACAACCTTGATGCGCATAATGGCTGGTCTTGAAAAACCAAGTAGTGGACAAATTATTTGGAATGGTAAAGATATAACAAACTGCCGTTTACAAGACCGTGACGTAGCAATGGTTTATCAGCAATTTATAAATTACCCAACTTTAAGTGTTTATGAAAATATTGCCTCTCCCCTCCGTGTTATGAATAAGAATAAACATGAGATTGAAATTGCAGTAAAAAAGGCGGCGGAAATTTTAAAAATAAGTCCATACCTTGACAGAAAACCAATAGAACTCTCAGGTGGGCAACAGCAAAGGTGCGCATTAGCCCGCGCTCTTGTCAAAGGAGCAGGACTAGTGTTACTTGATGAACCCCTTGCCAACCTTGACTATAAACTTCGGGAAGAACTACGTGAAGAAATTCCTAAAATTTTTGAGCGTTCAGGAGCTATATTTGTTTATGCTACCACCGAACCGGAAGAGGCCCTCCTGCTTGGTGGTAATACAGCAGCTTTATTTGAAGGGCGGATTAGACAATTTGGTAAAACTAGCCAAGTTTATCGCAATCCAAAAGATATTATAACTGCGGATGTATTTTCAAACCCTCCGATGAATTTTTTAAAATTTAGAAAAAAATATAAAAAACTTACTTTTGAAGATGGTATTTCACATACAGAAACAGATCATTTATCAAACTTGTCTGATGGAGATTATATAGCTGGGTTTAGAGCAAACCATCTCGATCTTACTAGAAAAAGAGCCGCACAAATAAAATTTTCAGTTAGAGTGAACCATACGGAAATCACAGGTTCTGAAACATTTATTCATATGAACTACACCGGAGAAAAGTGGATTGGTTTGGTTAAAGGAGTTCATAATCTAGACCAAGCTGCCAATATTCCTGTTTACCTTGATCTTGCACATATCTATATATTTGCAGAAGAAGGAAATTTAGAACTTTCTGCTTTTTACGCTACGAAAGTGAAATAATGGCAAAAATAACTCTTACAAATCTGGCTCATAGTTATTTTAATAATCCAAATCATGATAATGATTATGCATTGAAACCATTAAATCACGAATGGACGGACGGGACTGCTTATGCACTCCTCGGTCCCTCCGGGTGTGGAAAAACAACTCTCTTAAACCTGATCTCGGGTCTACTTACCCCGAGCAAGGGGAAAATATTATTTGATGGAAATGACGTAACCGATTTAAAAACAGCGGCAAGAAATATTGCTCAAGTTTTTCAATTTCCAGTTATTTATGACACAATGACAGTTCGAGAAAACCTTTCTTTTCCCCTTAAAAATAGAGGAATGAAAAAAGATTATATAGAAAAAAGAGTAAAAGAGGTTGCAGATGCAATTTCACTAAATGATATTCTTGATAAAAAAGCAAGCGGCCTAACCGCAGATATTAAACAAAAAATAAGTCTTGGTCGCGGTTTAGTTCGTGAAGATGTAAGTGCTATTTTATTTGATGAACCACTTACAGTGATTGATCCTCACATGAAATGGCAATTGCGGACCCAAATAAAGGAAGTTCATAAAAATCTCGGACATACGATGATTTATGTGACCCACGACCAAACGGAAGCACTCACGTTCGCTGATAAAGTAATTGTTATGTTCGAAGGTGAGGTGTTACAAATTGCTTCAGCAGCTGAATTGTTTGAACGACCTGCACATACATTTGTAGGGTATTTTATAGGTTCGCCAGGTATGAATATTCTACCTGTAAGCATTGAAGAAGATAATGCAGTTCTTGGAAGTCATAATATAATGCTCGATGCAAAATATAAAAAGTTAACTGGTAAAATTGAGCTTGGTATCCGGCCTGAGTTTGTAACCATAACAAATGATCCTTTTGCACTACCTGTTACAATCGATAAAGTTGAAGATGTAGGCCATTACAAAATAGCACGTGCACGCTTTCAAGATCATCCGCTAAATATTATTTTAAACGAGTGCGATGAAATTAAATCAGCTACAACCCATGTTATATTTGATAAGAAAAAAATAAATATTTATCAAAATGATTGGAGAGTTGAGCCATGAAAAAAACCCGGAATCAAAAGGCTTGGTTTATGGTTTTACCAGTTCTTATTTTGGTTGCCTTCTCCGCGATAATTCCGTTAATGACAGTTGTTAATTACTCTGTACAAGACACATTCGGTAATAATAATTTTTTCTGGGTTGGGTTAGAATGGTTTGAAGAAATTCTTGCGTCTGATCGTGTGCATGACGCGCTTGGCCGTCAGGTCACTTTTACAGCTATTATTTTAGCAATTGAAGTACCTTTAGGAATTTTTATTGCCCTTCACATGCCGAAGAAAAGTGGCTTTTGGTCCTCCCTTTGCCTAGTATTACTTGCTCTACCGCTACTTATCCCTTGGAATGTTGTAGGTACTATATGGCAAATATTTGGCAGAATTGATATCGGACTTCTTGGGTATACACTAGATAAAATGGGAATAAATTATAATTATACTCAAAACGCGCTTGATGCATGGATTACGATTATAATTATGGATGTGTGGCATTGGACGTCGTTGGTAGTTCTTTTAAGCTATGCGGGGCTGCGCTCCATACCAGGTCCATATTATCAAGCTGCAAAAATTGATCAAGCCAGTCGTTGGGCCGTCTTTCGGCACATAGAACTTCCAAAAATGAAAGGTGTGCTTTTAATAGCTATTCTACTAAGATTTATGGATAGTTTTATGATTTATACGGAACCTTTTGTGGTCACTGGCGGTGGTCCCGGTAACGCTACTACTTTTCTTTCCATCGATCTCGTTAAAATGGCCATCGGTCAATTTGATCTTGGTCCAGCAGCTGCGTTCTCTCTTATTTATTTCCTTGTTATTTTACTAGTATCATGGGCATTTTATACAGTAATGATGAATATGGATAAGGAAGCTGACGTATGAAAATTAATAACTCAGCCATCATTATAGTCCTTTACATTCTCTTTTTGATGCTGCCAATATATTGGCTTTTGATAATGAGCCTTAAAACTAATCAGGAAATACTTTCTACTTTTAATTTATGGCCAGAAAACCTAACGTTTAATAATTATAAAGTGATATTTACAGACCCAAGCTGGTATGGAGGCTACATAAATTCTATTATTTATGTGGTTATGAATACTATTATATCACTTAGTGTAGCAATCCCCGCCGCCTATGCCTTCAGCCGTTATACTTTCCTAGGTGACAAACATCTTTTTTTCTGGCTTCTAACAAACCGTATGGCACCACCTGCAGTATTTGCACTTCCATTTTTTCAGCTTTATTCAAGTGTTGGGTTATTTGATACTCACATTGCGGTTGCTCTTGCACATACTTTATTTAATGTACCACTTGCAGTTTGGATTTTAGAGGGCTTCATGCGAGGGGTGCCAAGAGAAATTGACGAAACTGCTTACCTTGATGGTTATAGTTTTTTTGCATTTTTTAAAAAAATATTTCTACCGTTGATTGCTCCAGGCATCGGTGTAGCAGCCTTTTTTTGTTTTATGTTTTCTTGGGTCGAGCTCCTTCTTAGCCGGACCCTAACATCGGTAGATGCTAAATCGATCGCCGCTACAATGACCAGGACTGCTTCAGCATCAGGTCTTGATTGGGGTGTGCTTGCTGCTGCGGGTATGTTGACCATCATTCCAGGTGCCTTAGTTATATATTTTGTTAGAAACTATATTGCTAAGGGTTTTGCAATGGGAAGAGTATAATGGATCTATCTTGGATGGGTTGGACCATGCCGACAGCAATATTTTTTATTTCAATTGCATGTGCTCTTATTATTATGCTTATTTGGAGTGTAAAGGCCCCACAAGAGCCGCGTATTGGAATTTTAAGGATTGCTACGACACCAGGAGACCGCTTGTTTATAAGTCTATTGGGTTCGGCGTTTATTTGTTTATTTTCGCTTGCGATGTTCGGCCCACCCCTATGGTGGGAACTTGGTGCCTGTTTTATATACGGTACCGTAGTATTTAAATGGGTTTAAGGATTTGATAATGATGAATAGCTTTAAAGTAGCAATATTAACACTAGCGATGACAACGGACTCAATTGCAGATGATGCCACGACAGATAAATGGATAAAAGAATTTCAACCCTCCGTCCTATCCAAAGTAGAACAAAAAGCAGAAATTAACTGGTTTATAGAGGCATCACAGCCTTATAAAGGGATGGAAATAAATGTAGTTTCAGAAACTATCGCCACCCATGAATATGAAGCAAAAACTCTCGCTGCTGCATTCACAGAACTAACCGGTATAAAAATAACTCATGATTTGATTGGCGAGGGGGATGTTATAGAAAAACTACAAACTCAGATGCAATCTGGTGAAAATATCTATGATGCTTATATCAATGATAGTGATTTAATAGGTACCCACTGGCGATATCAACAAGCAAGAAATTTGACGGATTTTATGGCTGGAATAGGAAAAGATGTAACTAATCCGGGATTAGACCTTGATGACTTTATTGGTATATCTTTTACCACGGGACCGGATGGTAAACTTTACCAACTTCCCGATCAACAATTTGCCAACCTTTATTGGTTTCGTCATGATTGGTTTACTGACCCAAAAAATATGGCAGATTTTAAAATTAGATATGGTTATAGCCTTGGTGTTCCCGTTAACTGGTCCGCCTATGAAGATATTGCAGAATTTTTTACTGGGCGTGTGATAGATGGCAAAAAAGTCTATGGCCACATGGATTATGGGAAAAAAGATCCTTCCCTTGGTTGGCGCTTTACAGACGCATGGATGTCCATGGCTGGCATGGGTGATAAAGGTGAGCCTAATGGCCTCCCAGTCGATGAGTGGGGTATTCGTGTAAATGATAACTCCCAACCTGTAGGTTCCTGTATGGCCCGTGGCGGCGCAACCAATAGTCCTGCTGCAGTTTATGCCCTAGAAAAATATGTTGAATGGCTTAAAAAGTACGCTCCACCAGCTGCAGCTGGAATGGTTTTTTCAGAAGCCGGACCAGTCCCAGCGCAAGGAAATATTGCACAGCAAATGTTTTGGTATACAACTTTTACACCGGATATGGTGAAAGAAAACATCCCAGTCGTAAACAACGATGGCACACCTAAGTGGCGTATGGCTCCATCTCCACATGGCGCATACTGGTCTGAAGGTACTAAAGTTGGCTATCAAGATGCTGGTTCATGGACACTAATGAAATCAACGCCAGATAAACGTGCTAAAGCAGCATGGCTTTATGCTCAGTTTGTTACATCAAAAACTGTTGATGTAAAAAAATCACATTTAGGACTTACTTTTATTCGTGAAAGTACAATAAACCACTCGTCATTTACGGACCGGGCACCAAATTTAGGTGGCCTTGTTGAGTTTTATCGCTCCCCTGATCGCATACGCTGGTCACCGACAGGAACAAATATCCCTGATTATCCAAAATTAGCTCAACTTTGGTGGCAAAATATCGGTGACGCATCATCTGGTGAAAAAACAGCTCAAGAAGCGCTAAACGCACTTTGCTTGGCCCAAGAAAAACTTTTAAGAAGATTAGAACGTTCGGGTGCTCAGGGTAACCTTGGTCCTAAAATGAATGACGAACAAGGTGCGGATTACTGGCTCGACCAACCCGGTGCACCAAAAGAAAAAATCTTAAATGAAAAGCCATTCCCTATTACAATTGGGTATGACGAGCTCATTAAGTCGTGGCAATAATAAAAGAAAATTAAACTCGTTCGATGACCATGGCAATACCCTGACCAACTCCCACACACATCGTACAAAGAGCTCGCTTTCCTCCTGTCCGCTCTAGTTGATTAACTGCTGTTGTTATAAGGCGAACTCCACTCATACCGAGAGGGTGACCGAAGGCAATAGCGCCACCCTGAGGGTTAATGCGCGGATCATTATCATCTATGCCAAGAGTTCGAGTACATGCAAGGACCTGCGCTGCAAAGGCCTCATTAAGTTCAAGTATATCCATGTCATCCAAGCTTAAACCAAGTCTGGTAAGCAGCTTTTGACTAGCAGGAACTGGGCCAATGCCCATAGTCCGAGGTGGCACTCCAGAAACGGCCATACCAAGGATCCGAGCACGTGGGGTAAGCCCATGTTTATGTGCTGCATTTTCCGAAGCAATTAGGGTCGCAGCAGCACCATCATTTATACCAGATGCATTTCCGGCAGTAACTGTTCCACCTTTAAAAATGGGGCGAAGATTAGCTATTTTTTCCATAGATGACGTACGCGGGTGCTCATCTTGATCTAGAATGATGGGATTATTTCTTTTTTGTGGAACAGAAACAGCTATTATTTCCTTAGTCAAGTAACCTTCTGCGATAGTAGCTGCAGCTTTTTCTTGGCTCCAAAATGCGAATTTATCCTGATCTTCCCGACTTATTCCCAACTCATTTACAAGGTTTTCAGCAGTTTTTGGCATTACGTCAGTACCAAAAGCATTATCAAATTTTGTATTAATAAATCGCCAACCCATTGTCGTGTCTTCCAGTTTTTGGGTGCGCCCAAAAGGAGCTTCTGATTTACCCATTACAAAAGGAGCACGGGACATACTTTCAACACCACCAGCAATCATCAATTCACCCTCAGAGGCGACTATTGCATTGGCAGCAATGCCGATCGCATTAAGTCCAGAACCACACAATCTATTCACAGTGGTTGCGGCAACTTCCTGAGGAAGGCCAGATAGTAATGCTGCCATTCTGCCAACATTACGATTATCTTCACCGGCCTGATTGGCACAGCCATAAACAACATCATCAACAGCTTCCCAATCAACATCTTTATTCCTTTCCATTAACGCTGAAATAGGAACTGCTGCAAGATCATCAGCACGAACAGTAGCTAGACCTCCACCATAACGGCCAACCGGTGTGCGAATTACATCACAAATAAAAGCGTCTTTCATAAATGTATCCTTTAAAATTGATTTTTCATTTTATTCAATCCGCCAAGCACTGCCTCGGAGAGTCTATCAATTTCTTTTTCACCCATTACAGTAGAAAGCACACCCGAACATGTATTTATCATCATAATACCATCATCAAACAAATGATTAAGTAGTGTTTTAGTAAGATTTTTTTCGCGGTGATTAACATAGCCATCTCGGTAACTTGTTGGTTCCTCTGATTTCATATGAATACGGAACATTGAACCAGCACCAGTAAAACAAGCAGGCACATCAGCAATATTTATTGCCTCACGAATTGATTTCCTTGCATAATCAGCAAGTATATTAATTTTAACCAGCGCTTCCTGATCAAACAAATCCATTGCCACGCGGCCTGCTGTCATTGTGATCGGATTAGCAGAAAATGTACCAGAATGAGGAAACAACACTTTTTCAGTCAAAGGGTTCATCACATCCATTACATCAGCTCGACCTGCAAGGGCACCCACGGGGAAACCGCCGCCAATCATTTTACCCATGGCAGTAAGATCAGGATTTATACCCTCAAACCATTGTTGAGCACCGCCATAATTCATCCGGTAGGTAATTACTTCATCAAATACCAGCAAGCTATCATTTTTACGTGTCCAATTATAAACAGCACGCACAAAGTCTTCATTTGCTGGAATAAGACCAATGCGGTGAGGCAAAAGATCAAGTACTACACAAGCAAGATCTTCGGCATTTTCATCAAGAATTTTCATGGCCCGTTCAGTATCATTAAAAGGTATTATGACCACATCATCAAGTGCAGCCTGCGGAGTACCATAAGCAACTGGAACGCTACTTGGACTATCAGCATCACCCCAATTTTCTGGTTTTGATGTTTGGCTTACCTCAGCATAATCATAAAGGCCATGATAGGCACCTTCAGCTTTGGCAATCTTCGACCGTCCAGTATATGCACGCGCTGCCTTAAGGCAGCTCATCACTGCCTCAGTCCCAGAATTTACAAAACGCATTTTTTCAAAGCTGTCACTTCGGTTCACTATATGTTCAGCGTATAGCACTTCAGCTTCAGTGCCAATTGTGAAGGCCGTACCCTTAGCTAACTGAGCTGTTACAGCTTCAGTTATAGCTGGATGTGCGTGACCATGAATAAGTGAACACATATTATTAGCAAAATCGACGCGCTCAACCCCCTCAATATCGGTTACATAACAACCTTCACCTTTCTCAACGTAAAGGGGGTGTGGTTTTTTAAGGATCGTGTTACGACTACAGCCACCAGGCATTACTTTAAGACCACGGTCATATAAATCTGAACTTTTTGACATTTTTATTCTCCTTTACACTGCGATAAGATTGCAGCCTGTTCTTTCTTGAACATATTCAAAACTAACACCGGGGGCGAGTTCCATAATCTTAAAACCAAGTGACGTTACATCAATAACAGCAAGGTCCGTGTATATTCGCTTCACCACACCAACACCAGTAAGCGGAAATGTACATTTATCAACTAGCTTGGGATAACCTTTATTAGTAACATGCTGTGAAATAACATTAATGATTTTAACACCCGCAACTAAGTCCATAGCGCCTCCAACTGCAGGAATAGCATCGGGATTACCAGTGGACCAATTAGCAAGATCACCATTTTCAGCAACCTGCATTGCACCAAGAACACAAATATCAATGTGATTTCCACGGATCATTGAAAAACTATCTGCATGATGAAAATACGAGGCACCTGGAACTGCAGTAACTAATTTTTTTCCAGCATTAATTAACTCAGGATCTTCTTGACCTTCTTCGGGGGCATCGCCCATGCCAAGTAAACCATTTTCCGTATGGTAAATCACTTCCCGGCCTTCAGGTACGTAACGAACAACTTTTTCTGGAATTCCAATCCCCAAGTTCACGTAAGCACCATTTGGAATATCCTGCGCTGCTCGTTCTGCCATTTGATCTCGGCTCCAGCCAATATTTTTCTCACTCATGGATAAACCTCCCCAGCTGAGACAAGCACAGATTCGAGTAATGGATTAGATATTGTCACTACCTGATCAACAAAAATACCAGGAGTAACGACCACCTCAGGATCAATATCACCAACCGCGACAAACTCTTTTGTTTGAACGATTGTGTTCTCTGCAGCCATGGCCATAATTGGAGCAAAATTCCGCGCTGTTTTATTATAAATAAGATTACCGTAACGATCCGCCTTAAGACATTTAATCAAAGCAAA
>JABGYD010000017.1 GCA_018675425.1 Kordiimonadaceae bacterium
ATACCTAAAAACAGAACGGAGTTATATTCGACTTGGTTACGGGGTTTCTCGATGTCGCAATGGAGCGGTCAATGTACATGCTATAACTTGCATTCCAGTAGTTACTGGTAAATGGAAGGTTCCAGGTTCTGGAATCTTTTTCAATAGTGGAGGGATATATCATTTTGATTACTCTTTGATCGAAGGTCTCGATCTAGTAAAAAAAGGAGTTCGTACGATTGATCACTCCCGGATTGGGCCTGCACTTCTAGGCGATTTAGATGATTTAGGAGACGGCCCTCCCATAACTGCAATGATAGTTCAGGGGACCAACCCTGCGGCGATTGCTCCCGAGCAACAAAAAGTAATTAATGGATTAATGAGAGATGATTTATTTGTATGCGTTCACGAACAGTTTATGACTGAAACTGCCCGATTTGCAGATATTATCCTACCAGCAACCACTTTTGTAGAGCATGATGATTTATACAAAAGTGGGGGCCACACTTTCATTCATTACGGACCACAAATAATTGATCCTGTTGGTGATAGTAAATCAAATCATGATGTAATTTGTAAATTAGCTAAACAATTAGACGCAAAGCATCCGGGTTTTTTAATGTCTGCAAATGAAGTAATAGATAAAACCTTAAAAATGTCAGACTTTCCTGATTTGAAAAGTCTAAGTGCTACTAATTTTCATGACTGTGCTGAAAGTTTTGATAAACATCATTTCATTGATGGATATAACTGGCCAGATAAAAAATTTCGATTTAAACCTGGGTGGGAAAATATTGGTCCAAGAGGACATGAGTTACCGCAATTACCGGACCATTGGGAAGCCCCAGAGGGTCAAGATAATGATCATCCATTCAAACTTATAACACCACCGGCACGCAACTTTTTAAATTCAACATTTAATAATACACCCTCTTCATTAAAACGGGAAGAAAGGCCAACTCTACAAATTCACCCTGAAGATGCTGTTAAAAATAATATCGATGATGGCAAAATTATTACAATTGGAAACAAAAATGGCCAAATTGATTTGTTTGCTAAAATTGTTAGGGGTGCAAAATTAGGTGTCCTTGTTGCAGAAGGTGTATGGCCAAATGCCAGCTACAATGGTGGACAAGGAATTAATGTTTTGGTGAGTGCAGAAGTAGTAGCGCCCAACGGTGGGGTCGCTTATCACGATACAGCAGTCTGGATTAAAAACAGCGCTTAACTTGTTAAATCAATATAACCACCTACAAAAATAGGTAATAAATTTATATTAGCGACTTATTATAATGAACAAAGCCAGATAGTCCGGTAATTTTATCATATAATTTTCGGGCATTATTATTGTTTTCTTCAGTTAGCCAATAAACAGCAGGTGATCCTTTTGCCTTTGCATCACTAAAAACTGCTTCAATCAAGGACCGACCAGCACCATTGCCTCTAATGGATAGGTCAACATATAAATCTTGTAGGTAACAAGTATCGTTTAAATCCCAATTTGTTTTATGAAAAATATAATGAACAAACCCTATAAGGCTGCCGTTAAAATAAGCACCAAGAGCTATGAGAGGTTGATCTGGATCATGAAAACGTTTCCAATTATTTTTTGCAATATTATCAGTAAGGCTTGACTTGTAAAACACCAAATAGTCTTGCCACAGAGAATACCAAATATCATATTCATTTTTGTTTATAGTTTTTATTTCAATCATTATATTATCACAATTAGTATAATTGGTTTTTTTAAACTTTTATTGCAGGTAAATTAACCATTGCGGAATGCATAGCCATAGCCATTAATGGCAGGAACTCCGCCAAGGTGGACGTATAAAATTTTTGAACCTTTTGGAAAATAATCTTTTTTTATAAGGTCCATCATACCTTGCATGGATTTACCCTCGTAGACGGGGTCCGTTATCATGCCTTCAAGTTGTGCACATATGCGGATTGCATTTTTTGTTTCCTCGGATGGAACGCCATAGTATGGATAAGCATAATCCTCATGAAGAATAATATCACTTTCTCTGATATCAGTACCAAGCTCTACAAGTTTAGCAGTTTTCTGGGCAATTTCGAGGACCTGAGCCTTTGTTTTTAAGGGAGTTCCGCTCGCGTCAATCCCAATAACATTTTGGGCTCGACCATCCGCAGCAAAACCTACTAACATACCAGCATGAGTTGATCCGGTTACTGTGCAAACAATTATATAATCAAACTTTATATCCATCTCAGCTTCTTGTGCACGAACTTCTTCTGCAAATCCCACAAAACCTAGCCCTCCGTATTTATGAACTGATGCCCCAGCTGGAATGGGGTAAGGTTTACCTCCCTTTTCTGTTACTTCCTTGAGCGCATTCTCCCAACTTTTTCGAATGCCTATATCAAACCCCTCATCTACAAGTTCTACATCAGCACCCATAATCCGGCTAAGCATAATATTCCCAACACGATCATAGACGGCATCCTCATGTGGAACCCAACTTTCCTGGATCAGTTTGCATTTAAAACCTATTTTTGCGGCTGTCGCTGCAACTAAACGGGTATGGTTTGATTGCACGCCTCCAATAGAGACCAGTGTATCCGCCCCCGAAGCAATGGCATCTGGTATAATATATTCAAGTTTACGAAGTTTATTTCCTCCAAAAGCTAATCCAGAGTTGCAATCTTCCCTCTTTGCATAAATTTCAACGTCCCCGCCTAAATATTTGGATAGAGAATTCAATTTTTCTATTTGGGTAGGACCAAAAGTAAGTTGATATTTCTCAAATTTTTCTAGCATTATTAATTCCTTGTGAAATTTAATATCATTAGATCAAAACTTTATATACGGGTTTTTGAATATTTTAAGCACACTTATGAACACAAACATTTAACGGCTATAGGTAACCCTTCCGCCAACAATAGTCATCACCGCTTCACTATCCATAATTTCAGAAGGCTCAATAGTCATCCAATCTTTATCAAATATAGAGAAATCAGCCTTTTTTCCAACTTCGATAGAACCCCGAATATCCTCTTGAAATGCTGCATATGCAGCATTTATTGTCATCATCTTAAGAGCAGTTTTATGGTCCACTTTTTCATCAATATTCCAATCATCAGTATAGAACCCGTTAAAATCTGTACGCGCAACAAGGGAGAAAAACTCTACCCTTGGATCACCTACCTCTACGGGGGCGTCTGTTCCTGCAGTTACATGGATACCTTGATCAATAAGAGTTTTCCAAAGGTATGCCGTTTTAAGACGTTCAGAACCAATCCGTGCCGGAGCAAAATATAAATCAGCTTTGACTGTAGAGGCTTCTACAGCAGCAATAATACCCAATTCCTTATAACGGATCTGATCATCTGGATGAATAATCTGCGCATGCTCTATCCGCCAACGTGGATTTTCATTTACCCGTTCTACTTCGGGAACCGCTTTAAAAGCTTCTTCATATAGGTCAAGTACAAAGCGGTTAGTGTAATCACCAATTGCATGAGTCTCAATTTGAATTCCTTTTTTAAGGGCCTCAATATACACGTCAAGTGCCTTATCTCCGTCAATCAATACTAAACCACTAGTATTCTCATCATCATAGGGCTCAAGGAGGGCAGCTCCACGAGAGCCAAGGCCACCATCACCAAAATACTTTATTCCGGCAATATCAAGCATATTATCTTCAGAATATTCAGCGCCACGTTCTAAAAGTTTAGCCCCTTCCTCCCCAGACAGCATAAAGTAATAAAGTCGGGTTTTTAGTTTACCTTCCGCATGTATTTCCTTTAGTAATTCAACATCAGCATAATCTCCACCTGCCTCCTGAACTTGTGTCCATCCCATCCTTGACATGAAATCAAGACCGGCTTGTAGTGATTTTTTTTCTTCTTCACGTGTAGGTGCTGGTATATGGTTGCGGATTAACGCCATTGCATTATCAATAAACATACCTGACGGTTCACCGTTCTCATCCTTCAAAATACTGCCGCCGGCCGGGTCAGGTGTATCACGAGTAATTCCAGCAATTTCCATAGCTTTTGAATTAGCAAGAATAGAATGTTCACCACCACGGGTAACGACTAACGGTTTGTTTTTTGAAAAATAGTCGACATCAGATTTATTAAGGAAGCGTTGATCAGCCCATTTTTGCTCAATCCAACCCTTACCTATAATCCAATCACCCTCGGCAATGTTTTCAGCATATAATCTTATTGCCTCTACCGTTTCTCCTAAATCATCAATATTTTGCAAATTAAGTCCAAGTTCACGCTGTCCAACCCACTTAATATGAGTATGCGCGTCAGTTAGACC
>JABGYD010000010.1 GCA_018675425.1 Kordiimonadaceae bacterium
TACATGAAGCTGAGAATGTTTTTGTAACAGACGGGGCCTGTATGACATCGTCGTCGTGCGTCAATCCAACTCTTACTTTCATGGCAATAACTGCCCGTGCCGCAAACTATGCAATTGAAAAACTAAAATCAGGGACTTTGTAAGTTAAAGGTAGTAATTTCATGGAATTATCACGACGAAAAATGTTACTAGGGGCCAGTGCTTTGGCTGCATCAGGAATGCTATCTAATTCTTTAAGTAACGCACATAATAAAAATTTATTTAATATGAATTTTGCCCCACATGAAGGGATGTTTAAGACCTTAGCTGGTGATGATATTGTTGATCAGATAAACTTTGCGGCCTCTCAAGGGTTTAGATCATGGGAAGATAATTGGCTGGTAAAACGTTCCGTAAACGAACAGAATCGTATTGGAAAGGCCTTAGCTGATAATAGTATGACTATGGGTGTATTTATTGCCAGTGATATTGATTGGGTGAACCCAACAATGTCGCTCGGTGATAAAAATTATATATCTAAATTTAAAAATGAACTTAAAAACAGTATTGAGGTTGCCGAACGTGTTAACGCAAAATGGGTAACTGTCGTTCCAGGTGTTGCTGACCTAAAAATTCATCCAAATTATCAAATGGCAAATTTATTAGAGTGTTTAAAACGTGGCAGCGAGGTCCTTGAAAATACCGGTCTGATCATGGTGATTGAACCGCTCAATAATTATGAAGACCATCCCGGACTTATTCTTACAGAAGCAGCTCAGGCCTATTATCTCTGTAAAGCTGTAGATAGTCCGTCGTGCAAAATACTTTTTGATATCTATCATCAACAAATAAGCGAAGGGCACTTGATTGCTAATATAGATCAGGCGTGGGAAGAAATAGCTTATTTTCAAATTGGCGATACTCCCGGGCGTAATGAACCTACAAGCGGAGAGATAAATTTCAAAAATATTTTTAAGCACATATATAATAAAGGATATAGAGGTGTTATGGGCATGGAGCATGGTAACTCTATTGCCGGTGTTGATGGTGAAAATGCTGTTATTGATGCTTATCTTGATGTGGGCAATTTTTTATAAAAATTTTAATGAAGTAAATTAAAATTTAGATTAAATACAAGACAGGTCCAAAAAATATAATAACCATCTTGATAAAATGTTCGTCATATATAATAAGGCAATATAATACTTCAAAGAGGTGTTTCTATTAAACCGGATCACCCATGAAAGAAAAATCATATGGAAATTACCGTAAAATTTTTAGAAAACCTAAGACTTGAAGCAAATTTTGATGATTTTACACTGATTACAGACCAACCTATTCGCTATAAGGGTGATGGATCTGCACCAAGCCCCTTCGATTATTTTCTTGCTTCATCAGCATTGTGCGCAGCCTACTTTGTTCGAGTTTATTGTTTAGCTCGAAAAATACCGACTGATGATATCAGAATTTCTCAGAATAATATTATTGATCCAGAAAATAGATACCAACAGACCTTTCAAATTGATGTTGAATTGCCTGAAAGTATTTCAGACCGTGACCGTGAAGGAATTTTGAGGTCTATTGATCGCTGTACAGTTAAAAAAGTTGTTCAACAAGGTCCTGATTTTAAAAT
Source organism: Kordiimonadaceae bacterium (assembly GCA_018675425.1). GTDB lineage: Bacteria > Pseudomonadota > Alphaproteobacteria > Sphingomonadales > Emcibacteraceae > Pseudemcibacter. The sequence goes on from JABGYD010000010.1 coordinate 1,613, forward strand.
TGAACAAGTTAATAGTCTTGAAAAAGCGTCAGCACTTTTGGATTTTGAGGTTCTCAAGGGTAACGAAAAAACAATTATAATAGGCAAAGACCTTCCACTTGAGGAGACAATATCAAATATGTCCAAAATTCTTAAGGATCTTGGTATTAAAATTGAAATTGCCTCTTGGCGCAATATTGTCCCAAATGTATGGTCGCTTCACATTCGTGATACGGTCTCTCCCATGTGTTTTACAAATGGCAAAGGTGCGACAAAAGAAAGTGCACTCTGTTCAGCGTTAGGTGAATATATCGAGCGAGCAAGCTGTAACTTCTTTTATAATGATTATTATTTTGGACAAGATATTTGTAAAAGTAAATTTGTTCACTACCCTGATGAAAAATGGTTTCAGGCAGGCCTCAAGGATGCACTGCCTGATGGAATTTTAGACCCTAATTGCTTAAAAATATTTGATCCTTTTGGTGAGCTTAGATCTTCCCATTTAATAGATACAAACTCGGGGCTTTCGCAACGCGGTATTTGCACGCTACCATATGTACGACAATCAGATCAAAAAACAATATACTTTCCCTCTAATCTCATTGAAAATTTATTTGTTAGTAATGGTATGAGTGCCGGAAACAACCTTTACGAGGCCCAGGTACAATGCTTGGCAGAAATTTTTGAACGAGCAGTTAAGAAAAAAATTATTGAAGAAGAAATTATTCTACCCGATGTACCTAAGAACATTCTTGAAAAATATCCGGATATTCTTGCCGGTATAAATGAACTGGAAGATAAAGGCTTTCCTGTGATTGTTAAGGATGCATCATTAGGGGGTATATTTCCTGTGATTTGTGTGACTTTGATGAACCCTAAAACAGGGGGTGTTTTTGCCTCTTTTGGAGCCCATCCAAATTTTCAAGTGGCTTTGGAGCGAAGTCTTACCGAGTTACTGCAAGGTAGAAGCTTTGACGGGCTTAATGATATGCCGCCTGCAACTTTTAATAGTTTAGCTGTATCGGAGGCTAATAATTTTGTTGACCATTTTATTGATTCTACTGGTCTTATTTCCTGGAAATTTTTTAGTACTCAGTATGATTATAATTTTTGCGAGTGGGATTTTTCAGGAACTAATGAAAAAGAAAATAACACACTTATGAATATTTTGATCAGTATGGGTAAAGAAGTATATATAGCCACATATGATGATTTCGGGGCGACTGCATGTAGGATACTTGTGCCAAGTTATTCAGAGATTTATCCAATTGAGGACCTTATTTGGGATAATAATAATAGATCTCTGGGGTTTAGATCAGATATTCTTAATATTCATACACTTAACGATGAGGCCCTTAATAACCTTCTTAAGCGATTAGAAGAAAGCGATCTTGACAACCACACGTTAATTTCAAGTCTAATAGGCATCGAGTTTGATGAAAATACAGCCTGGGGAAAGTTGGATGTTGGAGAGCTTAAAATTCTTATTCACTTGGTTTTAAAACAGTTTGAGGCAGCAAAAGAACTAATATTCGACTTTCTGAATTTTAACGATAATACTGTAGCGCGAATATTATTTTATCAAGTACTAGATGCTCTTTTACACATAACGATGGAAAAAGATCTTGATGTGACTGATTTTCTTCCAAACATGACTAGAATGTATGGAAGTAAAACAATAAAAAATGCACTCGGCTCGATAACGGGTGATATTAAATTTTTTGGGCTTACAAAAACAAGCATGAAGCTAGAGGGGCTAGATAAGCATTTAAAAATTATTGAAAGCTACAAAAAAATCCATAAGGCTAGAGAAACTAGAGCAGATAATAAATAAGGACATAAGGGTATAAAAAAATTTAATTAATAATCGGTTTATTTTATAGAATATAGTTTTTATATGTATTTAACCTCCCAGTTTATATAAGAGTTTTAAGGCATTGTTGATTTGGTTTAGCTTAATGAAAAATATGGTGAAAGTAATATGACAGAAAAGGTAAGTGAAAAATATTCAGATATTGATATCTGGTCAACCAAAGACATGATCAAAGAGATGTTTCAGGGACAGGTCGAGGCAGTCGCTGCGATTGAAGTTTCGATTAATAATATTGTAGAAGCGGCGGAAGCCGCTGCTATAAGATTGGAAGGCTCAGGTCGGCTGGTTTATGTCGGTGCTGGTACGTCCGGCAGACTGGCTGTTCAGGATGGGGCAGAACTTACTCCAACTTTTGCATGGCCTCCTGAGAGGACAATCTTTTGTATGGCTGGTGGCATGGGAGCGCTGACTGTTAGTGTTGAAGGAGCAGAAGATAACTTGGAAGCTGGTGCTCGTGAAATGGATAAGATTAATCTTAATATAAATGACGTGGTCATTGCTGTAGCAGCAAGTGGATCAACTCCATATACGTTGGGCGCCGTTAGCCGCTCTAACGATATTGGAGCTTTAACAATTGGTATTTCAAACAATCCCAACACTGCCTTAATTGCAAACGCCAAACATGCTATTTTAGTTGAAACTGGTAGCGAAATAATAGCCGGTTCAACTCGCATGAAGGCTGGAACAACACAGAAAGCAATCCTAAATATGCTTTCAACGGCGATCATGACAAAATTAGGCAGAGTTTATAAAGGTTTAATGGTGGATATGATTGTTTCCAACGATAAATTAGAAAAACGCGCAATTAACATGGTATGTGAAATTACACATTGTTCCCAAGAAATTGCTATTAACGCTTTGCAAGTGGCCGATAACCACATTAAAACGGCTGTCCTGATTAGCTTTGGTGAAAGCCTAAGTAAAAGTCGTATTCTTTTAAATAAGGTAAATGGAAATTTGCGTTATGCCTTAGAAGCAATAAATACGAATGAATAATCAAAGTATTTTAAGTATTTCAACAGATAAAAACATGAAAATTTGATGGTTTTTATTATTGAATTATATGTGTAATGTTTGCTTGTAAATTCATCGGTCTGATTTTATAAAGGCAACCATAATAATTAAAAGTGGAATTAAAATGGATAAGGATAAGCGCCAAAATCTTAAGTTTGATAGTAAAGCTGTTTATTGCCCACCTGATGAGGCTACAAAATCAATCAGCCCGCCAATTATCATGTCTTCAAGCTTTCAATATGATGCTGAAATTTTCCAGCGCATAATCGATGGTGCCCGCAAGGATGTTAATATTTATGGTCGATGCGGTAACCCGTCTGAGTATCAATTTGAAGAACAAATGATGATGATTGAAGGTGCCGACGCATGTTTGGCTACTGCATCAGGCATGGCTGCTATTTCGGTTGCGCTTCTTGGTCTACTTAAAAGCGGTGATCACATTGTTTGTGATTGGACTACTTATAGTTCAACTCATGAAATGCTTGATCATCGATTAACTGACTATAATATTGAAACTACCTTTGTTGATACTTCTAATGCTGATGCAGTTTGTGCTGCTCTGCGCGATAATACGAAGGTTCTCTATTTTGAAACTATTGCTAACCCCTCTATGAAAGTAGCTGAGGTTGCTCCATTGGTAGAAATGGCCCATGAGCGAGGTATAGTTGTCATGTGTGATAATACTTTTGCAAGCCCTTATGTAATGCGACCACTTGATCACGGTGTCGATATTGTATTAGAAAGTGCCACAAAGTTTATTGGCGGGCACAGCGATGTTATTGGTGGAGCAATATCTATGAAATCTGACTTGCTTCCAAAAGACTTTCTGGAGCAGATCCGTTGGAATACTATGGTTAAGCTTGGTGCACCTATTGCACCATTTAATGCCTGGATGTTGTCGCGTGGTATTCAAACCTTGAGTGTTCGTGTGGAACGAGCCTGCCAGTCTGCAGCAAAACTTGCGAAGCATTTCGAAGGCCATCCGTTAGTCACCAAAGTATGGTATCCGGGACTTGCTTCTCACCCTCAGCATGAAATTGCAAAGAAACAAATGCCAAAATTTGGTGCTATGCTAACATTTGACGTTGGGGACGGTAACCGTGCTCTAAAAGTATTAGATAATCTTGAATTGTGTTGTTTCTCAGCAAGTCTTGGTGGTGTCCGTACCACAACTCAAATACCAGCTTTGATGGCTTTTCTCGATATACCAGAAGAAGAACGCCTTGAGATGGGAATTTCAAATGGAATGATACGAGTTTCGGTTGGAATTGAGGACGTTGATGATATTATTGTTGATTTTGATAATGCCCTAGCACTAATGTAATGAGATTAGTTATATGAAATTAAAGAAAACACTCAGTTTTTGGGACGTTTTTTCAATTGCACTTGGTCAGGTAATTGGCTCAGGTATAATGGTACTTATTGGTATAGGTATTGAATTCACCGCTTATGCGGTGCCTTTTGCTTTTGTCCTTTCTGCTACGCTTTCTCTAATAAAACAAATGCCTGTAGTTTTTATGGGATCAGCGATGCCAGCGACGGGGGGACTTTATGTCTATTGTAAACGTGTTCTTGGTGATAAAATTGGTTTCTTTTTTCTAGCCCTACTTCTTATAACCCATATTCTTATTGCCCTATTTGCTCTCGGTTTTGCTAACTACGTAGCGGCTCTAATTCCAGCATTGGAAGAAAATATAAAATTTGTAGCCCTTGGTATACTAGTTGTTTTTTACTTTGTTAACTTAGTTGGTATTCGTCAGGCAGCAGCACTTCAGAAAGTAATGATTGTTTTTCTTCTTGTGGGTTTATCGACATTGATATTTTTTGGTATATTTGAGGTTGATTACAGTAACTTTACAAGCAAAGAAAAGCTATTTCCTTCTGGATGGTACGGTTTTGCCCTCGCATGCGTTGTGATGTCATTTGCTACTGGGGGTGCGTATTATGTATCGGAGCTTGGAGGTGAAATGAAAAACCCTCACCGTGATTTACCGCGGGCTATTGTTTTTAGTACATTAATTGCCGCCTGTTTCTTTGCTCTTGTATCAATTGTTGCAGTTGGTATTCTTCCAATTGAACAAACTGCAGGAAAAACCCTTTCAGAAGTTGCAAGAACGATCTTACCTGCACCCGTTTATGGTGCTTTTATCGTGGGAGCTGGTCTATTTGCTCTTGCAACTAGTATAAATTCAACATTCTCTTGGGCAACTAAATCCGTTCTTATAGCATGCGAAGATGGCTGGCTTCCTAAAGGTATAGCAGTCGTTAATAAAAGATTTAATACTCCACATATTCTACTTACAATACTACTCGTGATCGGAGCGGCTCCAATTCTAGTTGATTGGGACCTTACTTATATTATTATGTTGGGTAGTGGGCTGGTTTTTATTTATGATATTTTTCCCCTTATTGCCGCCTTTTTACTCTCTAAAAGGCTGCCAAAAGTATTTGCTGCAGCTAAGTTGAAAATGTCTGAAAAGACACTGAAGGTATTCAGCGTAATTGGTATCCTTATATTAGCTGGACAAGGGGCGCTTGCCTTTTCAGACATTGACATTAAGGGTTGGATCCTCATTATAGTTTATATTGTCTTTGTAATTGGTTATATTCAGTTTCGCTCAAAGAGTAGGCTCAATGGACATCAAAGTTAATATTTTTGCAATTTCTTTAAAAAAATGTTCCTTAGAAGTATTGTTTTTAATAACTATATTGGCTTTATTTTTTATGTTTTCAATATGTTTGAAATATGCTGGCCTAACGTCATTTATATATTGATTTGTAACACTCTCTAATGTCCGATCTCGTTCTCTCATATCACGGTCTATTCTTCGAAGTAGAGCTAGGTCAAGGTCAACATCAACAAAAACATCAAAATCACTGATCTCACTGAGTAAGGCACCCGCAAATAACCCGTCAATAATTATATCGTTATTTGCCATTACTTTTTCATAACCAGCTCTTTCGCTAATTGTGAAATCATAAATTGGAACCTCTGCTTGACCAATATTTTTTAAATCTTCTAGGTGTGTATGAATAAGGTCAACATCAAGTGCGGCTGGGTCATCAAAATTAAAAAAACCATTTTTACTAATTTGCTCTGCTTTACTGAGATAATAGCGATCAATACTCAGAAGAAGGCTTCCTGGAGTAGATTTATGAATATGGTTAGCAAGAGTTGTTTTGCCAGAGCCACTTGCTCCAGATATTGTTATAATTTTCATATATGAACTATAAATCTTTAATTAGGGCTCGTGCAATATTATTTAATATAATTTTCATGCTGTATATAATTAGATTTACAAAAACCTGTGAAAAAAATTTTGATTAAATAATAATATATTATTCACTTATATAAAAAATCAACAAAAGGTGCTGTTTTATATGTTTCCAAGCTGCATCTGCTTAACGGCATAATCAACTGCTCGTGCTGTAAGGGCCATATAAGTCAGTGATGGATTTTGACATGCATTTGATGTCATAGCAGAACCATCAGTGACAAAAAGATTGTCCACATCATGTGTCTGATTAAATTTGTTAAGAACGCTTGTTTTTTCATCATGCCCCATACGAGCGGTTCCCATTTCATGGATACAAAGGCCAGGGGGGCGTATTCGAGCATATCCTTCAACTTCTTGTAAACCAGCAATTTTTAACATCGCAACGGCTTCTTCCTTCATATTTTTCTGCATCGCCCTTTCGTTATCACTATGCTCGCAGGATACGTGGAGTAGGGGCATACCGAGTGGATCCAAATTTGTAGGATCAAGACGAACATGGTTTTTAAACTGAGGCAACATTTCACCAAAACCCATAATTTCGAACTCCCACCTTCCTGGCTTCTGTAAACTATTTTTGAAATCTTTACCATAGGCATTACTGTCTGTGTGTCGGCTCCAGCCCTCCCTAGAAGACCAGCCCTCATAACCATATCCTCTAATGAAATCTGGGTGGTTAGTTGATAGATTTTGAAACCTTGGGATATAAACACCATTAGGCCGGCGGCCACTGTAATAACTACTTTCGTGAGTTTTTAATTTACCTTTTGCACCTGCATGAAATATATGATCCATTAGATAATGACCTAGAACACCGCTGCTGTTAGCAATACCATTTGGAAACTCTTGAGATGTTGAATTAAGCATTATTTGAGTACTACTTAAAGTAGAAGCACATAAAAAAACTACTTTTGCTTTGTATTCTTTTTTTATCTTAGTTTTAACATTTATTGTGTTAATGCCGGAGGCTTTTTTAGTTTCTGGGTCATATATTACACTATGGGCTATGGTATCAGTTATTATAGTTAAATTGCCGGTTCTTTCTGCGGCTGGAAGCGTTGCAGATTGACTTGAAAAGTACGCTCCAAACGAACAACCGCGCATACATTCATTTCTAAATTGGCATTTACTTCTGCCAAGTTCCAGCTGTTCTTTAGTTGGTTTTGTAAGATTGGCAGTGCGGCTTATAATTAATTTACGCTCATCAAAATGATTTTCTATTTTTTGTTTAAAATGGCGTTCAACACATGACATTTCCATAGGAGGCTGAAATATACCGTCAGGTAGGTGAGGAAGCCCTTCTTGTGAGCCGCTAATACCAGCAAATCTCTCAACATAATCGTACCAAGGGGCAATATCTTTATATCTAATCGGCCAGTCAGTGCCGTGCCCATCTTTCTTATTTGCTTTAAAATCCAGGTCGCTGAGACGTAAGCTTACTTTACCCCAAGTCAGTGATTTTCCACCCAGTTGGTGTCCCCTAATCCAGGAAAAGGGCTTCCCACTTTCCTGGCTGTATGGCGCCTCTGTATCTTTTACAAAAAAGTGTTTATGTTGTTCGTTTATTCCTGTCTGTCGTTGAACTGGGTAATCACGGTCTAGCTCATCATGGGGTGTGCGACCATGATTAGGAAGCTCCCAAGGCGCTTTCCCCTCGGTTGGGTAGTCGCCTGCAACAACGGAACGGCCTCGCTCTATAATAAGTGTTTTAAGACCTTTTTCACATAGTTCTTTAGCCGCCCAACCGCCTGAAATACCAGAACCAACAACAATTGCATCAAAATATTCAGTCATATGTTATCCCTTAATGAATGGTCGTAAATAGTTTGCGCTATCTATAAGTGCTTGCTTACACATCTCTATACTATCCTTATACCCATCGTCTTCAACTTCAATACAAAGCGCGCCATCAAAACCAACGTCTTTCATTTTACTTATATAACTTTTCCAATCAATATCACCTCTACCTGGGATGCGTGGACAATGATATTCAAGCGGATTTGCCATAGTACCAACATCATCAAGCTTGTTAGTATCTACACTTACATCTTTTGCGTGCGCATGAAATATTCTATCTTTAAATTCACTCAAAGGTTTTTTATAGTCCATCTGCATCCATACTAGGTGAGATGGGTCATAATTAAGGCCTAGATCGTAACATGAAAATTCTGCAAATAATCTGCGCCAAATTTTTGGACTATAGGCTATATTTTTACCGGCTGGCCATTCATCATTTGTAAAAAACATAGCGCAGTTTTCAATGGATATTTTTATATTTTTTGATTTGGCATGTTCGAGAAGGGGTTGCCAAACTTCAATTAATCGCGGCCAATTATCATCAATATTTTTATGCCAGTTATTACCAATAAAGGTAGTAACGATATTAACACCAAGCAAAACTGATGCCTCGATCACCTTTTTAAGATGATCAACATAAATCTGTGCTTCATTAGGATCAGGACAGAGTAGGTTTGGATAATACCCTAAAGCACTTATTTCTACTCCACGAATTTTTAAGTAATCATTTATATAGTTGGCCTTTTCTTGAGTAAAATCAACAACATCAATGTGAGTAACACCAGCATACTTGCGCTCGGCTTTGGCGACTGGCCAGCACATGATTTCAACGCACTCGAAGTCGTTTTCAGCGGCGAAGTCAATTACCTCTTCGAATGTCATGCCATCAAGTATAGCACTCTGTATTCCCAGCTTCATAAATTTAACCTTTTGTTAAAACATTTGTTTATATCCAATTAAATTTTTTCTAGTCAAATTTCCAAAGATCGGATATCAATAATAATTAAAGTATATGGTAGAAGGTGCAATAAATGAACCGGAAAATTTATAGTCAACTAAGCATAATGATGTTTTTGCAGATTTTTGTTTGGGGTTCCTGGTTTGTTACTCTTGGATTTTATCTTTCCAATATTGGTTTCAGCGGTGCTGAAATTGGTACGGCCTATCTTACTAATAATATAGCAGCAATAATTTCGCCTCTTTTTATAGGGTTGGTTGCTGACCGGTTTTTTTCTGCTGACCGAATGATGGCTATTTTACATTTAATAGGCGGGGCTGTTCTATACTATGTATCTGGTCTTGAAGGGGTGGGTGCTATTACCTTTGGGTTGTTATTCTATAATGCCTGTTATATGCCTACAATTGCATTATCAAACGCGGTTTGTTTTAATCAGATGACGGCACCTGATAAACAGTTTCCAAAAATTCGCGTATGGGGAACTATAGGCTGGATATTCGCAGGTTTATTGATCACATTTGTGCTTGGTACTCAAATTGAAAATGTTGAAGCTACGTCACTTCCTATGAAAATGGCAGCATTGGGGTCTATTATTTTAGGAGCCTACTGCTTTACACTTCCTAATACACCTCCAAGAAGTAAAGGGAAAAAGGTTAACTTAGGGGATATTTTTGGTTTTGAAGCTTTTGCATTATTAAAAGATAAGTCATTTGCAATATTTTCAGTGTGTTCATTACTTATTTCTATTCCACTTGCTTTTTATTACGCTTTTGCAAACCTTTACCTTAACGAGATTGGTATGACAGCGGTGGCTGCAAAAATGACACTTGGTCAAGTGTCTGAAGTTGGATTTATGTTGTTGATGCCATTTTTCTTTCGCCGGTTAGGTGTAAAATGGATGTTGCTTGTTGGTATGCTTGCGTGGGCGTTTAGATACGTTTTATTTGCAGTTGGCGATATGGGCAGCATGGTTTCGCTTTTATATCTTGGTATACTGCTTCATGGGGTATGCTATGATTTCTTTTTTGTTACTGGCCAAGTGTACGTCGATAAAAAGGCTGACCCGTCAATTCGTTCTAGCGCGCAGGGGTTTATAGCTTTTTTAACATATGGCGTTGGCCTGGCGCTAGGTACTAGCCTATCAGGAAACGTTGTTGATGCTTTTACTACTGACGGCGTAAAGAATTGGTCCGCTATTTGGATGACCCCTTGTTTGATTGCGTTGATAGTTTCATTCTTATTTGCAATTAGCTTTAATGATAGGGATAAAAAAGTTTAACTCTCAGACTTTCTTTATTAATGATTTCTTATACCATCAAATACGCAATTGAATACTAGAGGTTCATGTGCATTAGTATTAATCACTTGTTGAAAGTTACCATCTGGAATTAAAATAATGTCATCAGTTGTTACTTTAAATACTTCGTCGCCAACAATCATTGAGCCAGAGCCAGAGCCAGAGACAAAGAAATAAATTTCTTCTTGGCCAGGATAGACATGTCCTGATGTTTTCTCTCCCGAATGTATAACTTCGTATTTGAAAGGATTAAATTATTTAAATTTGTATTATCTTTTAAAATATATCTTTCGTCTTTCTTGGTAATGTTTCCCCCAATATTATGTTTATTATATGTGAACATTTCTTATATTCCTAAATTAAGTATATTATTTATCAATAACAAACAGCATAAATGGATCTTTGTATTCATTTATTTACCAGCGGCCCATTCAATTCCGCCTGCTATTATGTTGGCAAGAAAGGGATGATCCTTTTGAAAAAAATGACCGAACCCCGTGTAGAACGCCCGTCCACCATTATACTCATGGGCCCAAGTAATTGGATGATCGTCACCCATCTCTCCGCCAGTGTAGGTACTTTCATCTACTGTCATCAGTACTGTAAACCCTGATTTTTTCCGGACATTAGCACTGTAGTTATACCATTCCTCTAATATATCTACTGTTTCACTCATTAAGATATTTGCCGGGTGTTTATTGTTTTCAAGGTTTACTGATGCTAGTTGATTGACATCTGGATGGCTTTTAAAATAGCCTCCAAGCATTTTTCCATACCACTCCCAGTCATGCTCGGTATCAGCTGCTGAATGGGTTCCTAAGTAACCGCCCCCATTTTGTATGTATCTTTCAAATGCAAATTGTTGTGTCTTATTTAAAATATTTCCAGTGGTGTTAATAAATGCAACTACATCGTATTGTGCCAACCTTGCATCATTGAAAGTGCCACTGTCATGTGTCACATCAACATCCCATCCACGTTTTTTACCAAGTCTTTCGATAAGAGCAATTCCATTAAGATTTGATAAGTGATGATAAATACCCGGCTCTACTTGTGAAAATGCTAATACCTTTATATTATCTTGGGTATGTCCTGTGGCTGATATTAAAAAGCTAATAGTAATAATTTTAAAAATTTTCATAATAGGCCTCGTTCAAATGATAGAGAATTTGTATTATTTCACAACTATTTGATAATCACAAGGTCTGGGTAAATCATAACAAGTTAATTTGTCTTTCTTCACCAACAGTTCACCTATATGAATAAGTAATGAAAAAATCTGGTTTTAAATGGTTAATATTTACAGCGTACTTTCCATTCATTCATATGCGAATTGAGTGGTCTTTATTATTGCAAGGACTTGTTATTTCACTCTCGACGGGGCTTGCGCTGATACCAATCCTAACGTCTTTTTTCGGATTAACTTTTGAAGAAGCAGTAACTATCGCCATGATCCACATGTTGCTTGTTACCTCAAATACACTTATATTTGGTGTGCCATTTGCTGCCGGTTGGATAACGCCGGCTCTGCCATTGGTTCTTGCCCTTGTTATTAACAATTATAATACGCCCGTTGAACGTTTTCAGATGATGACGGCTCTTTCTTTAGATTTTGGGGTTTTAATGTTTTTGATGGCGATGACAGGCTTAGGACAAAGGTTGTCCGGCTTGCTCCCCATTGGGGTCAAGGCCGGAATTATTCTTGGTGCGTCATTTTCTGCTTTCAAGGCAATTTTTTATGATGATATTTCTAATTTCAAAGCGATGCCAGTCTCCTATATTACAGCGATTATGGTTTGTCTGATAATTATGTGCCTTCCAAACCTTAAGAAGTTTAAATTTTTTCCCCAATCATTGATAACGATAGCCTCTTTTGGATTATTGCCTGCTTTTGTTATGGTAGGAGTATTTGGCGGACTTAGTGGAGAAATTATATTTGATATTAAAAATGGATTTCTTAATCCTCCTATGGCTGATTTGATGAAAAAAGTATCACCATTTTCTATCGGTTTTCCTCCTCTGGAATATTATATAAAAGGTATTCCTCTGGCACTTGTCACCTATTTGATTTTATTTAGTGACCTTATTACCGGTAAATCACTCATTGAAGATAATCAAAAATATCGTCCGGACGATCCTATTGATATTAATTTTAGTCGCATTCACTATGCAATATCCATACGAAATTTTATAATGGCATTATTTGCACCATTTTTTCCAACGCAAGGTGTGCTGTGGTCTGGAGCTCAAGTAATAATAGTGGGTCGTTGGGCGCAGGGTAAAGAAAAGCTTGAAAGCCTGATGAGTGGAATATCTGCCTTTTACTATTATGGCATTCCAGTTGTATTTCTAATATTGCCACTAATTACTTTTTTGAAACCTTTTATGCCAATAGCTCTCATGCTAACATTATTGCTGACAAGTATAGCTTGTTGTAAATTAGCTCTCAAAATGGTTAGTTTAAATGGTGACCGGTTTACTATGCTGGTTGTAGCTATTTTATTAACATTTTATAGCCTTTAGATTGGTCTTGTATTTGTAATTATAACCGCTTTTATTGTAAAAAATTCAATAGAAAATCTTCCTAGTTTTATGATGTACCACCAAACAAATTTGGATTAAGAGGGCTCATTTTTCCGTCAACTATACTAAGTGGATACTTGCGATCCGTACTTAGCATGGTTGGAGCATCAAGATCTACGAAACTTGCTTCAGTAGCAATAAACATACCTGCTGCCATTGAGAGTGATGTACCAACCATACAACCAACCATAATATCAAAGTCTAATTTCTTCGCTTGATCAAGAAGCTTTTTCGCTTCGGTAAGGCCACCCGTTTTATCGAGTTTAATATTAACTAGATCATAAATACCCTCGAGGTGAGAGAGATCTGCGGCTACGTGGCAACTTTCATCTGCTCCGAGGGGCAGGGGAGCATTTATTCCGCGAAGTAGTTCGTCATCTTTTGGTGGCAAGGGTTGTTCAAGCATCACAACTCCATTGTCCTTTATCATTTCTGCCACACGTTTAATAATATCCAAATTCCAACTTTCATTAGCGTCAATAATCAATCGCGCATTAGGTGCATTTTTATGAACTGCCATAATCCGCGCTTCAATATCTTCAGCATTCATTTTTACTTTAATGTTAGAAAATTTAGCAAGTGTTGCGGCTTTTTTACCCATTTTGTCTGCACTGCCAATACTAATAGTTTCTACTGATTGAAGGTTATCTGGCCAATGGTGACCCATAAGTTCCGCAATATTTTCACCAGTTTGCTTGGCCTCTAAGTCCCAAAGCGCACAGTCAATCGCATTCCTTGCTGCCCCGGCAGGCATTATAGTTTGTAAATCATTGCGACTTAACCCTGCTTTTATTTTTGGGCTAATTTTTTTTATTTGCCCCATTACACTTTCAACACTCTCATTGTAGTGCGGCGTAGGGCAACTCTCACCCCAACCTTTATGACCATTTTCAAATATTTCAACGACAATAACTGTAGTGTCAACTCTAGCCCCACGCGAAATTACGAAAGGTGTGTGGAGTTTAAATTTTTCAGCTTTAAATTTAAAATTTCTCATTTTAACGTCTCCACAAATAAACCAGAACCTGTAATCATTGGATCAAAGCATGGAACACCAAATTTTTCTTGAAGGGCATTGCGCTGTTTAGCGCCTTCTTTAACACTAACATTTCGACAGTTTAAGGAAATACCACCTAGTCTTGCTTTTGGATTGGTTAGGCTGGCGTGCTTTAAATTAAGTTTAATGCAGTCATTCATCTCTGGCATATCCATGTGTGGCATTCCCTTGATGTAAGGGCGGTCGGCTTCGTGGCACATTATGACAATATCGGCTTGTGCACCATGCAGAAGACCTAGGCTGACACCAGCAAAGGCTGGATTATAAAGTGAACCTTGACCCTCAATGATATCCCAATGATCATCGCCATTATCTGGCGAAAGTTCCTCAATCCCGCCGGATATAAAGTCAGCAACAACGGCGTCGATGCAAATGCCTGAACCAGTGATCATTACCCCGGTTTGTCCGGTCGCTTTAAATTCAGCATCAAATCCTGCTTTTTTCATTTCCTGGGTGATGGAAAGAGTTGTAAACATTTTACCAACTGAACAATCTGTACCTACAGAAAGAATGCGCTTTCCACTACGCTTAATTCCGGTACCAGTTTTAAGGTCGGTATAGCCATGGCGCACATCATGAAGCGTTACTTGATGCTTTATTGCCGCTTCCTTGATAGATGGAATTTCATCAAGTCTGCGATGAAGCCCGCTGGCGATGTCCATACCATTTTCTATTGCTTCTAATATGTAAGGTTCCCAATCTGGATCAACAATACCGCCGGCATTAGCAAGTCCTATGACAAAAGTTTTAGCTCCAATTTTTGCTGCTTCTTTAATAGAATTTTTAGGTAAACCAACAGATAATGTACTTTTTTCGCCAGCAAATTCGGCGACACAAACATCCGGGTTCCATTGAGCTATGCCACGCGAGGTTTTTATTGCGAGTTCGTTATCATCACAGCCTAAGAAAAGTTGATAAGGCGCCTTAAATAGTTCTTTTTGGTTAGCTTTTTTAACGGTCAATTTTTATCTCCATTTTGTCTGTGGTCTATATTACTTAATTTTATATAAAAAGCTTATGAAATAATTAGCTTATTATATAGCTATAAGCTATGAATTTTGATACATTAAGGCTATGAAACTAAGACAAATAGAAATTTTCAACGAAGTTTATGTTATTGGCTCCATATCCGGAGCTGCACGCTCTCTTAATATTGCTCAACCAACAGTGAGTAAGATACTTAAACATACAGAAGATAAACTTGGTTTTTTGTTGTTTCAGCGTAGCCGCGGCCGCCTCATTGCTAGCAGTGAAGCTAATGTACTCTATAAAGAAACTAAAAATATCTTTCGTCAGATTGTAAAATTACAAAATACTGTTGATAACCTAAAAAATTGGGATGCTGGAAAATTTAGGATTGTTTCAGTTGCTGCTCTCGGTCTTGAGGTACTGCCCAAGGTGATACAACAGTACAGAGCTAAATTTAAAGAAACTCAATTTATTTATCAAACTGACCACTTTAATAATATGGTAAAATCTATATTAGATTATGAAAAAGATCTTGGATTTGCTCTTAACCCGCCCCGTCGCGAAGGTATAAAGGAAATTCCTATTGGTGAAGGTGAATTAGTATGTATATATCAGAATAACGAGTTTGATAATTTCCCAGATCGTCTTAAACTAAGTGATTTAGAGGGTTTTGATTTTGTCAGCATAGAATCGAGTGGCCCACTTGGTGATATTCTTAGTGAACGTATGATCGGGGAAAGCAGCAATTTTAACTCAAAAATTATTGCTCAAACTTATTTTGTTGCTCGCAATATGGTGGGGTTTGGTAGTGGAATTGCAATAGTTGATAGTTTAACTGCTAAATCCGAAGGTCCTGGCAACCTGAAATTTAAAGGGTTTCAACCCCCAATAAAATTCACGATAAAAGCCCTTCATGCTGAAGAGAGGCCGCTTTCTGAAGTTTATCAAAACTTCCTTTCTTTCATAAAAAGTAATATTCAGTTTTGAGTGTATTTACTTTGAGAAATGCACGTTCTTCTGATTTTGTTTTATTTAATTTTTTAATTTAAGGCAAACTTAATAAACTGACTTCCGCGATCAGTAAAATCCTTAAAGGCATCATAACTCGGAGATGCTGGAGAAAGGAGAATATAACCACTTCCATTAACTTTTTCTCTAGCAATATTAACCGCATGTTCAAGGTCTATTGCCATGTGTTTATCAAAACTGGTGATCTGATCAAAGAGCCGTGGGCCTGTTTCATATATGCAAATGCTGCTTACCTTATCCATCCGGTTGATAACGGAACAAAGATTACTAAAATCTTGCTGGCGATCTTCTCCGCCGATGATCAGGGCTATGGTTTTGCCAGAAAGCACATTGAGCGCAGCGATAGTAGCTTCTGGATCTGTTGATATACTGTCGTTAATATATGTTATTCCATTATAAGGCCCTAAGATTTGCAATCGATGGGGCAAACTAGAGAAGCTAAAACTAGCTTTTAAACATTCATCAAGATCTAATTCCAATTTTTTAGCAATAGTAAGCGCGGCACATAGGTTTTCTAAATTATGTTCTCCTAAAAGGGGAAAAGATTTCGTCTCACCAATAGGAAAATTGCCGTCAAATATAGTTTTATTTTTTGAATGAATTTGTTCGCTGTCGTTAAAATATATTACATTTTTAATGTTATTTAGCTGTGGATCTAAACCGTTGACTATGTTTATATCCGCTCCGCGGCGTAGCAGGTTACATTTATCATGATAGTATTGCTCGTGACTTTTATGCCAGTGAATATGTTCGGGATGGAGATTAAGAATTACAGAAATATCTGGGGCATATTTTAGGTCACACGTTTGATAACTAGAAAGTTCGACGACATGATAATCTGCATCCAATGGTAAGGAGAGAAGGGGCATGCCTATATTGCCGCCGAGCTGGGCGTTTAAATCAGTTTCTTTAAGAATGTGATGAAGAAGAGCGCTTGTGGTGCTTTTACCATTACTTCCAGTTATAGCAATAACGGTGCCACTTTTTTTCAATGCAAACCATATGTTTGTTGCGGACGTAACAATAATACCATGTTTTTCCATTTTTGTAATAATGTTATGATAAAAACTAATGCCGGGTGATTTTATTACTACATCAAAGTTATCCATATTTTCTTCGATGTTTTTTTCAAAAATAAAATGATCCACGTCTTCAACTAATTCCTGATTAATAATCAAGAAATCTTTTTTTGGAAAGTGGTGTTGTAAAAAAGAAAGTGTGGCTTGTCCCTCTAGTCCCATACCCCAGATCGCTATTTTTTTATTTTCAAGATCTGATAAATGCATTTAAATACTCCAGGAACTCTTTTGGGATATTGTGCTCATATTTAAATAATAGTGCGCGCTCATTTAAAGTTTTTGGTTTTATAACCTCAATATTAAGCTCACTAGAAAGTTTTTGAACCAGCATATCATCAGCCCAATCGGTGAGACTTAACGACGTAATAATTTGTTGACACTCCTCAACTTCACCAACGCACTCAAACGGCTTATGGCCCTTTAGGCCGCACAGTTCTCGAAAACCGTCTTCCTGTGTTTCGTCGTTAAGCAAGTTCTTACCAAAAATTAAAATTAATTTTTCACGTTTAATAAATAAGGAGAGGACAAGAAACACAAACTGGCATTTTGGGCAGCTGCAGCACCACCCAAATTTTTGTAACCCCTTATCTAAATGAAAATTGCGGTTACAGCTTTTAAAGGCATCGAAATATTTTTTTTGTTTAGAAAATAATGCTGCAATTCCAGTTTCATTTAGGGGACGTAGCAAAGAAAAATATTTAAAATTTTCTAAGGCAGTTTTTTGAATAAAATTTTCAAAATCAAGTTCAAAATCTAATGACTTACTATATTGATGGTTTACTTCAATTCCGCCAAATTGCATATTACCCTCGTTTGCAGAGCCTTCATTTGACATAACCACACTGTCATAGCCATACAGTACAGCTCCGCAAGCCATTATGAAGGATAATATACCAGTTATAGGCACATGACCGTTCATAGCCCCAGCATCATTTAGTTCAAACAATTTGGGATCAAGTTGCCGTTTAATATGAATAGCGTCTTGCGGTTTACCACATGATGCTATTTCCATTACATCTAAAATAGGTTTTCCAGCATTTATGGCAATCATCCGAAAAGATTGTCCTGCTTGACGCAGTGCTTCAATAGAAACTATACTATCTTTACCTCCGCCAACTGGCACTACACATTTATTTACAAGTTGAATATTACTTGGTTTTAAATGATGGTTTGACTGAACTGGGAAGCGGATAATTCCCCTTAAATCTCTATTATTTTCTATTGAAAACTCACCAAGTCCATGGCGATAAAATTTAAAAAAGAAATCTGCCTCTTCTTTTGTTAAATCATAATCTTCAATTTGGATATTTTTAGGACAGTATGCCTTGTAATAACTAATCCCTGCAGCCAAATGAAGTCCTCGCATAGCTGCATGAAGCGCCCCAGTCTCTGCGTTATTCAGGTTTTTTTTTGCACCAGGGAAATGAACTATTTCTGAAAATGATGGACCACCGTTATAGGCATAGCCAAGCGTGATAATCTGGGCTTCAGAGTTATAGTCTGCTGATTTGAAAATAAACGTGTCCATAAATTGTTTTCACCCTTTTTTAAGGCAAAAACAAGGTATAATTTTAAAATTTTACAATTATTATCTAAGCTGCGGTTGGTTAAAAGATTACGTATACCCTTTTACGAATAAAATAGTTCATAGTAATCGTCGTTAGATAAAGCAATGTTTCCGATAATTTTAGTCTGATGGATCCGACGGCGAGTTTATTGATTAAAAATATTTATAAATTCTCGAATTCGTTTTGCGTTAACACCAATATCACCACGTCCAATGCGCGATACGCTTCTTATATCTATACGGCTACCAGTTGGTGTTTCAGAAACCACCACAACAGTATCATCAACAAATTTAAAAAATGGTGTTTTTGCAGTTCCCTCATAGCGTCGAACGGCGGGATCTTCTCCAATAATTTTCCAGCCCATAGTTTTTCCAACAGAGAGTGCTTTACTATAAGCATCATCAGGGCTCAGCGTGCTAATGATTGGTATAATGTCTGGGAAGGCTTCAATTTGTTGGGCCGCTATTTTAGGTCCGCCGTAAACAAGTGTATTCCGAGCGCCATCGCGATCTTCTTTAAGAGTTAAAAATTGTGGCGGATTAATGGTATCTGTTGATATATCATGAATTGGCGGATAACTGATACTTTCACCAACGACTGATGAAATCATAGGCCATAAAATTGCAAGTCCTATTAATAGCGATAATATAGCTTTCTTTTTTCCAGCTAACCTCCTTTGAGTTATCAGAAAAATCAAGCACAGTATGGAAATCCCACAAACTGTAAAGCCAATACTTTTGAACCAGGTACGATAATACCTAAAACCATCGATGGGTTCCCATAACCCCATTGCCGCCCCAAACAACATTAATAAAACTAGAAGTCCAGCAATTACTGATAGCCATAATACTAAGCTTGCAAGCTTAGAAGATTTTTTTTTCCCAATAATCATAGAGTGCCCCATTTAGATTATGATAATATACTTTATGCCAGATTATATACTCAGTTGCTATTAAAGGCAAATTCCTATTATTTGAATTTAAGCAAGCAGAGGTTACTTAAATGCTTCATGATTTTCTTTTACTAGACTTTACAGGCGTCTAAATTAACTTTATTGGTTAAGACAATATTTTAAATATATTATATACCTTTTGGATTAAGTTGATGACAAATAATGTTGAAATAAAGACCATTTGGCTACGAAGTGAATTCCGTTCAACCGAACGGAGAACACCCCTTTTAGCTTCTGGTGCAAAAGAGTTGCTTGAAATAGGTTATAATGTTGTAGTTGAGCGTTCTAAAAACCGCATTATTGATGATTATGAATATGAGGCTGTGGGTTGTGAAATGGTTGATGCGGGAAGGTGGGTGAGCCCGCCATCAGATGCGCTTATTCTTGGCTTAAAAGAGCTGCCAGATGAACCTGCTTTAATTAAAAACACACATATATTGTTTGCTCACGCTTATAAAGAACAAGCCGGGTGGAAAAAAATGTTAAATCGCTTTGTTAAGGGTGGTGCAGATCTTCTGGACATTGAGTATATGACTAAGAAAGACGGTATGCGTTATGTTGCTTTCGGCTACCGTGCTGGCTACATGGGCGCAGCACTTACCTTGCTCCATTGGAATAGTATTCATCAGGGAGGGGCTAAGTTTCTTGACAACTCACTTGTGCCATTTGAAAATGCTGACCTTCTTGATAAGGCTATCGACAAGCTTAGCAAAGGAGTTGAAAAACCTAGGGTGCTAATCATTGGCGCTGGGGGTCGCTGTGGGAGCGGAGCAGCTGATATATACGAGCGCCATGGCGCAAGTATTACACGCTGGGATTGGGAAGATACCATTGATATAGACAGACATGTAGTTTCGGACCATGACATTATGATAAATTGTGCTTTTATCAAAAGCAAAGGCTCACCTTTTATTCGTAAACAGGATATCTTAACGGGTACTCGTCTTTCTATTATTGCGGATGTAGGTTGCGATCCTTTTAGTGATTTTAATCCAATGCCAATATATAGTGAGCCAACTTCCTGGGATAAGCCTTATATTAAGGTAGCTGGTGAAAATGCTAAATCTGTTGATCTTATAGCTATTGATAACCTTCCCTCTCTTTTACCTCGTGAAAGCAGTGAGGAGTTTGCAGAATTGATGCTCCCACATCTTAAAGTACTCAATAATAGAAATAATGAGCAGCCATGGCGTTCTGCCAAGGCTAGCTTTGATGATGCAATAACACGAATGAAAAATAGTTAAAGAGGAATTTTTATGCCTTCTAATAAACCAGCAATTCATTGGCTTGGTGCTGGTCTTGCATCTGGGCCAGGACTTATTTCACTTGTAAACAAATGGGGTGAAGCTAATGTTTGGAGTAGTGAGATTAATCGACCTAGAAAACTTTTAAGTAAGGTTAATGAAGGAGCCACTTTAAATGTCCATAGTTTGGCCCTTGAAGATAATAATTCTGTTGAAATTTTCCGTAATGCTTTGAGAGCTGGTGATATTATCATCTCAATGTTACCTGCCACATTACATATTCAGGTTGCAAATATTGCTATTGATGAAAATTGTCATCTTGTGACGTCGAGTTATATCAATGAGGAAATGAGAAACCTTAATGGTGTTGCCTCAGCAAAAGGCCTTTCCTTAGTTAATGAGGTTGGTCTTGATCCTGGTATAGACCACCTACTTACTCATGTTTTAATTGATGAAGCTCGAAAAGCTAACGTATTAGATCAAGGCAATAAGCTTGATTTTGTTTCTTATTGTGGTGGATTCCCAGTGGAGGAGACACCATTTACCTATAAATTTAGTTGGACCCCGCTTGGTGTACTTAGCGCTCTGACTAATCCGGCTCAATTTATTAAAAACGGCAAAGAGACTGAAACTCCAACTGCTTGGGAGGCAGTTTCTGAATTTTCCATTCACAATGAGGTGTTTGAGGCATATGCTAACCGAAATAGCCTGCCTTTTATTGCGGAATACGGCCTTGATAGTGAGAGTAACCTTCGGACATTTGTCCGCGGGACGTTGAGAAAGGCTGGATGGAAACATGCTTGGAAAGATATTTTTTCGGCTCTCGTAAATATTTCATCCGATGACCTTGGTTTGCTATCCGATAAACTTTGGAAAGAGCATCAATATAATAAAGGTGAGCAAGATAGAGTACTTTTATATGTTGCTCTGACTTCAACTTCAGTTTCTGGAGAAACTTGGAAAGGTTCGCTTACTCTTGATGAGAAAGGAAATGGATGGCAATCTGCAATGGCTTCAACGGTATCATACACCGTTGCCCAAGCAGTGAATGCGCTTATGGAAGGAAGACTTAGCCCAGGCGTCCAAGCTGCACCAGATGATGTTGTTGAGGCGAAGTTATGGCTCAGAGGCCTTGCGGGAAATGGTATCAAAATAAAAACGGTTAATGTTGACCTTTAGGGGTTGAAAATTAACCAAATATATAGTTGACAAGACACGGCTCTGTGCCCTTTTCAAAAAAAAGATCAATTAAGATAAAATAAGGGGTTTACAACCGTGTTAGACCCACCTATAAACCGCCTTCACCAACACGGCAACACAGTGCCGATGCAGATGGCCTAATAAAATGTTAGTACATCTTATTGTTACTGTTTGTTTTGTGGTGAAATTTTTTTGTTCTTTGACATTGTTAGATAGAAAGAGAAATGTAGGCAGCGGATGTTTGTTTTAAGCATTACGTTGTTTATATTTCAGGGCTCTGAGCTGGAGTATTTGCATACTTTGGTTCATTAAAGA
>JABGYD010000049.1 GCA_018675425.1 Kordiimonadaceae bacterium
TCGCCCCACGAGCTACACCACAAGGATTAGCATGCTTTATAATGGCCACTGCGGGTCCATCAGCAGGATCAAATTCACTTACCAGCTCAAATGCTGCATCCGTATCATTTAAATTATTGTAACTCAGTTCTTTTCCCTGAACTTGTCTGGCTGTAGCGACCCCTTTTCTAGGGTTCGAGCTGCGGCTAACATAAAAAGCCGCGTCCTGGTGGGGGTTCTCACCGTACCTCAGTGATTGTTGTTTTGTTGCGGTAATATTAATACGATCTGGATAATTATTCCCTAGTTCGACAGCGAACCAACTAGCAATAGCCGCGTCATAAGATCCTGTACGAGCGAACGCTTTCGCGGCTAAATTTTTACGTAATTTTGCCGTCGTTGTTCCATTATTCTCTTTAATCGATACCATGACATCCTCGTAGTCTTCGGCCTCAACGACCACAGTAACAAAGGCATGGTTTTTAGCGGCACTTCTAATCATCGCTGGGCCGCCAATATCTATATTTTCTATACAGGTCGCAAAATTGGCTCCCCTTTCCACCGTTTCCTCAAACGGATAAAGGTTAACTACCAGCAGATCAATAGGCTTAATATCGTGAGCGTCCATTGAATTAAGATGATCATCATTATCACGAAGTGCTAGAAGTCCTCCATGGATCTTTGGATGCAGTGTTTTCACCCGTCCGTCCATCATTTCAGGAAAGCGAGTGTGCTCGGCCACTTCTTTAACCGGAACTCCGGCATCCGCAAGTGTTTTTGCCGAGCCTCCCGTAGATAAAATCTCAACCCCTTGTTCACTCAAGAATTTTCCAAACTCAACAAGCCCCGTTTTATCTGACACTGAAAGTAACGCCCGTTTTATTGGTGTTAACGTTTTATCGATCATAGATTTTCTCTTTTATGCTATATCTCAAAATTACTATTCTTTCCTTAGCGTGGTAATATATTTTTTCTCTTTGTGCAAGTTCAAATAGCTCTTCGTCATTTAAGTTGAAGCGACCACAATACAGTCGTAATAGGGCCACCCGTTTTACCTGATAATACAATTTGTTTAGTAGCAGTGCCCTTCTCTTCTTCGCCAAAATAAATACTGCTTTTAAGGGATCTTTCTGCGCCACGACATCTAAAATACCACTCCTCACCATTCTCCAAGCGGAGGCAGAGCATATCTTCCCGGTCACTTTGCGTTACCGAAACATTGGGATGTAAATGGAACCTGATATTAAATGGCACTACTTCAATACTTTTACTTATTTTATTGTGTTCTATAATATCCTCTCCGCGGATACTTTCACCAGTTTCACTGACATAAATAAGGCGTTTATGCAGATACCCGCACGACAAAACATATCCATCATGTTCGGATTCAATTAGCACTTTGCCACGCCCTTCAATCATTCGACTGCTCACCTTTGTTACTCCGAGGCCGATTAATCCGTCTTCGCGTATTTCGCTACTGTTTTGATTATTTAAAACTAGTGTTGAATGGGCTTCGGACCCTCTTAAATTCGTTGCTATTAGACTAGCGCCATCTTCATTAATAAAAGGCGCCCCCCCACAATTTACTATGAGCCGTTCACGACCCCGGCTCATTTCGAAAGCGTGTGTCCCGCAATGGCTAGCTGCGCTCATATTCAATTCAGGAGGAGGCCCAACATCCATAATAATCAAACTTTTACTTTTTTCTATCCTAGCAAGGCCGCTCTGTTCTGGTCTCTCTAGCTTATTGCTTTTCTGGCTAATCTTTAATAGAGCCAAGCGAATATCTTTGCCGCCCTGTATCCCCGCACCATTAAAAAGGGCTAATTTTCCATCGCCATGAATTATATTTTTAAGATTTATTTCAATCCGCAAAATTGCACCCAAAACCTCTTCAGGCTCCTCTCGACCTGCCTGCTTAAAGGCCTCCCCGAGTAAAACAAAACTTAAATACAACTGAAGTAACTTTTGTGGCGCCTCGCTTCTAAGGCTGCTATCGATAAACACTTCCTTTTCAACGGCCACCTTTAAAAGCGAACAGCCCTCTTTCAGCCAGCCTTCGCCGCCTGGCACAAAAAGCCCAGAAAGAATAAGGCCTATAATTGCTTTAAGATTATTTGGAATTACCCATGCATTAGTTGATATGTTCATCAAGTAACGAGCCTGACGCGCAATCATATCAAGAACACGCCGCCTATAAGTGAGGTCTTCCGTGTCCAAAATAAGAGGTGCATATATAAGCCAGTTAGTATTTCTCTCTCCAACGACATCGGCGCGCCAAGAAATTTCTCGCCACCGAGTATTTTGCTCAATCCATGCGGCAACTAATTCTTGTCCGCGTTTTTTAGCACCATCTTCATTTTCTGCATGGTACAAATCTATCAACCAGCGAAAAGAATGAAGATACTCAAGCCAATTATTATTAAGGTTTGTCGCCTGCCAAACGTCGCCACCCAACCACAAGTTTTGATTGTTTTCTGGGTTCTCAAGGATATGGCCATCGGCAATAAATTTCCCGGTGGCCAATTCAGCTCCAGCAGAGGGTGAGCCTTCCCAAATAACTTTAGGTGTCCCCAGGAGATATAATGGATTATCCCCCCGTAGGCTTAATTTATGATAAAAACTATTATGTTTAGTCCTGCTAATAACTTTCGCTATAGAGGTTTTAATCTTCCCTGGGGGCGAAGAAACAGATTTTCGGCGCAGATGAGCCATATATACTTTTCTCCATTACGACCATTTTTCATTCAATAATCTTAACATAGCTCTCGCCGAAAATCATAATAATTGCTGTGGTAAAATGAAATTGTTTTAGTCGCCCCGAAGCGCTTTAATATTCTTTGAATAACTTTCGGGTCCCCCAACAAATGTAGCAGTGCCTGCAACTAGCACATCGGCCCCAGCCTCAATCGCGCTCTTGGCAGTGACCATGTTGATGCCGCCATCAACCTGAAGGTCAATTTGTCTACCTTCATTTTCAATCATTTTTCTAACTGACCTTATTTTATCTAATGAGGTTGGTATAAATTTCTGCCCCCCAAAGCCAGGATTAACACTCATAATTAAAATCAAGTCAACTAGATCCATGATATTTTCAAGAACGCTGACTGGAGTTGCGGGATTAATAGAAATACCCGCTTTCTTGCCGAGGGATCTGATAAATTGTAAGGTACGATGGAAATGTGGCGTTGCCTCGGCATGGATAGTTATGATATCAGCTCCAGCTTTCGCAAACGCTTCAATATAAGGATCTACAGGTGCAATCATCAGATGAACATCAAATATTTTCTTACTATGGGGACGAATAGCCTTAACTACTTCCGGGCCAATGGTGATGTTAGGAACAAAATGTCCATCCATCACATCAACATGAATGTAGTCTGCACCCGCCTCAGTAATTGCAGCAACTTCCTGTCCAAGCTTTGCAAAATCAGCAGATAATATTGACGGTGCTATTTTTATATTTGAAGCCATTCTATTATCCTTAACTTTTAACCAACCGTGAAATGAAAAAGCTGTCGATGCCCTCACTCATATGGTGACCCAACGTTTGAACATCACCGCTATCAAGGATCGCCTGCTCCAAGCCTTCGAGTTCTTTCGCTCTGATCTCTTTTCGTTTTAGCGATCGATGCCGCTCCAGTAAAGCTTTAATCTGATCTGGCCCTTCCTCTTGTTGCATCGAACAGACCGAATACACCAATACACCACCTTTATTAAGTAATGAAGCCGCGTGATTTAACATTTTAGCCTGAAGCACCACTAGATCATCAACGTCCCTCTTTGTTCGAGTGTGAAGTATTTCGGGGTGACGGCGAATAGTCCCTGTTGATGAACAGGGAGCATCAAGTAATATAAAATCATAACGTTTCTTTGGCTTATACAACAAAACATCTGACATTACCACGTCAACACTAAGGTCAAGCCTTGCCATATTTTCTTTAAGTCGGCTGAGGCGTCTTTCAGAAAAATCTACTGCCGTAACCTTATTGCCCGCGGCGGCTGATTGCGCCGCCTTACCTCCTGGTGCAGCACAAAGGTCAAGGACATCACTTCCACCACTAGCACCAAGGAGCGTAGAAGGAATTCGCGCAGCAACATCCTGTACCCACCATACGCCATCGTTATAACCATCTAGCTCAGAGATTTTCCCTGCCTTTGAAATTCTGATGCTACCGCCCAGCACTGCTTTTCCGCCCAGTCGCTTTGCCCACTCCTTTTGATCGCAGTGTGGCTTTAGGCTAATATCTAGCGGTGCTTCGGTTAAAAGAGTAGATAAAATTTGTTTCACCACTGCTGACCCATAATATTCATCCCAGCTTTTAAGTAACCATGGTGGAAAATTTAATCTCGTATTGCTATATTTCTTTTCTAGCTCTTCACGCTCACGGTCAACTCTCCGGAGTACGGCATTAACAGTATTCTTCAAATAATGTAGGTTTTTTGGCACCCGCTTCTCTAGAAGGATGATTGATGTATTTACTGCGGCATGAGCGGGAACTTCACTGTAGAGAAGCTGAACAAGCCCTAATCTTAAAACATGGCGGACTTGCATCTGCGTATTTCCAAGTTTCTTTTTTGTACAGTGATTTATGATACGGTCAATTTGACCGAGGCGCCTTATTGCGGTTGTGGTCAAGTGACGAATAAAGGCTCTGTCTTGAACAGATATTTCTCGACAGAACCTTTCAATTGACCCATCCAAGGTTTCCCCTTCATCAAGTACCTTCTTAATAACTAAAAACGCCGCTTCTCTGCTTTTATTATCGTTTTCCATAAATATATCCTAACCCATTGTGTCGCATTAGCACAGGGATAAACTTTTGCCAAGGAGTAGATTTCTTTTCGTGGAGTGTTGGTGTATACTTGTGTTTAATAATTAATTTGATCTTAATTGAGGTCATATATTGGAGTTTCAGAATGAAAAAAAAAATAATTGCATCAGAAAAAATCTCTGAAAAGCCTTCCGCTCACGAGGAAAAGAAAAAGAAAGCGCCCAAGGAGCTTGGCGGCCGCGAGGGGCTTGATCCTGTCCGTTTTGGAGACTGGGAAAATAATGGTATTGCTTCAGATTTTTAGAGAGTATAATCATCTATGGACTTTTTAATTGAAAATGAACAAGCCATTCGCGTAAGTGTCTTTATAAGCCTTTTGCTGATATTAGGTGGAGCAGAGCTGATAGCCCCCCTTGCCAAGCGACAAATGGGCCGACCCTCTCAATGGTTTACCAATCTCTCAATTGTCCTTCTAGATAATTTAACGCTAAAGTATTTATTTCCTTTACTCGCCGTTGGCGTTGCTGAGCTATCAGCTAAAACTGGTGTAGGTCTGTTTAACGCTTTAAATTTAAATTTTTGGCTTGAGTTTGGCTTAGCTCTTTTTCTTCTTGATTTTTTGATGTATGGCCAACACGTGCTTATGCATAAAGTTCCAATACTTTGGCGACTACACCGTATGCACCATTCGGAGATAAGCCTAGATGTATCCTCGGCCGTTAGGTTCCATCCCATTGAAATTATTTTTTCTATGTTATTTAAAATGGGCTTCATTCTAATGCTTGGAATATCTGTTGAGGCTGTGATTGTTTTTGAAATACTCCTTAATGGCCTAGCTTTATTTAACCATAGTAATTTAAAACTTTCTCGCCCATTCGAAACCATCTTGAGAAAAATTATTGTTACGCCAGAAATTCACTGGATACATCATTCGGAGGTAGTCCAAGAGACCAAGGGTAATTTTGGCTTTAATCTGATTTTTTGGGATAAGATCTTTGGCACATATATTGATAAACCAACTTTAAATTATGACGTCATGCAGCAGGGGCTCAGCGAATTTGGCTTTGCGCGCTCCTTAAGCTTAACAGAACTAATAGTATCACCCTTTAAAAACTACCCCCCGTGCGCGCCCGCGGATAAAAACCCGTGAAAGAAAAAGAGCTGCGATTAGCACTGGTGTGTTTTGGTGGCGTCTCTCTCGCGATTTATATCCATGGCGTTAGTAAAGAAATACTAAAGTTAGCCAGAGCGTCTAAAGCAATCCACGCCAGTCCGGACCCTCTAGATATAACAAGAAATAAATACCTCTACCCCAATAAAGATATCACCGATATTCCAGACACGGAGCTTGTATATTATGATGTTTTAAAAAGCTTTCTACCAGAACTAGACCTGAGGATTATTATTGATACCATCGCGGGCGCCTCGGCAGGGGGAATGAATAGTGTTTTCCTTGCACGTGCGGTGGCTCATGATCTTAATTTTGATCACCTTCGACATCATTGGCTCGTCGAGGCCGATGTTAGCCGTCTTGTTGGTACGAAAAAAAATGCTGCCCACTGGAGCCATCTTTTTTTTAAACCACTAATAAGTATTTTAAGTAGTAAATTTCTTGGTAAAAGTAGTTTAAGCACTAAAGTAAAGGAAAAGCTC
This sequence comes from Kordiimonadaceae bacterium, assembly GCA_018675425.1. Classification (GTDB taxonomy): domain Bacteria; phylum Pseudomonadota; class Alphaproteobacteria; order Sphingomonadales; family Emcibacteraceae; genus Pseudemcibacter. The sequence continues at coordinate 6,408 of JABGYD010000049.1, forward strand.
CCGGGCCTCCTTAACCATTGGAACCTAAAGCCGCCATTCGATGGCCCTCACCTCCTTGGTCTTGTTTATAATGGACTTAAGGGTATGGGGGTTATTAATTATCAGTCTCTATTGCCACGCGGTCACAAATTAGAGCTTTTTGTAACGCTTACTGACTTTTACGGTTACAAACGAACTATGTTTCTAAATGATCCGCCAGTTACAACCGAAACAGAACATCGTCATAATCTAAAATTTAGTTATTTTAAAAGGCCTCATAACAAAAATTTATCAAAGTTTGAAAGTGACTTTGACGACCGTGGGCTTGCATCATTATGCTTTGCGGCAAGAGCAACCGCATGCTTTCCTGGAGCATTTCCGCCTGCCCAACTCCGTGAAACTGATGAATTTCTACAAGAGCAGGGAAAAACATGGGAAGGGAAGGCTTCCTTTCTTTCTAAAAACTTTAAAGAATATAAACAAGCTGGCGCCGATCCAGAGCTCACATCTTTTCTTGATGGCAGCATACTTAATAATAAGCCTTTTGATCAAGCCATCCACGCCATTCATGACCGGCCTGCATTTAGAGAAGTAAGCCGGCGGATCATATTCATAGACCCCAAGCCTGCGGGCTTTAAGCACACGCCTGATGGCACCCCACCGACTATATTTACTACACTAAAAGGTGCTATGTCAGATATTCCAATGAATGAGCCCATGCGCGACGACCTTGAGAATATTGCCGCTCATAATCAGCAGGTTGAAAAAATTCGCTCTGTCATAAATTCGGTAAAACCAAGCGTAGAAAAGTTTATTGGCAGCATCACATCAAAGTTGCTTAATAAAATTACTAAAGCTTCTGATTTAAAAATATGGCGTAATCAGTGCCACACAAATGCAGCCGCGGCATCCAGCTACTCCTATGAAGCCTATGCAAGCTTAAAAGTTCGAGGTACTGTTGAATATCTTACCGAATTAATATCCGAAATATGTGACTTAAAACCACAAAGCGATGAAAAAAAACATTTTTTTTTAATTATGCACTCATGGGTACTAAGAGATACGCTGGGAAAAAGCCTCCTAGTTTCTACTCCATCATGGACAAAATTTTTACTTAACTTTGATCTTAACTATCAGAAACGACAGCTACACTTTCTTATTCAAGAATTAAACAATCAGTATTCGCACAACCCAGATAGTGTAAACAAACTTGATGTTTTTAAAATGGCCCTTTACCAAATTTTAGAAACAATAAAGAAGCCCGCTATAATTAATGCCATTAAAGTCTCTGATAGAGTTATCCTAAAACAGCTTGTTAAAAAGGTCGCTGCATTGCCTACTGGGGATAATCTTGAATATTCAAAAAATACCGCCCTTTTAAATAAAAATACTCCCGTCATGGAAAATATCTTAGACCTTTTATTAGGTAGAATTCGGTTAGATAGCGTAAGAGAAAAAATTGATGCAGTTATCGCTGTCCAACTTAATAGTTCTTGGGAAAATAACTTCCAGCAAAGTCTAATCACAAATTATTTAGGTTTTGCTTTTTGGGATGTTATTACATTTTCAATTACAGGCTCAAAAGTAATTGGCGAGCTTAATGAAATTCTTGTCAACCGCATTAGCCCAGATGACAACCTTGTTCTCAAGTCCGATCCTATGGAAATGCCCCTGAAAGGCACGGCTATGAGAAGCTTTGGTGCCTTCTTTAGTCGAGAAGACCGCGAAAATGATTACCTTTGGGGCCGGCTCAATGGAGCAGAGCGCCTTATAGATATGCTTTATGAGCAATCAAAATCTGAAGGAATAAGTCATAAATTAGACGTAATCACGATCAAAAAGAAGGCTTTTAGCTCTATTCTTGAGGCAGAGAAAAATCACTTAAAGGACATTCCTGAATTGTTTAGAAAAATTCACAGGCGTATCCGCGAACTTTAATTACATAAACCCCATCTCAAGTCGAGCCGCCTCACTCATCATGGACATATCCCAGGGCGGCTCAAAAACTAAAACCACGTGAACATCACCAATGCCCTCAACCTCGCGTACTTTCATTTCCACTTCCCCCGGTAAAATCTCGGCTACGGGGCAGTTAGGTGATGTTAATGTCATGGTCACGATCACATCCGCAAACTCATTTAAATCTATGTCATAAATTAAACCAAGTTCGTATATATTGACTGGAATTTCAGGATCATAAATTTCACGAATTTTTTCCGCAGCACTGCTTTGAAGTTTCTGTTTTTCTTCTTCATTAATAGGTATCCCGGCAGCGTTTGGGGTCGATTTAGAAGAGCTATCCCCGCCTTTTTCTTCCGCCTGCTCAATTAAAAATCCATCTAAGAAGCTCATATTATGTTTCCTTTTTACGCGAATATTCTATTTACTTTATGAAGCCCGTTAATCAAACGGTCAATATCATTCGTGGTGTTGTAAAGGCCAAACGAAGCCCGCGCTGTTGCTGGTATATTCATAAAGTCCATAACTGGCTGGGCGCAGTGATGCCCCGCACGAATGGCAATACCGTCTTGGTCCAAAATAGTACCTATATCATGGGGATGCGCTGACTCCATAGTAAAGGATAGCATACCCGCCATGTTGTCGGCTTGGCCACGCAGTTCCATGCCCTTCACTTCCTTAATTTGCTCAAGGGCATATTCTAGTAACTCTTGTTCGTGATCACAAATATTTTCAATTCCAAGCGTATTCACATAATCAATTGCGGCAGCCAGTCCGATTCCACCCACAATATTGGGAGTTCCTGCTTCAAATTTATGTGGCAATTCATTATATGTCGTCTTCTCAAACGTAACGGATCGGATCATATCTCCACCGCCCTGATATGGAGGCATATTCTCAAGAAGAGCTTGCTTGCCATAAAGGGCGCCAACACCCGTTGGGCCATAAATTTTATGGCCAGAAAAAACATAAAAGTCCGCATCCAATTCATTTACGTCAATCCCCATGTGTGGTAACGACTGGCAGCCGTCAACAAGAACAAGGGCGCCAACATTGTGCGCTAGTTTTATAATTTCTTTTATGGGCGTTATGGTGCCAAGCGCATTTGAAATATGGGTTATAGCTACCAGTTTTGTTTTTTCACTTAAAAGCCGGGCATAATCTTCCAGTAGAAAATTTGCTTTATCATCAATAGGGCTTACGGTGATGGTGATATTTTTTTCGTCCCGCAGTATTTGCCAAGGCACAATATTTGAATGATGCTCCATCCGACTGAGGATAATTTCGTCGTTCGGACCAAGGTTTTGACGCCCCCAGGTCTGCGCAACAAGATTTATTGCCTCTGTAGCGCCTCTGACAAAGATAATTTCCTTAGACGACTTAGCGCCAATATAATTTTTCACGGTTTCACGCGCAACTTCATACTTTGACGTAAGCGCTTGTGACAAATAATATCCTCCGCGGTGGATGTTTGCGTACTCGCTCGCGTAACAGTTTGCAACCTCATCAATAACTGCTCTTGGCTTTTGAGAGCTTGCCGCACTATCCAAAAATGTCAGCGGTTTTCCGTAAACTTCCTGTTCAAAAATAGGAAAATCTTTGCGAATTTTTTCAACGTCATAATTATAAAGACCGCCAGTATTCATTTCTTGTGCTCCTTAGAAAGCCAATTCAAAGCTAGTTCGAGATATTTCGAACGAAGAGGCTCTAACTTAATTTCTTCATAAACTTCCGACACAAATGCTTCAACTAGAAGGGCTGTAGCCGCATTTTGATCGAGTCCGCGTGACTTGAGATAGTAAAGTGCGTCCGCATCAAGCTCTCCAACTGTCGCACCGTGGGAGCATTTGACGTCATCGGCATAAATAAGAAGTTCTGGCTTACTATTTGCCTCCGCATTACGATCGAGTATTAAATTTTTATTTGACTGATCTGCATTTGTAAGCTGGGCATCCTTAGCCACGTATACTTTACCTTGAAAAGATGACTTACCCCCTTTATCAAGCACACCCCTATAAATCTGATCGCTTGTGCCCTCAGGACACAGATGTTTCATATGAGTAAACACATCATGAGCATTGCCATTTCGTCCTAAAAATGCCCCCCTAAGATCTACATTTGCCTGAAGGCCTTTTAAAGTAGGTTTTATTTCTGTACGGCTTATTTTTCCACCCAAATTCAAGGAGTAGTGTTTGAAATTTGCCCTTTGCCCAACATCAACGTGCGTATCGGCTGTGTGAATAGCTTTTTTACCTTCCTCCTGTATTTGATATATTTCAAGTACAGCATTCTCGCTCACGATAGCTTCTGTTACATGATGGCGCCAATAGTTTTGCTCGTCAGCACCTATAAATATTTCAACTATTTGAGCAAAGGAATTCTCCTGAACGTCAATGAAACATTTTGTCGCTATGGATTTGTTCTCTGAGGAAGTCGTGGTGTTGTGCAATATCTGAATTGGCGCTGTCAAAGTAGTATTTTTATCTACAAAAAGAACATAGCCGCCTGTCATTAACGCTGTATTCAAACTTTGCAAGCTACTATCGTCATCATTCTTATTAAGTATTTTTTGAGCCGCTTCTGGAAAGTCTTTCAAATAGTCATTAAGACTTAAAAGCTTGACACCATTTTGGCTTTCTATTGTTGAGCTAGCCTTATTGTAGAAACCATCGGTAAAAATAACTTTAGAACCTTTAAGGTTTTCCAACAGTCCCATTTCATTAACTACATTATCAGCAGATGTAATTAGTTCATAATTTCCACTATTCAGTTGCCCGAGATTGGTATATTTCCAGGCCTCCACTTTTGGTCCCGGAAGACCGAATTGCAAAAATTTAGCCATTGATTCATGGCGAAGCTTAACAACCCAATCTAATTCTGATCTCGGCAGAGAATTGCCCCACAGATCAAACTGAGCTTTAAACTTTAGACCCCCTAAGTGATTTTTTGCTGTCATCTCAATTACTCTTACGCTACATTTTCTTCAATACCAAGGCCCGCATAACCTTCTTTTTCAAGTCGAATGGCTAAGGATTTATCTCCAGATTTGACAATTTTTCCATTTGCCAATACGTGTACAAAATCAGGAACGACATAGTCTAGAAGGCGCTGATAATGCGTGATTACTAGTATGGACTTTTCGGGACACCGCATTCTGTTAATGCCGTCAGCCACAATTCGAAGGGCATCAATATCAAGCCCACTGTCCGTTTCATCAAGGACCGCGAAAATAGGGTCAAGCATAGACATTTGAACCATTTCATTGCGTTTCTTTTCACCTCCCGAAAAGCCAACATTAACCGCACGCTTAAGCATTTCAGGATCCATTTCTAGCTCTGCAGCCTTGGAACGAATGAGCTTCAAAAAATCTCCCGCAGCCAGTTCGCCCTCATTCCTATATTTACGAACCGAATTAATCGCGGCCCTAAGGAAATTGATGTTTGATACGCCGGGAATTTCAACCGGATACTGAAAACCCAGAAAGACCCCTTCCCCTGCTCGCTCACTAGCTTCTAGTTCGAGAAAGTTTTTGCCCTTGAATGTCACAGACCCCTCAGTTATTTCATAGCCTGGCTTTCCACAAATAGCATAAGATAAGGTTGATTTTCCAGCACCGTTTGGGCCCATAATGGCGTGTACTTCGCCATCATTAATATTCAGGTTAAGTCCTTTAAGGATTTTCTGCCCACCAACTTCAACGTGTAAATTTTTAATTTCTAACATAATTTTATCCAAATCTGTGTCGGCCTAACCAACACTTCCTTCTAGACTAATACCTAGTAATTTCTGAGCCTCAACTGCAAATTCCATCGGTAGCTGTTGCATCACTTCTTTACAGAAACCATTTACAATAAGTGAAACAGATTCCTCTACGTCCAGGCCTCTTTGTAAACAATAGAAAAGCTGCTCATCGCTAATTTTTGATGTGGTAGCTTCATGTTCAATTTGAGAGGTCGGGTTTTTTGCTTCAATATACGGGACGGTATGAGCCCCACACTCATCACCAATAAGAAGGCTGTCGCACTGGGTGAAGTTACGTGTATTTTCAGCGTTGGGCATAACCTTTACCAAGCCTCTGTAAATATTTTGAGCCTTCCCAGCTGAAATTCCTTTTGAAATAATAGTAGATGATGTGTTTTTACCAATATGTATCATTTTAGTGCCTGTATCGGCCTGCTGATAATTATTCGTAATAGCAACAGAGTAAAACTCTCCTACCGAACCATCTCCTTGCAAAATACAGCTAGGATATTTCCATGTTATAGCTGACCCCGTTTCAACCTGGGTCCATGACACCTTAGAATTCAACCCTCTACAAGCAGCGCGCTTTGTTACAAAGTTATATATTCCACCTATGCCGTTTTTATCGCCTGGATACCAATTTTGCACCGTTGAATATTTAACTTCAGCTTCATCAAGGACAACAATTTCTACGACTGCGGCATGGAGCTGATTTTCATCCCGCATAGGTGCCGTACATCCCTCAAGGTATGAAACATATGAATTATCATCTGCAATAATAAGGGTGCGTTCGAACTGCCCTGTGTTGGCTTCATTAATTCTAAAATAAGTACTGAGCTCCATCGGGCAGCGCACACCCTTAGGAATATAAACAAAGGTTCCATCAGTGAAAACAGCACTATTTAATGTTGCATAAAAATTATCTGCCGCCGGCACCACTGATCCAAGATACTTTTTCATAAGAACCGGATAGTCCCGCGCCGCTTCTGAAATGGAACAGAAAATAACCCCCTTTTCCTTTAATGCTTTGCGAAATGTTGTGGCAACCGAAACGCTATCAAAAACAATGTCAACCGCAACACCAGAGAGCACCTCTTGCTCCTGAAGTGAAATACCAAGCTTTTCATACGTTTTCAAAAGTTCCGGGTCAACTTCATCAAGGCTTTTTGGTCGATCATCCGCTGACTTTGGTGCAGCATAATAATAGATATCCTGAAAGTCAGGCTTTTCGTAATCCAGCATCGCCCAATCGGGCTCCTCCATCTTTAACCATTTTTTATATGACTTAAGGCGCCAGTCTAGTAGCCAGGCTGGCTCATCTTTTTTAGCAGAGATAAACCTAATCACCTCTTCGCTCAGCCCTTTAGGTGCCTTAACGGTTTCAATATCAGTTACAAATCCGTATTTGTAATCGCTAGAAATCTCTTCCACTGCTTGTCGTGTTTCTAATGTACTTACCATCTAATGTTTTACCCTTTGTTTTTTCTTAACCGCTCATAACTTGGAGCGGGAAAAAAATCATATGGTTGTTCCACCATTTCTGATAGCGGCACAGTATTGAGCGCTTCATAAACAGCCTTGTTAATCTTATCCCACTTACTACGTGTCATACACACGGGCTCATAATCACAACAATCATCCTCATCGCTTAAGCAATTCGTCAGTTGCACCGGCCCATCTACAGCCTCAACAATATCAGCGATTGTAATATTTTCTTTTCTATCATTCATCGAAAAACCACCGCCGACACCTCTATGAGAAACTAATAGATTTGCCTTGGCCAATTTTCCGAGAATTTTACTTACCGTAGGTAGCGGGACGCGTGTTTCGGCATTTAGAGCCAATGCGGTATGAATATCATCCGGACAGGAGGCAATATTACTCATCAGCACAACGGCATAGTCAGCAAGATTGGAAAGCTTTATCATCACACAGTCTCATAGAATAGAATTGAATTCGCTTATTACATGATGCTGTATGGATGGTTTGTCAATATATATAAGACCAAATTAGTCTTTTTTCGTACATAATTGAAAAACATGGACTTTATTAAGAATCGTTATTAAAAAAAGACGCCTTATTAAGAACTATTATTAAGTTTTAAACAAATATCATCAAGCTGTTCGAGAGTTTTATAATGCACTTTTAAGGCACCCTCTTCCCCACCCCTCAACTCAAGCTCAACCCTTAAACCAATGGCCGCTGAGAGCTCTCTTTCAAAGACTTTAGTATCTGCATCTTTATGATGATTAATTTTTAATTTACTATTAGTGTTTTTTACTGCATTGCCCTTAAGCCCCCTTGCCAATTGTTCCGTTTTGCGAACGCTAAGGTCATCCCGCACGACCCGCTTCGCTAACTCAAGGGGGTTTACAGCAGTAATAAGGGCTCGGGCATGCCCCATGCTAATTTTCCCTCCTCGCATCAAACTCTGAACTCCCTCGGGTAAAGAAAGTAGCCTCATCATATTAGCAATATGACTTCTGCTTTTACCAACGGCTTGACCCAGGGCGTTTTGAGTGTGAGCAAACTCCTCCATTAAGCGTCGATAGCCCATAGCCTCTTCTATAGGATCTAAATCATGGCGTTGAACATTTTCTATAATGGCAATTTCCAAAGATTCTTCATCGTTCATTTCCTTAATAACTACGGGCACCTGATGAAGTCCCGCGACCTGAGCGGCACGCCAGCGCCTTTCACCTGCCACAATTTCATATCTATTTTTCCCTCGCGGGCGGACCAATAATGGCTGCAAAATTCCCTTTTCTTTTACCGACGCAATAAGATCTTTCGCCTTATCTTCATCAAAAAACATTCGGGGCTGATAGGTGTTGGCAACTAGAAACTCTATAGGTACTTCTTGATTCGAGCTTAGGCCCGCTGGCCTTAAAACTTTTCCGCCAACATTATCATATGCGGCTTCACCCGTATTCATTAACGAGGATAGTCCCCTTCCTAGGCCTTTTTTAGAACCACGCGATTTTTGTATGCCTTTTGATACTTTTTTAATTTGATCCATTTTACCAACAGCCCCTAATATTAAGTGTTTTTCTTTTTATCTTTCAATTTTTTCTTGCTTACGCCGCCTTAAAAATTCCGCCGCCAAGGCGATATAGGCTTGGCTTCCCGTACATTTTAAGTCGTAGAGGATCGCCGGTCTCCCATGAGAAGGCGCTTCAGAAACACGAACGTTTCGCGGTATCACCGTCTTGAAAACTTTGCTGCCAAGGTAGTTTCTTACATCAATAGCCACCTGCTCAGATAAATTATTTCTATTATCAAACATCGTCAATACAACGCCGCCAATCTCAAGGTCTGGATTGAAATTCGCCTTAACGGTTTCTATCGTCTTCAAAAGCAGGCTTAACCCTTCAAGCGCAAAAAACTCACATTGCAATGGGACAAGGACCATATTAGCTGCTGCTAATGTATTGAGGGTAATTAGATTTAGTGACGGCGGGCAATCAATAAGAACATAATCATAATTTTCCAAAACTGGGTCGCGAAATGCACGCCGAAGCTTAAAGGTGCGTTGCTCGGCGTCCACAAGCTCAAGCTCCGCCCCTGTCAGATCAATGGTTGATGGCACGAGATGAAGGCCCGGCACAACCGTATCAATAATCGCTTCCGCCAGTGGGGCCTCGCCCATTATAACCTCGTAACTACTTTTTTGGCGGTCACTCCGGTCACAACCAAGTCCTGTGCTGGCATTACCCTGCGGATCCATATCTATAATCAGAACATCTCTTTTCGTCGCGGCAAGCGCTGTAGCAAGGTTTATTGTTGTGGTTGTTTTACCAACCCCGCCTTTCTGATTGGCAACGGCGATGATTTCTGGCTGACGACTTGCGACAGATAAATCACTAAATAACATTATGGATATACCCCATCTTTCCTATTTTTCTTTTTTTGTCCTGGCCTCTACTTCACTTAACAAAAGAATTACTCCTGATCGATCACTCTTACTAGGGAATTTTTTAACCCCAAAGCATCTTTTTTTCTCTGCCAATAAAAGTTCATTTTCTACATTTTTACCTTTTAAAAACAGACACTTGGTTGCTGGCTTAATAAATTTTTCTGTAAGATCAAGCAACTTATTTAAATCGGCACAGGCCCGTGAAGTTATAAGGTCAACTGGAAAAGCCGCTAAGTCTTCGATTCTTTTATTATAAACAATAGCATTAATGTCAGTTTGTTGAATAATTTGTTTCATAAAAGAACATTTTTTTCCGACACCCTCAACTAAGATTACTTCCCCCAGGCCAAGTATAGAAAGCACTAATCCAGGAAACCCCGCACCACTGCCAAGGTCAAGTATTTTGAGGGGCTTATCTGTTCTTGTTATATAACCTGAGAGTTGCGCGCTATCATAAAAGTGTCTAAGCCACATATTAGGTAGTGTACTATTACTTACTAAATTTATAGATTTTTGCCACTTAGTCAGCGTCTCTGAATATAAAACAAGTTTATCCATAGTTTCACGTGGAACACCCGTTAGCTCCTGAAACTCATTTGCCGTCATATTATGACCCATCAAGCAACTGCCTTTTTATCTTTTCGCTTCACATAGCGAAGCAGCGTGGTCAATGCCGCCGGGGTCACGCCTGATATCCTTGCTGCGGCACCTAATGTCGTAGGCATAGCTTTACTTAATTTTTCCTTAACTTCATTAGAAAGCCCGCCAATTAAATTATAGTTCAAAGACGTTGACAAAATTAAATTTTCATCTTTTCTAAAGGCAACAATATCTGCCTCTTGGCGCTCTAAGTAGCCACTGTAGGTAGAATCGACAACTAATTGTTCTATAATTTCGGTAGGGACTTCCCTAAGATTTGGCCAAATATTTGTAATTTGCTCAAATTCTATATTTGGATAGGAAAGCAGAATTTTCGCAGAGCGCTTTACACCATCCTGATTAATCTTAAGGCCATATTTTGCGGCCTCATTGGGGCTTATCTTAAGATCATCAAGTATTTTACCAAATAAACGGAGCTTAGAAATTTTTTCATTAAATCGCAGTGCTCTATCTTTTCCTACTAATCCAATACCTATTCCCAGTTCCGTTAATCGCTGATCAGCATTATCCGCGCGCAGTTTAAGTCTATATTCTGCCCTAGACGTAAACATCCTATAGGGCTCATCTGTTCCTTTTGTCACCAGGTCATCAATCATTACCCCAATATAAGCATCAGCCCTATCGAGGAGGAACGGATCACAGCCTGCGGATGCACGTGCCGCATTAATGCCGGCCATAAGTCCCTGTGCGGCAGCCTCCTCATATCCAGTTGTTCCGTTTATCTGGCCCGCCAAGTAAAGCCCCGGCAATTTTTTTGTCTCTAAAGTAGCTAAAAGCTGCTGCGGGTTCACAAAGTCATACTCAATCGCATAACCTGGTTGCATAATTTCAACATTCTCAAGCCCTACAATTGACCTTATATAAGCTTCCTGTACATCAACAGGCAAACTTGTTGAAATTCCGTTTGGATAAATCGTATCAGTATCGAGCCCCTCAGGCTCAAGAAAAATTTGATGAGACGTTTTATCAGAGAAGCGAACGACCTTGTCCTCTATAGATGGGCAATACCGAGGGCCCGCACCCTCAATATGACCTGAATACATAGACGATTTATGAAGGTTTTTCCGAATTATATCATGGGTTTTTTCATTTGTGTGGGTAATATGACAGTTAATTTGCCGTACTTTTATAGTTTTAGTCATAAATGAGAAAGGAACAGGGGGCTGATCTCCCGGCTGTTCCGTACATACTGACCAATCTATAGTTTTACCATTTAGGCGTGCTGGTGTTCCAGTTTTTAATCGCTGCAAATTAAATCCAAATTTCTCTAACGTTGCTGAAAGGCCAATTGCGGGTTGCTCAATTTCATTTGCAATTGATTTACGCCCCGCCGGTATTCTTTCATCACCAATATGAATCATTCCTCGCAAAAAAGTGCCGGTAGTAAGAATTACTCTAGCAGCAGAGATTTTTTCTCCCGTATCAGTAATAACACCAGAAACAGACGGCTGATCTCCGCCTTTGATCCATAAATCATCAACAGCGGCCTGCCTTATTATCAAATTAGGGTAATTAGTGAGTATTTTCTGCATTTCTTCGCGGTAGAGTTTACGGTCAGACTGACATCTTGGCCCCCTTACGGCTGGGCCCTTGCGCTTATTAAGCATTCTAAACTGCACGCCAGATGCATCGGCAACTCTGCCCATGATTCCATCTAGAGCATCGATTTCTCGCACTAAGTGACCCTTGCCTAATCCACCAATGGCTGGGTTACATGACATTTCTCCAATTGTTTCAATTTTGTGAGTTATTAGAAGGGTGTTGGCCCCTAAGCGGGCAGAAGCAGCGGCGGCCTCGCAGCCAGCATGCCCCCCACCAATAACGATTACATCAAAATTAATCATAAACTTACTAACAGTGTTCCTAAAAATAAAAAACAAACATTACGAAGTTGGAACAAAAAAGTCAAAGTTTGATTAAGAAAACAACCTCAAACAATCAAAAAATACAAGAGTGTGTTTCACGTGAAACATTTCTGAAATTATTTTCCGATGCAAAACTCAGTAAAGATTTTTTCTAAAATATCCTCCACATCCACATCCCCCGTAATTTTACCTAAATCCCTAGCGGCCAGTCTAAGGTCTTCACTAAGAAGTTCTATTTCAGCGTGTTCTGCTGACATAAACCGATCCAGGTGACCTTCAGCGGACCTTAAGCTTGCCCGATGCCGCGTCCGTGTTAATGATGGTGTTTCTGTCAATTCCATTCTATTTTCTACTTGCGCCTTTAAGGCCTCCATGAAAGGCGCCATCCCTAGGCCATCTTTTAGAGACACATCCCAACACCCAATGGAGGCGCCAGGAGCTAGAGAATGGTTGGCATTCGCCAAAAGGTCGCACTTATTTAATAGGACCAGAGTGTTGTCCCCAAGGTGGTTTAGGGCCAGCTTATCGGGAACCGAAGGTTCAAGAACATCAATTATTACTATCTTTAGGTCGGCGTCGCGAGCTCTCTGCTCAGCCCGCCGAATGCCTTCAATTTCAATTTCATCACCAGTTAAACGAAGTCCGGCCGTGTCAACGATGCTAACCGGGAACCCAGAAAGATCAAGATGAACCTCAAGGATATCCCTTGTAGTGCCCGCGATGTCAGAAACAATCGCAACATCTCTCTGAGAAAGAAAATTAAGTAACGTTGACTTTCCTGCATTTGGTGCACCAAGAATAACAACTTGCAGTCCGTGTCGAAGTCTTTCCCCACGATGGCCATCAGCAAGGTGTTTCGTTATATCACCCTTTAATTTCTTGATGATTGGCGTTACTCGGCTAGTTACATCGTCAGGAACTTCCTCTTCAGAAAAATCAATGCTAACCTCAAGGTATGCCATAGCTGTGATCAGTTGATGTCTCCAGCTTTTGTAAATATCCCCAAGCTCACCATCCATCTGACGAAGCGCCTGCTTTTTCTGACTTTGTGTTTCAGCATTGATGAGATCTGCAAGCCCCTCCACAGCCGTGAGGTCCATCTTATCATTATCAAAAGCGCGACGAGTAAACTCACCGGCCTCTGCACTACGTAGGTTGGGTAACTTAGACAGCGCCTCCATGACACCGCCTACAACCGCATAACCACCATGTATATGAAATTCTGCAACATCTTCGCCTGTAAAGCTGCAGGGGCCAGGGAAAAAGACGACCATTCCCCGGTCCAGTTTTTCATTCGTGTCAGGATCATAAAACCAATTGAGTGTCATTTCGCGCGGGTTGAGGGAAATATTCTTTTTAGTGAGCGCGAAAACAGCGTTCTTTGTTTGTGGGCCAGAGACCCGAATAACACCTATGCCGGCTCTACCCTTACCACTAGATAATGCAAAAATTGTCATAAAGTTTATCGCCTGGTTTTGAAAAAATAGTCATAAATCAATCACCATGCTATAACTTAGTCACAGGGATAAAACCATAAAAAAATGGGCTCTATAAAAGTGAGCGCCACATAACGGTACCTCCCGAACCAGCTGTTCCCCCCTGTGGCGTCCTTATTTTAAAATATAAATAGAATTTATTTATAACAAAGACTTGTTTTTAATATACTTTTTGGGTTATCCACAAGGTTATATACAGATTGATTTAAAGAGCATTTTTACTACCTTAGGTTGAGTATAATTAAATGGCACAACTATCGATACACAGCCCTATAGGGGATCTCACAATAAGCGAAGAAAACGATAAACTTGTGTCCTTAGATTGGGGCTGGTCACCATTTCAAAAAAAGACGCCATTATTGATGGAAGCAAAAAAACTATTGGATTATTATTTTGATGGGGACAACCCAAAATTCGATTTGCCTTTAAATCCCCAGGGCACCCCCTATCAAAAAAAAGTTTGGCAAGAAATCTCTATTATCCCGTACGGTAAATTTTTAACATATAGTAATATTTCTGAAAAAATAGATTCGCACCCCCGCTCAATTGATATGGCATGTGGAAAAAATCCGTTGCCTATTCTTATACCCTGCCACAGGGTTATTGGAAAAAAGGAACAGCTTACAGGCTTCTCTGCCGTAGGGGGAATAGAGACAAAAAAGTTTCTTCTTCAATTAGAGGTGCCTAATGTTTACTTTAATATTTTCAATTAAAAGAATGCTAATCTATTCTACAAAAACCTCATCTGGATTTATTGGGTAAATTTTAAAGTTATAAACACCATACAAAACTGACGTGATTGGACTAATTAAGTTAAAGAAGCAGTATGGCGCATATGCAAAAGTGGAGACGCCAAGCGCGCTAGCAAAAAATGCCCCGCATGTATTCCAAGGCACCAAGACTGAAGTTACGGTACCAGTATCTTCTAGGGCCCTAGACAGATTTTTTGCAGCAAGGTTCCGCCGCTTAAACTCTAACCTGTACATCCGCCCAGGAAGTACAATTGCAATATATTGGTCTGCCGCTAAAATATTAACTCCTATGCATGTCAAAGCAGTAACGAATATGAGCGAGCCAGTAGTATGTGCCATCCCAATCAATCCAATTACCAGCCTTTTTAAAAGCCCGAGCTTTTCCATGATAGACCCAAAGGTAATCGCACACATAACAAGCCATATGGTATCCATCATACCGGCCATACCGCCCTGACTTAATAACTCATCCATTTGTAAGTCGCCTGTATTTGCAGAGAAACCAGCGAAAAGCGCCCTCCATATTCCGTCAAGTATTGCGATGATATCGCTACGCCCCCCAGCTTCAGCAAACTTTATAATAACATCTGCCTGAAAAATAACGGCCATTGCAATCCCTACAACAGTGCCAATAACTAAGGTAGGAAAGGCTGGGTTCTTTTTAACGGCAAGAACAAAAACAACCAGCAGGGGTAAAAACAAATAAACCCCTATGGTAAAGTTATTTTCAATGAGAGTAAGTTGACCGCTCAGGTCAACGTCAACCGAGCTTATATCGCTAGAAAGGCCAAGAATAAGGTAGATAACTATTGCTATGCTGATGGAAGGTATTGTAGTCCACGTCATGTGGCGAATATGTGTAAAGAGATCAGTTCCTGCAACGGCTGGCGCAAGATTTGTCGTGTCTGAAAGTGGCGACATTTTATCGCCAAAATAGGCCCCAGAAATAATCGCGCCTGCAGTTATTTCTGGCTCTAGCCCGAGGCCTGAAGCAATCCCCATTAATCCAACACCAATTGTGCTGGCAACCGTCCAACTGCTTCCTATGCTAATAGCAGTAACCGCGCTTAAGATACAGGCAGTAAAATAGAAAAACGTAGGGTTAAGTATTTGAAGGCCATAATAAATCATAGCGGGGACAGTTCCAGAAATTATCCAAGAACCAATGAGCATACCAACAGCCATAAGGATAAGAATAGCACCGTATGTATTGGCAATCCCTTGAGTGATCGCCTTTTCAATATCTAGCCATTTATGACCATTTTTTACACCAATAATTAGTGCAATGCTGCCTGCCATAATAAGGGCTATTTGATTTGCGCCACCTGACGATCCGTCTCCATATAGATAAACAGAAAGACTAAGCATGCTAACTAAGGCAATAACTGGCGTTAACGCATCAAGTAAGCTTGGTTCGCGCAGCTCAGAAGTAGACATAAAAAAATCCCTTAGTTTTATTTTTTATTAAAGCAGAGAATATATCAAAAGAACGCTTATAAAAAAAGCCAAAATTAAAGCCCCATTTTTATAATATTAATTAATTATTCATTGAGCTATAAAACTCTTCATTATCTTTGGTCTCTTTGAGTTTATTAATAAGAAACTCAATCGCATCAATGGATCCCATTGGCATAAGAATACGACGAAGCACATACATTTTTGCAAGCGTGCCGGCATCGAGCAACAGCTCTTCTTTTCGTGTTCCTGACTTAGTTATGTCAATAGCTGGGAAAATTCGCTTGTCGCTTACTTTACGGTCAAGAACAATTTCAGAGTTACCTGTACCTTTAAATTCTTCAAAAATAACCTCATCCATGCGGCTACCCGTATCAATTAATGCCGTGGCAATAATAGTTAAAGATCCGCCTTCCTCTACGTTACGCGCCGCTCCAAAGAAACGTTTTGGCTTTTGCAGGGCATTAGCATCAACACCGCCTGTTAGAACTTTTCCAGAACTTGGAATAACGGTATTATAAGCACGGGCTAGACGAGTAATGCTATCAAGAAGGATAACAACATCATCTTTATTTTCTGTTAAACGCTTTGCTTTTTCTATAACCATTTCTGCAACCTGAACATGGCGGCTAGCTGGCTCATCAAAAGTAGAGCTTACAACCTCGCCAATAACAGAGCGACGCATATCAGTAACTTCTTCCGGGCGCTCATCAATTAGAAGAACAATTAAAAACACGTCAGGATGGTTTTCCTTAATAGCATGCGCAACATTTTGCATGAGGACAGTTTTACCTGTTCTTGGAGGAGCGACAATTACTGCACGTTGACCAAAACCTATTGGGGCAACAAGGTCAATTACTCTAGTGGATTTGTCTTTTAATGTAACATCCGTGCGGTCAAGTCTAAATTTTCTATCCGGATGAAGTGGCGTTAGACTATCAAAGTGAACTTTATGGTTACTTGCGTCTGGATCTTTGTGATTTACCTGCGCAACCTTTAGCAGGGCGAAATAACGCTCCCCCTCTTTTGGCGCACGTATAAGCCCCTCAACAGTGTCACCCGTTCTCAGGCCAAAACGTTTAATTTGACTAGGGCTCACATAAATATCATCCGGACCAGGAAGGTAATTTGATTCCGGAGACCTTAAAAAACCAAAGCCGTCTTGCAATACTTCTACAACTCCGCCACCAGAAATTTCTTCATTCCGCGCTGCAAAAGCCTTCAAAATAGCAAACATCAGTTCTTGTTTACGCATTGTGCTAGCGTTTTCTACATTATTTTCTTCGGCCAATATCAAAAGTTCGGCCGGAGCTTTCTTTTTAAGGTCCAATAGGTTCATGGTGAATATCCAAACATGGTGAAAGTTTATAGGGAGATATTTCTTGAAAGAAATTCGAGAAAATAAAAAATAAACGGGATTTCGTGCACCAGACGGTACACCCAATTCTAAACAATACTGTATTTTTAACAATAATCAAAGAGGATTTTTATTTTATTGAAACGGCTTAAGAAAAACAACAAAAACAATTATAATCATCAAGACCGTAGGTACTTCATTCATTAAGCGGAAGTATTTTTCTGTATGCTGATTATTATCTCTTTCAAAAGCCTTTCGCCATTTAGATAAACAGCCATAAAACCCAGACATCAAAATAACAGCAGTCAATTTAATATAAAACCATGCGCCATCGGACCAACTATCTTGGCCGATGGACAAGGCTATTCCAAAGACCCATGCTGCAATCATAGACGGATTAATAATTACGCGCATTAATTTACGCTCCATCTCCTTGAACATTTCAGATGCATTGCTACCACTTTCAAGCCTAGTATGGTAAACAAATAAACGTGGTAAATAAAACATACCAGCCATCCAACTGATCACAAATATGATATGGAACGACAATAACACAGAATAATATTCTTGAAAAAAACTAACTAAACTATCGATCATTTATAATCCTATCTTTCGACATTTGCCTACAAGAAGTGTAGAAAAAAAATTATACGACACACATAACTATAAACCCTATCTTCTATAGTTTAAAATGATATCAGAAACTAATTTCACATTTTCAGTTGGGGTTTGGGGTATAATACCATGACCAAGGTTAAATACGTGCCCCCCGTCTTTTAAGTGGTCAAGAATGTGATAAACGGCTTTCTCCAGAGCAACGCCACCACTGACTAGCAAGAGAGGGTCTAGATTGCCCTGAACAGTACAAAGTGGTTGAATAGTGCTGCGAACCCAAGACGTTGACATTGATGTGTCAATGCTAACAGCTGTAACCTTTGTTTTTTTGATATAGTTCTTTAGTTTCGCACCGGCACCCTTTGGAAAACCAATGATTGGTATATTAGGATAAACTCTTCTGATATTTTCAATAATTTTTTGCACAGGCTCTACACACCAAGTAATAAACTCGTCTGCTGGGAGAGATCCAGACCAACTATCAAATATCTGTAACGCCTCCGCCCCATGATCCACTTGTTTGATTAAATATTCAGACGTAGAATTAATCAGAAGATCAATAAGTTTTGAAAATGTTTCTCTATCTTGATAAGCCATCAGTCTTGTTTCAGCTTGGTCTTTGGAGCCGCGGCCGCCCACCATATAAGTAGCGACGGTCCAAGGAGCACCCGCAAATCCAATCAAAGTAACTTCAGTTGGCAGCTTTTTTGATAGATTAGAAATTGTTTGATAAACAGGACTTAAATGGTCATGCATACCGTCCATAGAAAGCGCGTCTAATGTCATAATATTGTTAACGGGCGTTAAAACGGGACCTTCGCCTTTCCTGAAAGCCAACTCTTGTCCCAACGCGTGCGGAATTACGAGAATGTCTGAAAACAATATAGCAGCATCCATATTAAATCGTTTTAGTGGTTGAAGTGTAACTTCTGTAGCAAACTCTGAATTATAGGCTAAATCTAAAAACGATCCTGCTTTTTCTCTAAGTTTCATGTATTCTGGTAAATATCGTCCTGCTTGTCTCATAAACCAGAAGGGTACTCTCTCAGTTATTTCACCATTTAATGCTCTTATCAGTAATTTGTCATTGCGTATTTTTTTATTGGTCAAAATAGTTATCCACGGGTTTTACTACTTAAATTACTTAAATATATAAGTATTGTAGTTGTTAGTAGGTCCTATGAAAAGCAAGGATTAAATATTATCAACAGGATGTACCATATTTATTAACAAGAGTTTATATATATTCTTCTTTGATATAAAGATAAGAAATATCTCTGTTAACCTAGTGTTTACATATCTGGAATTTTAACAAAAAGCTAGAAACTTTGTTATAGTTAAGTTGTAGTAAAACCGTAAGAATTAATTTATTAACAGGTTAGGCCATTAGGTATTAAAAATGAATTAGGGAGATAAAAAACAAAAGTATTGAAAATAAAGCTATTTATCCCCACTATTCACGTAATTAAATCGTCCAAGGCGAGAAAAGATTTAAATGACAAAACTTCACCTTCATTTGGTTTCCGATTCTACCGGGGACACCCTTGAGCAGGTGGCTAAGGCCTCATTGGTTCAATTTCCTGGAATAGAGCCTATAAAACACTACTGGCCAATGATTAGGACGCCACGCCACATGGAGCGCCTTATCACAGAAATGAAAAATAACCCGGGCATTGTCATGTTTACTCTGGTAGACCATGAAATAGAAAAAGTTTTGATTGATTCATGTAAAAAAAATAAGTGGCGCTATATTTCTGTTCTTCATGGTATAATTCAGGAGCTTGGCCGGCACCTAGGTAGGGCTCCTACCGAACGACCCGGACTTCAACACCAGATGGATCGGGCATATTTTGAACGTATTGATGCCATTGAATACACTCTTGCTCATGACGACGGACAAATATCTAACGGATTGTCTGAAGCAGATATAATCTTGGTTGGCGTATCTCGAACGTCCAAAACACCGACCTGTATTTATCTGGCTAACCGTGGCTATAAATCAGCCAATACACCAATTATTTCCGGCCACCCACTCCCGCTGGAACTCGAACAATGCAAGGGAAAGTTTATTGTGGGCCTTGTTAACAGTGTTGATCGGCTGGTCCAGATCCGAAGAAGTCGACTTCTCATGTTAAATGAAGACAGAACCACAGACTATGTGGACGAAGAGCGGGTAAAACAAGAGGTCAGAGAAGCGCGCCATTTGTTTAACAGAATGGGGTGGCCTATTGTTGATGTAACTCGTCGGTCTATTGAAGAAACTTCTGTTGCGATTGTTAACCTCAAAAACAAATATGACGAAGGAAAAGCGGAATGAGTAGTTCTGACCTAAAAGTTGTCGGTGTTGTTGGCGATCCCATATCCCATAGCCTATCCCCCCGCTTGCACTCTTATTGGTTGAAAAAATATAATATC
This sequence comes from Kordiimonadaceae bacterium, assembly GCA_018675425.1. Taxonomy (GTDB): domain Bacteria; phylum Pseudomonadota; class Alphaproteobacteria; order Sphingomonadales; family Emcibacteraceae; genus Pseudemcibacter. The sequence goes on from JABGYD010000049.1 coordinate 26,618, forward strand.
CCGGGTGAGTATGTACCATTTCACATAACTAAAAACGAACTACCAGGCTTTATTGCGAGCATAAAAGGCAATAATATCATGGGGCTTAATTTAACTGTTCCGCATAAAGAAAGTGTTATAACATTAATCGATGAGGTGGACGCATCAGCAAAAAAAATAGGTGCGATCAATACTATTTACTTTGATGATAAGAATAGAACAATCGGCTCTAATACAGATGGGCATGGTTTTCTAAAACACCTCAAAAGCTCTTCATTGGCCTGGAGGGCAGATAATAGCTCTACTGCTATAATTGGTGCAGGTGGCGCAGCGCGCGCAGCTATTGTTAGTTTACTCGATGCCGGCGTTCCAGAAATAAGGCTTATTAATAGGACCCAGGAGCGGGCCGTTAATTTAGCGGGCACAATTGATGATATTAGGATTAAGGTAACTTCTTGGGATCATCGTGAAGAAGCCCTTGTAGGGATTAAACTTCTAGTTAATGTAACAACCCTGGGTATGGTAGGCCAACCCCCGCTTGAGCTGTCTCTGGATAAATTACCAAAAGATGCAACGGTTTATGATATTGTTTATAATCCTATTGAGACCGAACTTATCAAACAAGCTCGTGCGCGCGGGAATAAAACGGTAGATGGGCTTGGCATGTTACTTCATCAGGCGGCAGCTGCATTTAAGATTTGGTTTGGGGTCGATCCTGAAGTAGATGAGGGCCTAAGAAACCATGTGCTTAAGGCCCTGTAGATGATAACTATTGGCCTTACTGGATCCATCGGCATGGGGAAAACTGAAACAGCAAAGTGTTTTGCTCGAAAGGGCGTGGTTGTTTTCGACAGCGATTTATGCGTTCACAAACTTCTAGGTCCTCAGGGAGGCGCGGTTGACGAGGTCGAGCACGCTTTTTCTGGCGTACAAAAAGAAGATTATATTGATCGCAAAATACTTGGTGCGCGGGTTTTCGGGAATGATAATTCTCTGGAAGTGCTTGAGAAAATTTTGCACCCATTGGTTGTTAAAGAACGTGAAACTTTCATTAAAAATGCAAAAGCAGACATAATTCTTTTTGATATCCCACTTTTATTTGAAAATGGATATGAGAATGATTTCGATTATATTGTTGTTGTCTCTGCATCCGCAGAAGCTCAAAAAAAACGTGTGTTGGAACGCTCGGGAATGACGAAAAAAAGATTTAAAGAAATACTTGCAAAACAGTCCTGTAATATCAATAAAGCTGCCATGGCCGATTTTATTATTCAAACTGACCGTGGCTTTGACTATGCTGAAAAACAAGTTGTAGACATAATAAAACAAATTAGGAAATATTAGATGCGTGAAGTAGTTTTTGATACAGAAACGACAGGTTTTGACCCCTTTAACGGCGACCGCGTTGTGGAAATTGGATGTGTTATTGTTGAGGACTATTTGCCTACTACCGAAGTATACCACACTTATATAAACCCTGAGCGGGACATGCCCTCATCAGCAGAGCAGGTTCACGGCCTTTCGGAAGAATTTCTTAAAGGCCATCCGACATTTAGTGAAATTATAGCGGACTTTAGGGATTTTTGTGGGGATATGAAGTTAGTTGCTCACAATGCTGAGTTTGATATGAAGTTTATTAATTGGGAAATGAAAAACCTTGGCTTTACCGTCTTTCCAGCGAGTAGAGCGGTTGATACTCTTTCAATAGCAAGACGCAAATTTCCAGGTGCAAGCAATACCCTTGATGCGTTATGTAAAAGGTTTTCTATAGACAACTCTAATCGGGTCAAACATGGAGCCCTGCTGGATGCCGAGTTATTGGCAGAAGTATACTTGGAGTTAATGGGAGGTAGACAAACGGGGTTCGGGCTGGCTTCTGAGGGGAGTAATATTGAGACGGTGGGCCCGGAGGCACCAATAGAAAAAATACGAAGAACACCGCGGCCCCACAGCGCAAGCCAGGAAGAGCTAGATAGTCATAAGGCTTTTATTAAAACTATCGAAAACTCTCTCTGGGATTAGATATAAAAAAGGCCCTCACAAATGCGAGGGCCTTTTGAAGTCTGCTAATTAATTAGTTTACGACAATGTCCCCGTCGCTTTTGCCAGCTTGTTGTTCAGCTGCAGCTTGAATTTGCTGATGATAAAGTTTTGCAAAGTCAATTGGCTCAAGCATAAGGGGCGGAAAGCCTCCATCGCGAGTTATGTCAGAAAGAATTCGTCGCGCGAATGGAAATATTTGACGCGGAGCCTCAACCATTAGAAATGGCTGTAGCTGATCTTCTGGAAGATTTTTTATACCAAATAAGCCAGAATAAAGAAGTTCTGCTACAAAGGCGGTATCCTCGCCAGAAAGTGCTGTTGCAGTGATTTTTAAATCAACTTCATAAACATCATCCCCCATCTGTTGTGCATTAAGATTTACGTTAATGTTCATCGACGGTTGTTCTGTAGAGAGCTTCTGAATTGTTTGAGCTGGAGTGGGGTTTTCAAAAGATAAGTCTTTAATATATTGACCTAAAATACTGATTTGAACCTCACCATTGTCCTCGTCATTTGAAGTAACGCCCTGTTCTTTAATGTCTGACATTTTTTCTTTTCCTTACTTATAATCACAAATATTATGTGTCTGCTAACATGCTTTTTTATTATTCACAAGTTATACTAGACTAAAATTTATTTTTTAAATGACTTTAATTCTTTCTATTCAATTTTTTAAATCAGTTTCCTCGCTTTCTGTATCAAGGAATTTATTGAATGGTGGCGTCTCGCCCATTTCTTCAAATTCTCCGTCGATAATGATACCTTCGGAATATTTGGACTTTGAAGAGGATGAGCGCTTCTTTTTGCCTACCCTTACTAGCATGTTTCCGAGCATGCCACGGATCGGCGCAATTGCCAGCATGGCAGCGACAGAATCTGTTATAAAGCCAGGCAATAGAAAGAAAAACCCTGCAACGACAAGAAAAAAACCGTGGATAATTTCTGTAACGGGGCTTTCCCCGCGTTGTACAGTGTTCTTGAGATTATGAAGTACCTGCAACCCCTCTTGCCGTATGATGTAAATCCCGATTATTGCCGTAACTAGGGTAAGCATAATGGCGGAGAACCCGCCAATTTCATTAGCGACCTCAGCGAACACAAGAAATTCAAGATAAGGAGCACCGAAAAGAGCAATTAAAAATAATAATGGCATTTATCATCCAAACAGTTGAAATTTCCATACATAATATATACATCATGATCTATCTAATATAGTATTTAATTTTAGATTTCCAAGTTGGAGGCAACTAATTCAGTCCGGCTTGGGGGACAAATATTTTTAGGAATCGTGATGGACGACAATTTATTTTTAATTATTATGGCTTTGGTCGCAGGGTTTATCATTCTGCAGTTGCGCAGATCACTCGGCCGCAAAGGCGGTTATGACGGCAAGGGTGATCATGGCTCAGATAGCAAACCACAAAAAAAAGATGCGCCTCAAGACAATATTGTTTCGATAAAAAATAGTTTAAATCAGGATGATCGCCCGACTAAGGCGCCACATCAAAAGAATGATGTCGGGGTACCTAAATCCTCTCCTTTTTATGCCACTCTTGAAAAAATAAATTCTTTTGACAAGGACTTCACTCTATCATCTTTTATAGATGGTGCCGAATATGCTTATGGATTTATTTTAAGCGCATTCTGGGAGGGCAATTGTAAAACGCTTGGAAACCATCTTAGCCGCGATGTGTTAGGCGAGTTTGAGGGTGTAATAAATGATATGAAAGTTGCTGGGCAAACATTTGATAACGTATTAAATGACATTGAAAAAATAGAACTCAACGACGCTAGTATCAATGGCACGATGGCCGAAATTACAATAAAATTTAACAGCCATATGACAGTTGTTATAAAAAATAAAGATGGCAGCGTTGCCCATGGGGATCCTGAAAAAGTTCTTTCGGTTGTTGATATCTGGACATTTTGTCGTGATGTGGCACGTGACGATCCTAACTGGACACTTGTCGCCACTAGTAACGAATAGTAAAGACACGAGGACAAACAATAGGCAAATATGAAAAATATGTATGCACCTATATTTCTGTTTGGCTTGTTTGTGGTCTCTGTCTATTTTCTTGCCGATTCGGTCAAAAAAACTTCCAGTGAAAAATTTGGGGTGCTTGATTTTAAAGACATTGATGGGTGGTTGGAGGATGATCAATCTTTGGCCTTAACGGCATTTCAAATCTCTTGTAAGAAAATTTTAAAATACCCAGCGATTAAGTCATTTGGTGAGTTTGGGGACGCCGCTGACTGGCAACCTTCATGTAGGGAGGCAATGAAAACTAAGGCGGAGGACGCGCGAATATTTTTTGAAAGTAGCTTTACTCCGCTTGCCTTTCTGGATCAGGAGGCGGGTCTTTTTACGGGGTATTATGCACCTGTATATAAGGGATCACGAGAGCGTACCAATAAATATACCGCACCATTATATATGGTTCCAAGGGAACTGCAAAATATTAATCTTGGTGACTTTGACCAGAGTTTGAACGGCCGTACTATTATTGGCGAAATTAAAAATAGTAAATTTGTACCCTTTAAGGCCAGAAAAGAAATAGACCAAGGCGCGTTAGAAAATCAAAATTTGGAGCTGGTTTGGTTGGAAACCATTGAGCAAACATTTTTTTTGCAAATTCAGGGTTCCGGATTTATTGAGCTTGAAAATGGACAGCTGGTTCATCTTGGGTATGCAGAGCGCAACGGAAGACCCTACCGGGCAATCGGGCAATTTTTAATTGAAAGTGGTGACATCACAAGAGAGGACATGTCGCTTCAGACAATCCTCGATTGGATGAGGCAACACCCGGAACAGTCGAATGAACTTATGTGGAAAAATCCCTCCTATGTCTTTTTTGTTGAGCGCAACTCGAAAAACCCTATTGGGAGTGAGGGCGTGGGCCTTACCCCGGGCAGATCTCTCGCTGTTGACAGGGCCCATATTCCCCTTGGGATGCCGATTTGGCTGAATACATATGAGGAGTTAGGTGTGGGTGGCAGTAGAATTATTCAAAAATCTAATCTCAAAAGATTAATGGTTGCCCAAGATACGGGAGGAGCTATAAAAGGACAAATACGTGGAGATGTTTATTGGGGGATTGGAGGCCGTGCTGAATTAAAGGCGGGGCCCATGAAAGATCGCGGTACTTATCATGTCCTAGTCCCTAATGTTGTGATTAGCTCAATATTTTACCGATTAGAAAGTAGGCCTTGATGGCTAAAAAAGATATTAGCGATGAAGATCGACGGCTTTGGCAGCTCTACACTAGAAATATAAATAGAACAGAGGCAAGAGCGCATCATGTAGGCGTGGAAAAAATTGCACGGTCGTTTAAAATTGATGCTCCAAAAGTTACTTCTAAAAAGATATTCGTCAGGGCGCCCCTCTCAAATTTTGGAAGCCTGAAAAACTTTGATAATAATTGGGGAAAAAAGCTTAAGGGAGGAAAGGCCCGTCCTGATGGTAAAATTGATTTACACGGTCTTACATGCGTTGAGGCACACGATAAGCTCTACCGTTATCTAAGCAGAGCGCAGCAGAATCAAAAAAGAGTAGTGCTGGTTGTTACTGGTAAGGGAGGGCCTAAAAAGAGTGGTTATGCAGAGCTTCGGCACACTGATTTTGCAAATAGCCGCGGCGTTCTGAGGCGAGAAGTGCCACTTTGGCTTTCAAGTGGTAATATGCGCAACATGGTAGTGTCTTTTCAGGATGCACGCCCAAGGGATGGCGGAACTGGCGCCCTATATGTTGTTTTAAAGAGGATATAATGACCCCATTTGGCGAGCGAGTTAGAGCGCTCAGAGAAAAACGAGGCGTAAGTCAGAAACAAATGGCAAAGAAACTTGCCATTAGCCCAGCCTATCTTTCAGCGCTAGAACATGGGCATCGTGGTCGCCCATCCTGGAAGCTCATTCAGCAGATTATAAGCTATTTTAATATTATTTGGGATGAGGCGGAAGAATTGGAAAGGCTTGCTTTGCTCTCTCATCCCCGCATTGTTGTTGACACATCCGGCCTAAGTGCGGCTGCTACAGAACTCGTTAATATTCTTAACCGTGACATCAGGAAAATAACGGAAGAGCAGATAGATAAAATGCTCACTGTTGTTAAGAATAAGAATTAAGATGTAGGGGGAATAATTTTGATTTTGGTAATTTGATTTCGTGTACGCTTCAAAATTTCGAATTCAAAACCATTTTTTTTGTAAATCTGCCCAGGAATAGGGATAGTTTCTGCCTGATCAATGATATAGCCAGCAATAGTTATTGCTTCAGGGTGTTTTAAATTCCAGTTGAATTGCCGATTTAAATCACGAATTGGAATTGTCCCATCTGCAATAATTTCTCCTGATTGGAGGGCCTTAACATCACTATGTAAAGTATCGTGTTCATCTGTAATATCGCCAACAATTTCTTCGAGGATATCTTCAAGCGTTATAACGCCCATTAATGCTCCATATTCCTCAACAACAATAGCAAAGTGACTCTTTTTGGCCAGGAACATTTTTAACTGATCGCGAAGACTGGTTGTTTCTGGAACGAACCACGGCGAGAGGGCTATATTTCTTAGAGTTTGATGGTTAAGCGCCTCATCCTCTTTTCGTGTTATTCTTAGAACATCCTTTGCATGGATAACACCAATAATATTATCTTGATCCTTTTCCCACATAGGGAGCCTAGTATAAGGGCTTGAAATAATTTGTTGAAATATATTTGCAATTGAATCATTTACATTAATTGTTTCTACATTTCTTCGGTGGACCATTACGTCCTCTAAACTAATTTCGTCCAGATCAAGTATCCCTGCTAACATATCTTTATGTTCTTTAACAATACCACCCTCATGAGCCTGCAGATCAATAGCTCCGCGAATTTCATCTTGCGGGCTAAGTACACGCTGGTTCTCTTCTAACTTGATACCTAGAAGGCGCAAAGTTTGATGTGCAATAATTTGAATGAGCCTAACGACTGGTGAAAATATAATCACAAATATATTTATTACGGGGGCGACCTTCAGTGCAACACGCTCCGGGTTTGCGATTGCATAGGTTTTTGGCATTACTTCGGAAAAAATAAGGACTATTGCTGTCATGGTAAATGTTGCATAAACAACCCCTATTTCACCAAACAGTTCAATAAATATATAGGTGGCGAGCGCCGAGGCAAGAATGTTAACCATGTTATTGCCCAGCAAAATAGCCCCTATAAGACTTTCTGGATCAGCCATCAATTTTTCGACTAGACGGGCCTTCTGACTACCTTCTTTCGAAAGTTTATGCATGTTCGAGGCAGAAGTGGCGGTAAGGGATGTTTCTGAACCCGAAAAAAACCCAGAAAATATAACTAGAAAAATAATAATAACTATTGCCGTAATGAATTCTGTTTCCATTAATTTTAAAATTATCCCTTCAGGCCCAATTCGAGCACAGCTTTAACATCTTTCATATCGACATCTCTGGACAAATATGACTTGCCTATCCCCGATGCGATAACAAAAGTAAGTTTACCATCAGCCATTTTTTTATCCTTTGTCATGTGTTGCAACAGGCGCTCTAGGGTAAAACTGAAACTGGATAATAACGGAACTGAGGTTTGTTCGAAGTGATTTTGCACACGATGCAAATCGCCTGGGGGGCAAATTGCCATTCTCTCTGATAGCTGAAAGGCGAGAATAATACCCATAGCGACGGCTTCGCCGTGAAGTAGTCCTTCATCATAACCATTCTCAGCTTCCAGCGCATGACCAAAAGTATGGCCAAGATTGAGAAGTGCGCGGGCGCCTGTTTCTTTTTCATCCTTCGCAACAATAGCAGACTTTGCTTCACAGCTTTTTAAAATAGCCTCACTTCTGAGGTTCAGGCGGGTTTCCTTGGATCCGGATATTAGGTTCGAACCATTTTTTTCTAACCACTCAAAAAATTTAGGATCGTTAATTAGTCCATATTTGACAATTTCGGCATACCCAGAGACTATATGACGAGGGTCAAGGGTTTCCAACGTTGTTATATCAATTATAACGAGCCGAGGTTGATGAAAGCTTCCGATTAAATTTTTACCTTGGGGGCTATTAACCCCAGTTTTCCCTCCTACAGAACTATCTACCTGAGCCAGAAGGGTTGTTGGCACCTGAATAAAACCAATGCCACGCAAATAAATGCTCGCCGCAAAACCGACCAAATCGCCAATGACGCCTCCACCGAGTGCGATGATCATATCGTCGCGCTCAAGATTTGTTTTAAGCATAGCTTCAAGCAAGGTCTCGAGATGGCCAATCGATTTTGTTCTTTCACCGGCAGGCAATATAATCGTTTCAAAGGAAATTTTTTCTGCTGCTAAACTCGCCTCAAGGCGAAAAAGTTGATGTTGTGCGACATTTTCATCAGTAACAATCAGGGTACGGGCGCGGTTTAATAAACCACGGATATGACTTCCCGCGTCATCAAGGATATTTTCACCAATTAAAATTTCGTAGCTTCTGTTGCCCAGGTCAACCGTTGTTTTTTTTATCATATTAATTCTCAGGCTCACTCTGGTTATTTTTATCTGACGCCAAATATTTATTAATTTGCCATATAATATCATTAACTACCACATCATGTGGCGATTGACCACTTTCTACAACTATATGAGATTCTTCATAAACAGGGTGGCGCTCATCCGCCAACTTTTGGAAAATATCTTGAGGGGTCCCCTTTTGAAGTAAGGGGCGAGTATCTCTTCTTGATGTTCTTTCAACCAGAATGTCTATATCCACTCGAAGCCAGATAACAAGAGTTTTGAGCTTAAGCCGTCCGCGGGTTTGTTCATCCATAAAGGCGCCACCCCCAGTTCCAAGAACAATATTCTCTCCTTGATTAAGGAGCCTATTAATAACCCGCCGTTCACCTTTTCGAAAATCGTCTTCACCGAATTTTTCAAAAATTTCTGCTACAGTATGTCCAGCAGCCTTTTCTATTTCATGGTCACTATCGACAAAGGTCAGATTTATCCTTCTGGCAAGTCGCATGCCTATAGATGTTTTCCCACACCCCATAAGACCGACTAAGGCAATACTTTTTTGAAGCGGGCAACTAAGACGCGGAGACAGGGATTTTCTTTTTTTTCTTTTTGTGTTATTCATTACATCTATAATTTACATGTCTTTAATGTGTTTAGCCATGAAATAAACATGTTTTTTAACTATCTTTATGCTGTAAAGATGGGCAGCTAATATGTTATGTTACTTTTTTAATTTCTTTTTTTAATATTATAAAGGTCAATATATAAATGTCAAAAGTATGGTTATACCTAATTATTTTAATAACTTTGGCTATTGTAGGGGCAGCCAGCTATCTTATGATGTCTGATATTCCAGCTCCTGCGGAACGTATTGTGAAGGTTCTCCCTAACGAGCTTTTTCCAAATTAATTAAATGCGTTTAGGAATATTTATGTTCTTTTCAACTTCAACGGTATTCATACGAAGGTTCTCAAAGGTTGGTGTATCTTGGAGTGTGCTGGGTTTGGGCCTTATTGGCATGACGTTGTCCTCGACACTTTTATATGGCCAATCCGCCGCACAAAATGAGCATGAAGCTAATAATCCTCCCAGGCCTATTCTTTTTCCTTCTGACATGCCAGCGCCTTATTTTCCGGCTGATGCTGAAATCGCTCGTGCGGCTGAAGAGCGTTTCGGTCAAGCTCCAGGCTATATGGACCCAGATGATCAAAAAAGAATTTTGGCCCCCCAAGAGGCGGGGATAGATGAGATTGATGACTTGGATAATACTCCCTTTGGGTCGCTGATGCCAGCTGCAGGGGGGTTATCTAAGAATATTTGGCAGCCGTCTTCGATCGAAATAATAGAGGGTCTACTTGAAGTACTTAAATTGCCAAACAAATCCCCGGCCATGGGCGCTATCTCGCAAAAATTGTTGCTCTCATTTGCATCAATGCCGTCCGGAAAAGTGATAGGAAGTTCACAAAAGGAAATTCAAGAGATAGTGAGCCAAACGAAGAAGGCGGATGGAGTGTTACTAAAGCGCTTTATAAACCTCAGACTTAATAAACTTACTGAAAGAGGGAACCTTATAGATCTTGTTCGGTTTTTACAAAATCTTCCAGAGAACATTCTCGAACCGAAGCAACAAAATGCGGAGACGTTGCTGTTGGGTGGTGATTTGATTGGGGCATGTCAGATGTCCCAGAGAGCTAACCCCCAGGCCAAGATCAACAACCAAATGACGGGAGAAGATTTTGTAAACATGAAGAATGTTGACCCAGAAATGAATGAGGCAGATATTTTCTGGCTTAAAATGTATGGTTTTTGTAGGGCTCTTGAAGAAGATAATATGGCTGCACAGACAGCGCTTAGTATCCTTGGGGATCAAAACATAAATGACTATGTATTCTTTGATCTGCTGAGCCAACTAATGGGATCTCCTGATGAAAGGGAGCCATTCGTGAGCATTGGCATTACCGCACTTGATCCTCTAAATTACATTATTCTTAATCTTCTTGACCAACCGATCAATGCAGATTTAATTGAAACAAGCCCCCCTTTGTTAATTAGCGCTCTTGTTCTTAATGGGAATTTATCTGCTGAAAGCAGGCTCCAGGCAGCTGTGAAAAGCTATCTTCTTGGGGGGGTTTCCTCAGAAACATTAGGCAAAGTCTATGATGTTCAAGAGTTTACAGAAAATGAGTTTAGTCAGGCTGTGAGACTTGCGCAGTTTGATGATAGGCCTTTGGCGGATGCTTTATTATATCAAGCGGCTTCTAGACAAAAGTTGGACGAGGACAAAATATCCATACTTATGGAGGTTTGGAATCGGGCGGCTTTAAATAACGATATGGGGCGTAAAGCCGTCCTTTACAAAAATATATTAAGCTCTATTACCCCAACCTCTAGGTTAATGAATAGTGCTCACCATATTACGCGCGGCCTTTTACTTGCTGGGGATGTTCAGCGAGCAGTTCAGTGGTATGATTTTGCTCGCCGAGGTGCTGCTGGTGGAGACGCTGAGGCTACCCGGGCATTAATTAATATCTGGCCGCTTATCACTATTGCTATAAACGGGAGTGATATTCCATGGACAAATGATATTCTAAATTTGTGGTGGAACGGTCAGGCACTACTTGCGCCCGACAATAGAAATGATAAAGCAACCCTATTTTATGCAATTGCTGAGGCCTTCGGTAACCATGTGCCTGAGGACAGGTGGATGGACCTTGTTCGCGAAAGCCCTGTAAAAAAGATGAGGTCAATTCCACTTGGCGTCTGGCGAGAAATAATTAGGGCGGTGGGTGAAAATAAACCCGCTCAATCTATTATACTTAGCCTTATTGCTATGGGAGCTGATGGGCCTGGAAGCCTCAATGCTAATGGGATAAGCACTGTTATTCGCCTGCTTCGAAGTTTTGGATTAGAACAGGACGCAAGACAAGTCGCAATCGAGGCTTTGGCAGCGAATGACTTTTGATGAGCGACCAGCAACTTATTGATTTATTTTTAGAAATGATCCTGACGGAGCGGGCGGCATCGCTTAATACAATAAGCTCATACTCGAAGGACCTTAACCAATTTATTATTTCAGTGCCAAGGCTCTCTAATAATATTTTTGAGTATGCCGTAAGAGATGATCTTAAAAACTATCTTATTCTTCTTAATAAGAGAAAATTTGCAGCCAGCACGGCTTCGCGAAAGCTCTCTTGTTTAAGACAAATTTTTAAATTTCTCTACGCAGAGGGTATTCGTAAGGATAACCCTACCCTTAACCTTGAAAGTCCATCTATTGGGAGATCGTTACCAAAGGTTCTAAGCGAAAAACAAGTTTCAAAACTACTTGGTGCTGCAGAGAACCGAGCAAGAGAAACCCTAAAGCTATTTGATTTTCGGCTGCTTGCTTTAATTGAACTACTTTATGCAACGGGCCTTCGGGTCTCGGAACTAGTGAGCTTGCCAAGAGCTTCCTTTAGGAGCGAGGAGCCGTATATTTATATCAGAGGGAAAGGGAATAAAGAGCGATTAGTTCCCTTGAGTGCGAGATCTCAAGCGGCGGTAAAAGATTATCTTAATGTTATGGCGTTGGCTAAAAACGCCAAAGGAAAAGAAAAATATTCTCAAAATCAAAAAAAATGGCTCTTCCCGTCGACTGGAAAGCTCGGTCACTTAACTCGCCATCGTTTTGCACAACTTTTAAAAGGCCTTGGTATAAAGGCTGGTATTCTACCATCTTCCTTGTCGCCACATGTTCTTCGGCATGCCTTTGCGACACATTTACTTTCAAACGGCGCAGACTTGAGGGCGGTGCAGAAAATGCTTGGCCACGTGGATATCAGCACCACGCAAATTTATACACATGTTTTAGAAGAACGGCTTAAATCGTTGGTACAAAATAAGCACCCACTTGTTAAATAGGGGCTTTATTTATTTAACAAGTATTTTTTTTGTCGCCTTTTAAGATATCAAGAGGTATAAATGCTTTTTTGCAAACAACGGTAACGTAGTCTTAATATATGCAAACCTATCTTGACTTTGAAAAAACTATTGCCGAGCTGGAAAGTCGTATTCGCGACATGAAAGTTTTAGAAAGCGGTGATGAAATTAACATCGCAGAGGAAGTAAGGCGTCTTGAACGGAAGCTTGATAATCTTTTGCGGTCTACGTATTCTAAACTAACCTCTTGGCAGAAAATAAAAGTTGCTAGGCATCCTGATAGACCCCATTTGTCTGATTATATTAGAAACTTGTTTACGGACTTTATGCCCCTTTCTGGGGACCGAGGTTTTGCTGATGATCATGCAATAATAGGGGGGATTGGAAGATTTAATGGCCAAACAGTTATGGTGGTTGGGCATGAAAAAGGTAATGATACAGCAAGCCGTATTAAACATAATTTTGGAATGGCTCGCCCAGAAGGGTTTCGAAAAGCAATTAGGCTTTTTCATCTTGCTGACCAACTTAAAATGCCAATAATTACCTTTGTTGATACCGCGGGTGCCTATCCTGGTATTGGTGCGGAGGAACGTGGCCAAGCTGAAGCAATTGCTCGATCAACGGAGGCCTGTCTTGCAGTTAAAGTTCCGTTAATTAGTGTCATTGTTGGTGAAGGGGGATCAGGTGGTGCGGTGGCCCTCGCTGTTGGCAACAAAGTTCTGATGATGGAGCATGCCGTTTATAGTGTTATTTCACCAGAAGGCTGCGCATCAATTTTATGGAGAACTAATGAAAAGGCAGAAGACGCGGCTAACGCCCTTAAGATTACCGCCCAAGATCTTCACAAGCTTGAAGTAATTGATGAAGTTATTCCTGAGCCTATCGGCGGGGCACACCGTGATCATGATCAGACCATGAAAACTGTTGGTAAAGCAATTGATAATGCCCTTTCGGAGTTTTCAATGATCAGCGCAGATAAAATCAAAGAACTTCGCAGCAAAAAGTTTCTTAATATGGGCAACATTGGTCTTTAAGACGTCACACTAATTTTATAAAAGCCTCAGTATGCGAGCGCTATTTTCATTTTTATTAGATTGCACCGTGACAATGCTTATATTTCTTGCCACTCTCGCATGGACAAGGGTCATTTCTACCAACTTTTGGGGTCACAAGTCCGTGACAATGCTTGTATTTTTTACCACTTCCGCAGGGGCAGACGGCATTGCGCGGGGTTTGCTTCCATTGCGCAGTACTTCCAGGAAGCGCTGCTCTAGAGTTATTGTTTCCAAGACGGCTTTCGTTCATACTGTCACGATCCGGCTCTGCGAGGCTTGGAACCTCTTCTGGACGGCGAATTTCAATATGAGAAAGTAGCAAAGCAACATTTTCACGGGTATTTGTAAGCATGCTTTCAAACATGGAGAATGATTCTGTTTTATACTCATCAAGGGGATTACGCTGGCCATATGCACGTAACTGAATAACCTGTCTCAGATGGTCAAGTTGTGCTAAGTGTTCTTTCCAGTGGCTGTCAATGGATTGGAGTAAAATTGTTCGTTCAAGTTGTCTCATAATGTCCGGACCAATGTCGACACTTCTTTTCGCCATAAAGGTTTCTGTGGCGTCAACCAAGCGGTCTGCAAGAATTTCACCGTCGATCCCATCTTCCTTAATCCATTCTTCGAGTCCAAAGTCGCGGGTAAAGATTCGTTTTGTTTCTATGGAAAGGCCCTTGCTATCCCAGTCTTCTGGATAACTCCGCGCAGGAATATAGTTGGCTATAAAGTCATCTATAAGGTTTTCACGCATATCAGAAATAGTTTCATCAAGATCTTCTTCAGTCATAACCTCTCGTCGTTGCTCATATATAGCTTTACGTTGGTCATTCATGACATTATCAAATTTAAGGAGGTTTTTACGTATATCATAATTGCGGGTCTCAACCTTTTCCTGCGACTTTTCTACTGCCCGGTTGAGCCACGGGTGGGTCAAAGACTCTCCCTCCTCAAAGCCAAGTTTTTGCATCCAGACGTCCATCTTTTCTCCCCCAAATATGCGCATTAGGTCGTCTTCCATGCTAAGATAAAATTTGGAGTAGCCAGGGTCACCTTGGCGGCCAGATCGTCCACGCAGTTGATTATCAATTCGGCGACTTTCATGCCGCTCGGTCCCAAGAACGAAAAGACCGCCCAGGTCGATCACTGCTCTTTTTTCTTCTGCAACCTCAGAGGTAATCATAGCAATTTTTTTGTCGCGGTTAGTAGAATTTTTCTCTGTTACTTCACGCTCAATACGCATGTCAATATTACCGCCAAGCTGAATGTCGGTGCCCCGTCCCGCCATGTTAGTAGCAATTGTTACGGCCCCCTTGCGTCCCGCTTGACTTACAATGTACGCCTCTTCCTCATGAAATTTAGCATTAAGAACCTTATGCTTTACCTTACGTTTTTTCAGCATATTGGCTAAATATTCCGATTTTTCAATACTTACAGTACCTACCAAAATAGGTTGTTCTGTTTTATAGCACTCTTCAATGCGGTCGATAATTGCAGTATATTTCTCATTAGAAGTCCTGTAAATTTCGTCATGATCATCAATGCGGGCAAGGTCAACGTGTGTTGGTACTTCAATTACACCTAGTCCGTAAATATCTCCAAATTCAGATGCCTCTGTTGCGGCAGTTCCAGTCATGCCGGCGAGTTTATGGTAAAGGCGAAAATAGTTTTGAAAAGTTACAGATGCCAATGTTTGGTTTTCTGAACGAATATCGACGTTTTCTTTAGCCTCAATGGCTTGATGGAGCCCTTCGGAAAGCCGTCTGCCGTCCATCATACGGCCAGTAAACTCATCAATTAGAACAATTTCGTTGTTTTTGACGATATACTCTTTTTCTGCGTGAAAGAGTTTATGGGCTTTTAGCGCTTGGTTCACGTGGTGAACCACAGCTACATTGCCATAATCATATAAATTATCACTTTCAATTAGCCCTGCTTTACGTAGCACTTCTTCTAAATGTTCCATTCCCTCTTCAGTTAGGGTAATGGTTTTTGATTTTTCATCAATCTCATAATCTTCTTCAACTAGGTCGGGAAGAATTTTATTTATAGAAACATATAGCTCTGATTTGTCCTCAGTTGGCCCAGAAATAATAAGTGGGGTCCGTGCCTCATCAATGAGAATGCTGTCTACTTCATCAACAATCGCAAAATGTGGTTCGCGCTGCGCCATTGCATCGGGATGAAATTTCATATTGTCACGAAGATAGTCAAATCCAAGCTCATTGTTTGTGGCGTAAGTTACGTCACAAGCATAAGCTGCTTTTCTATCTTCATCGGGAATATTAGGAATAATACAACCTACGGTCATTCCAAGAAAGCGATATACTTGCCCCATCCACTCGGAGTCACGGCTTGCCAGGTAATCATTAACTGTTACAATATGCACTCCTTGAGCAGGGAGTGCATTAAGGTATCCGGCTAACGTAGAAACAAGAGTTTTACCTTCACCAGTTTTCATTTCAGAAATTTGACCTTCGTGGAGAACTATGCCGCCAATAAGTTGCACATCATAATGCCGCTGTCCTAACGCCCTAATAGCCCCCTCACGCACAACGGCAAAAGCTTCAACTAATAGGCTATCTAGGCTCTCCCCGTTAGTGAGACGGCCCCTAAATTCGATTGTTTTACCTCTTAAGTCCTCATCAGAAAGGGCCGAAATTTCGGGCTCAAGAGTGTTAATCGCCATTACGCGGGGCTCGAGGCCTTTTAAGTAACGCTCGTTGGCGGTACCAAATATTTTTTTGGCAATTGTGCCTATTCCCAGCATCTTATTTTCCCTAGTTAGCCTGACATGTTTTTAATGGTAATTTATATTGAATTCGCAAAGTAGCCGATCACATTCAAGAATTCAAAAACTTACATATATATTATACAACATTAATAGAGTAGCACAAATAAGAATGCGAGTGACCACTGTCAATGTTTGTGGGCGATATAACCAGTATTTTTATTAGAATTAATAGACATCCCTTGATTTCAGCGCTTATAATAGAGAAATAAAACCACTAAATTGAGATTAAGGCGCTCAGGATTGAAGTTTTTGGCTCTGTACCCAAGCACTTTAGGTTCTGTATACAACACAGTGGAGCTGAATATCCTATATATTTTAAACCTTGAGTAAGGATTAAAGACATGACCGAATTTTGTCCAGACCCCCCGAGCGGATGGCCACGGGACCTCGTGAACATTGTAACTGTATCTGCAGTGGTAATGATTGATATTGATGGCCGGGTTCTTATTGCTCAGCGTCCGGAGGGTAAAAGTATGGCAGGCCTTTGGGAGTTTCCTGGGGGTAAATTAGAGCCGGGTGAGACACCGGAAAGAGCACTTATTCGAGAATTGAAGGAAGAGCTTGGTGTTGATATTAGTGAATCCTGTCTTGCTGCGTTTACGTTTGCTTCGCACACTTACGATGATTTTCATTTACTGATGCCAGTTTACCTTTGTCGCAAGTGGGACGGACTTGTTAGGCCATGCGAGGGTCAAAAACTTAAATGGGTAAAGGTTGGGGATTTGAAAACATATCCTATGCCGCCTGCAGACGCACCATTAATTGCTATGATTAGAGATTTTTTATAAAGACTTTGGCTTTGACCCAAGAGCAACTTTTAGACTTATTTTTCCAGTGCCAGGCTTTAAGGGTTGCTGCTGGCTTTCATGGGGAGCCCATCCCTTCATATAAATAACATCAAATGTCGCTGAAACTTTACCGTCCTCATTTCCATAATCCTGCTGATATTTTTCTGCCACAGCAAACATAAATTTTTTTGATGTTAGTCCCTTAAACCTTTTTATTAGTGCGTTATTTTCACCCATATTTTTAAGTTCCTTCATGAGGGAAAAAGCATCTGTATAATTAACAGTAATTCGTTCTGTACTGATAACAGGTAATGAAAAACCTGCTCGTTGCATTAGCGTCCCGGCATCACGAATATCTATGAATGGGGACACATGAGGGGTAGCGCCCCCGCGAATATCTATGCCAGCCTTCAGCATTGAGGCTCGTAATTCAAAGAGCGTTTCGCCACCAAATACAGCACCCATAAATAAACCGTTGGGCTTAAGGCTTCTACGAATTTGAATCAGAGAACCAGGAATGTCGTTTATCCAATGAAGGGTAAGGCAGCTGATTATTAGTTCAAGGCATTGATTTTTATAAGGGAATAAGTCTTCATCAGCCTGAACCTTTTTCCCGTACTTTCCAGCCAACATTTTATGTGCCATATTTTGATTAATTAAAAATACATCCTTGAAATAACTTCTTATCGTATCATCACAAAGGTTCATGCTCAGTATCGTCTCAAAGGACATTTTAATGTCATGCAAATTATCAATTAGTCGTTCACTGATCTCGCGATTTAGAAAATCATAATCTGAGAAGGACGCAGCAATACGCTCTCGTCGAGACCTGATGAGCGAACGATTAAACAGATCATTATTTTTGGAGGAAGCTTTAAAGGAAGAATTTTTTTGTGCCATAATGACTATATGGCATTTTTATAGACAAACGAAAAGAGGCAATTGACTTCCTGGGATCAAATAATGGGCGGTTTTGATTATCATGATATAAATTATATGCGGAATTATTTCACAAAACATAATTTTAAATAATAAAAGCTCATTGAATAAAGACGCTACAAAACTATATATTGTACAGGGTTAATTAATAATGGAAAAAAATAAAAATGTCCGATATCGTAATTTATACACGTCCCGGGTGCGGGTATTGTAATATGGCTAAGCAACTTTTGATTTCTAAGGGCAGCAAATTTAAAGAATTTAATATCTGGGCTAAGGATCAATATAAAGCAGAAATGGCCAAGCGTACTAGTGGCGCCAATACCGTACCTCAAATCTTTATTAATGGGGAGCATATTGGAGGTAGCGATGATCTGTATGCACTAGATAGAGCGGGCCAACTTGATGGCCTTTTAGTTCAGAAGAGCTGAATTATGGAAAGGTCAAAAGATAAATTTAAAGTAGGCCTTATACAAATGACGTCTAGCCACGTTATGGACGATAATATACGCGTGGCTGACGAGCTTATTCGGCAAGCCGCCTCGCAAGGCGCCGAGTTTATTTTGACCCCTGAGATGACTACGCTACTTGATTTCGAATCAAAACAGGTGCTGAAGAAAATCACTATTGAAAGGGATACTTCTTGGCGACACTTTTCTTCCCTGGCCAAAGAGCTGGGAGTATGGCTGCTAATTGGATCAATTGCTATAAAGGTCGGTAAAAAAGCCACCAATAAAAGCTTCCTTTTTTCGCCAGAAGGTAAAAAAATAGCCACCTATGATAAAATACATATGTTTGATGTCAATTTGCCAGGAGAAGATGCATATAAGGAATCAAGCGTTTATGTAGCAGGAACAGAAGCGGTGGTAGCTAGTCTTCCGTGGGGGAAAGTTGGGCTTTCAATATGCTATGATCTTCGTTTTCCTTATCTTTATCGAGCGCTGTCTCATGCGGGTGCAGTTATGCTTACTGTCCCTGCAGCCTTTACAGAACAAACAGGGACAGCGCACTGGCACGCGCTTCTCCGCGCGCGCGCGATTGAAAATGGCGCATTTGTTTTCGCTCCAGCACAGTGTGGTAAACACACTAATGGACGCAGGACCTACGGGCATTCCTTGATTGTTGACCCGTGGGGAAAGATTATCGGCGATGGCGGTAATGAAATTGGTGTTACTGTGACGGAGGTAAATATGGAGCAAGTCGTTAGGGCAAGAAATAGCATTGGTTCTTTGACCCATGACAAAAATATTGTTATACAAACAGTATCTTGAATGGTTACCCTCCAGGTTAACTAACCCTTTAGCCAGTTAGAAAATATAATGATTCTATTTGACATAAAATGTAGTGACGGTCATATTTTTGAGGCCTGGTTTCAGAATAATGAAGCGTACGAACAGCAAATTGATAATGATCTTGTGGAGTGCCCTCTGTGTGGCTGTACTAAAACCTCAAAATCATTGATGTCGCCTAATATTTCAGCAAAGGGTGAGATTATTAGGGAAGCATATCAGTCTGAACAGGACAGCGAAGATCATAAAGTTACGGTGAGTGCCCACTCTAATTCAAGTAAAGAAGTTAGCTCGGATGATGTAAAACGTGCCCTTGATCATATGCATAATACTATGTCTAAGTTTCGTAGGCAGGTTGAAAAATCCTGTGAATATGTTGGGGATGATTTTGCGGATGAGGCACGAAAAATACATGCTGGAGAAAGTGAAAAGCGTGGTATTTATGGTGAAACAACTATTAGCGAAACCGAAGAGTTACTTGAAGAAGGTATTGATATCCTTCCGGTGCCGGGCTTAAATAAGCTTGATAGTTGATGTTTTATGATTAATAAATCTCAACATTATACGCCACCCCTTGGTTTTATTATTGCTGGGGGCACTTCAAGTCGGATGGGGAGAGATGATAAGCTTTTGCTTTCAATTTGTGGCAGTAGTATACTTAATCATGTGATCAATCGTTTATCCCCACAATTAGGTAGCCTCATTGTTAATGCTAATAGAGAAGACCTGAATACCTCTTTGGAGGTTATCCCTGATCAGATAAAAAATTCGGGGCCTCTTGGTGGAATCTATACAGCGTTAAAGACTGCAAAAGAAAGAGGGTTTTCAAAAGTAATAACATCTCCAGCGGACACCCCGTTTATACCCAAGGATTTTGTGAGCAGGCTGGAGACCTATTCGTCTAAGCCTATTGTTGTTGCAAAATCTCAGGGCCGGGTTCATCCTATTTTGGCGCTTTGGGATACTACCCTTTTAAGCGATATGGAATGGGCCCTCAATAAGGGCGAGCGAAAAATATTGAGTTGGATTGAAAAATATTCTCCAGCCCAAATTGAATGGATTGACGGACCAGATCCATTTTTTAATATTAATACACCAGAAGACCTTGCCCAGGCCAAAAAAAGACTATCACAAGGCAGTCTTTAAATTATTCGATTTTCTGTATCGGTCACAATATTCATACTTCCCTTGCGAGCAAAGGCTATTATGCTAATGCCAGCCTGGTTGGCTAGGTCAATAGCTAGCCCGGTGGTCGCAGATACAGCGGTTATTACCGGAATGCCAGCAATGGCGCATTTTTGGACCATTTCAAAACTGCAACGGCTAGTAATTAGAGTGTATCCTTTTGTAGGATCAATTTTTTTACGCATCAGATGACCTATTAACTTATCCAGGGCATTGTGGCGGCCAACATCTTCTCGTACAGCAATAAATTGACCTTTATCATTAACAAAAGCTGCTGCGTGTAAGGCTCCAGTTTCTTTATTTAAATGTTGATGGGACTTGATACTTTGCATTGATTTATGAACTTGTTGGGCCTTAACTTTAAATTTTGATGCAATTTTTTCTAGAGGCCTTACGGCTTGTTCCAGCTTATCTACGCCGCAAAGACCACATCCGGTTCTACCTGATAGTGTACGATTATATTTTTCAAGATTGTTGAAGGCTTGGGCGTTAATTTCAATAGCGGCCACTAGTCCATTAGGTGCTTCTTTGATTTGAGTATAAATAATATCATTTTTAGTCTTAATAATACCTTCGGTCAGACTGAACCCGTAAGTGAAGTCAATAAGGTTGCTAGGTGAGGCCATCATAACTGCAAAAGTAATACAGTTATATTCAAGGACGACTGGAACTTCATTGGTTACGGGGCGGTCTTCTAAATAGTCTTTGTCTGGCGACCAGATACGCATGTGTTTATTTTCAATGTTATCGCTCATCATCAGACTTTACGGCTAAAGCAACATAATTAACTGAAAAATCTTGATCATTTAGTGACCACAAAGATTTTATTGGATTAAAAACCATGCCCTTAATAACTGTAATATCAAAACCACTTTTTTGCGCGTAAGTGGATAGTTCCGAAGGTTTTATAAATTTTTTCCAGTCATGGGTTCCTATTGGCAGCCAACGCAATATATATTCCGCACCAGCAATAGCCATCGCCCAAGACTTTATGGTTCTGTTTAGGGTTGAAAGGGTCATGCACCCTTCTTGGCTTAGGAGAAGACAACACGCCCCAAGAAAAGAAGGTATATCGGCTACATGCTCAATTACTTCCATATTTAAAATTGCGTCAAAAACTTCACCCTGGTCTGCGAGTTCCTCAGCTGTGATATGTCGATAGTCAATATCAAGGCCCATTTGGGCAGCATGTACGCGGGCTGTTTTAATGTTTTTCTCCGCAGCATCGGCTCCAATAACAGTAGCCCCAAGCCGGCTTATGGGCTCACAAAGTAACCCCCCGCCACAGCCTATATCGAGAATGCGTAATCCCTCAAGAGGTTTTTCACACAAGGGGTCTAGCTTGAAATGGGTACATAGTTGTTCCTTAACAAATGCGATTCGGGTTGGATTTAACTGATGTAACGGCTTAAATGGGCCGTTTGGATCCCACCATGTCTCTGCCATTGAGGAAAAATGTGCAATCTCATCAGGATTTACGGATTTGGCTTGTGCAGTGGTGTTTTTGGCTTCCATAGCGTTCTCCGAACATTAAAAATTCAAATAATTCCTTAATATATACAAGTCCGCACTTGCTTCAAGCACCTATAAGCATATATGTATTGCGCTGGACAATTTATTTTAAATAAAGAATGTACATTGTGCATAATGCGAGAAGCTCCAATGTCGCGAATAGTTATGAAATTTGGCGGAACCTCTGTTGCTAACCTAGAGTGTATCAGAAATGTTGCCCTGAGAGTTAAGAAAGAAGTGGACCAAGGCAATCAGGTCTCTGTCTTTGTTTCGGCTATGGCCGGTACTACCGATAAACTTGTTGGATGGGTAGAGGAAATCTCACCTCTTCATGATGCACGTGAATATGATACTGTTGTTTCTGCTGGTGAACAGATTACTTCCGGCTTACTTGCGTTGGCTCTGCAGGATATTGGTGTTCCTGCGCGGTCCTGGCTGGGCTGGCAAGTTCCTTTTAAAACTAACCAAGCACATAGCGCCGCCCAAGTTGAGGAAATAGAAATTGAAGGTCTTACCGAACGATTGATTGAAGGAACAGTTTGTGTAATTGCTGGATTTCAGGGTATATCAATTGATAATAGAATAACTACATTGGGTCGTGGAGGGTCTGATACTTCTGCGGTTGCCCTTGCTGCTGCGATTGGCGCTAACCGGTGCGATATTTATACTGATGTGGAAGGTGTATTTACTGCTGATCCCCGTATCGTGCCATCCGCTCAAAAGCTTGAAAAAGTTACTTATGAAGAAATGCTTGAAATGGCATCGTTGGGAGCAAAAGTGTTGCAAACAAGATCTGTAGTGATGGCAATGAACCATAAAGTTCGTGTACAGGTACTTTCCAGCTTCACTGATAAACCAGGAACGTTATTGATTGATGAGGACGAAATTGTGGAAAATAAAATTGTAAGCGGCATAACTTATGCTAAAAACGAAGCTCAAGTTATGCTAGTTGGCGTTAAAAACAATCCAGGTATCGCTAGTGATGTTTTTAAAGGGCTTGCTAATGAAAATATCAATGTTGATATGATCATACAAAATGAAACCGAGGGTGGTCGTAAAACTGATATAACATTCACGGTTGCAGAAAATGACGCTGCAAAGGCGGAAAAAATTCTGAATGAGGCCGATAACATCGATTTTAAAAAACTGATTACGGATATGAATGTGGCAAAAATATCAGTAATTGGCGTTGGTATGCGATCACATTCTGGTGTCGCAGCGACAATGTTTGAAACGCTTGCAGATCGTGGGATCAATATTCAAGTAATTTCTACATCTGAAATTAAGATCAGCGTCCTTATCGAGGCTGCATATACAGAATTAGCAGTCCGCTCGCTTCACACAGCGTACGGCCTTGATAGTAAATAGAATATAAAATTCGGGAACTAATTATGAATACTGAAGGTCTTAAAAAATTAAATCTACTCTGGAAAAAGGGAACCGATTTCTTAGGTACGGAATACGCAATAATGGGTGGAGCTATGAGTTGGCTTTCAGAAAGTAACCTGGTTAGTGCGCTATCTAATGCTGGGGGATTTGGTGTTATTGCCTGTGGAAGTATGACCCCTGACCTACTGTCCAAGGTTATTGAAGAGACATATGCAAAAACCACAAAACCATTTGGTGTAAATTTAATTACAATGCACCCCGATATTGACGCGCTTATTGACGTGACCCTTGCGCATAATGTCAAATATGTTGTCTTGGCTGGGGGAATTCCGACAGGCGACTCGATAAAACGTATTAAGGATGGTGGGGCAAAAGTAATTTGTTTTTCTCCAGCCCTTGTTCTCGCTAAAAAACTTATCAGAAGTGGGGCAGATGCACTTATTGTTGAGGGGTCTGAAGCTGGAGGTCATATTGGTCCCGTATCAACGTCTGTGCTTGCTCAGGAAATATTACCACATATTAAGGATGTTCCCGTCTTTGTTGCCGGGGGCATTGGTCGTGGTGAGGTTATGGCTTCGTATTTACAAATGGGTGCTGCCGGGGCTCAACTTGGGACTATGTTTGTTTGTTCGGAAGAGAGCATCGCCCATGAAAATTTTAAGAAAATGTTTATGCGTGGAAATGCTCGTGACGCTACTGTATCAGTTCAAGTTGATAAACGCTTTCCTGTAATTCCTGTTCGTGCTCTTAAAAATGCAGCATCAGAGGATTTTCTCGATGTACAGCGTGATGTCATTAATAAATATAATTCGGGCGAACTTGAAATGGGCGCTGCACAACTTGAAATAGAACATTATTGGGCGGGAGCACTAAGGAGTGCAGTGATTGACGGGGATGTTGAGCGTGGCTCAATAATGGCCGGTCAAAGTGTAGGTATGGTAAAAAAAATAGAACCAGTTTCTGAAATCATTGCGAACCTCATAGAACAGGCCGCAGAACAGATAGCTTAAATATTATAAGCTAATCAGGGAGGATATATTGACCCCCAGACAAAATGCCCCTCGCCGTTTGATGAGGGAACTGCATCAGATAATGGCAAGCACAGATGAGGCAGAAGTTCGCCTTAATAACGTTGTGCACCTGGTCGCAAGTAACATGGAGGCAGAAGTTTGTTCTGCCTATTTCATTCGCGATAGGGATATTCTTGAACTTTTCGCAACAGAAGGCCTTAAGTTAGAGGCGGTACATAATACACGTCTCCAGGTAGGGGAAGGATTGGTGGGCCTCGTGGCTTCAACAGGCGCATCGCTTAATTTGAGCAACGCCCAAGAGCATCCTAAATTTGTTTACCGCCCTGAAACAGGAGAGGAAAGTTATAAGTCAATGATGGCCGTTCCGATCCTTCGGACTGGGAAAGTCGTTGGGGTGCTAGTTCTTCAAAATCAAGCCAGCCGGCATTATTTAGAAGAAGAAGAAGAGGCGTTGCAAACTGTAGCTATGGTATTGGCCGAGTTAGTTGTTAGTGGTGATTTAATCACTGCTCAGGAACAAAGTGATGGGGATGCTGAACGTGGGGTAGTAACCAGGTTTGTAGGTACCGTTTTTGCTGAAGGACTTGCTGAGGGGGTTGTGGTGATGCATGAGCCCAGAGTTGAAATAATTCAACATCTCTCTGAAGACTATGATTATCAGCGAGGAAGGCTTGTTAAAGGGTTTAAAAAATTACTTTGCCAAATTGATGAAATAATGTCTGCAGAAGATATTCTTCATCACGGCGAGCATAGAGAAATATTAGACGTTTATAAGCTTTTTGCCCTCGATAAAGGCTGGCGGGCCAAAATTGAGAGAGCTATTGAGACTGGTTTGACGGCAGAAGCTGCAGTGCAAAAAATTCAAATTGAAAATAGATCTAAAATGATTAAGACGGATGATCCTTATTTTAAGGAACGTCTTAGTGACCTTGATGATTTGGCAAATAGGCTTATTCGTCATCTTATGGGAAAGGCTGGTACTGCTGCATCTAAAGAACTGCCCCAAAATGCCGTGGTTATTGCCCGCAATATGGGACCTGCAGAATTACTTGAATATGATCGAGAAAAACTCAAAGCAGTGTTGTTGCAAGAGGGCTCTCAATCATCTCATGTGTCAATTGTAGCCAGGGCACTTGGTATTCCAATGCTCGGAAAGCTAGAGGAAGGCCTTCTTGATATTGATGAGGGGGAAGAGATAATTGTTCATGGCTTGGACGGAGAAATTTTTATAGCGCCACCTCCAGAAATACTTGAAACTTATCGTGATGCCATTGCAGCTAGAGTAACGCTGCTCGCGCGGTATGATGATATGAGAGATAAACCTGCGATTACCAAGGACGGCGTAAAGATAGAATTGGTTGTAAACGGTGGCCTTGCAATGGATATAGAAGGCATGCACAGAACGGGTGCTGCGGGAGTTGGTCTGTTTAGAACTGAATTTCAGTTTATGATTAGTAAAACTTTACCGCGCGTTCGAGCCCAAGCACAATTTTACAAATCGATAATTGATTCGGCGCGCAATAAGCCTGTTACATTTAGAACTCTTGATATTGGTGGGGACAAGGAAGTATCTTTTTTAAAGCGGGATCATGAAGAGAACCCAGCGTTGGGTTGGCGGGCAATTAGAATTGGGCTTGATCGGCCAGCGCTCCTAAGATATCAGCTGCGCGCACTCATCACAGCGGCGGCTGACACGACGTTAAGAATAATGTTTCCAATGATTACTAATGTTGAAGAGTTTAAGCTTGCGAAGGCTATTTTAGAAAAAGAGTTGAGCCGACATCAACGCAATAAACGGCCCATGCCGAAAGATATAAAGGTGGGGACTATGCTTGAGGTGCCAAGTCTTGTGTGGCAGCTTGATGAGTTGCTCCCTCTGGTGGACTTTGTATCAATTGGTAGTAATGATCTGATGCAATTCTTTTATGCTTGTGACCGCGAAAACCCAAAAATGAGCAATCGTTATGATACGCTGTCGCCATCATCCCTTGGTATGTTAAGGTTCATTGTTGAAAAATGTTCTGCGGGGAATGTCCCACTTACGCTTTGCGGTGAGATAGGAGGGGAGAAGGTTGGTGCTTTGGCATTGCTGGCCATTGGCTTTAGGCGGCTATCAATAGCGCCGGCTGCAGTGGGGCCCGTTAAAATGATGATTAATAGCTTAAATCTTAGCGATGTTGAGCGATTTTCAGACAAACTTTTAAGTTTATCTGATCCAAGCCTTCGCAGTAATTTTGAGGCATTTGCTCGTGATAATGACGTTAGTATTTGAAACCTTGTTTCTATTGTCTATTATAATCATAAATAATACTTTGAGGTGGTTTATCATACTGAGTTAATACTTTTTTCAATAAACCATTTTCCAAATGCTTCGTGCCTTGTTATGAAGGGAATTATTTTAGTATGTTTTGATCCAATTTTGGCCAAAGCAAATGTATCAGGGTTTTAAAAATGAGTATTCGTCCCTACCGCGATATTATACGCCGAAAAAGCCGCCAAATTATGGTTGGCGACATTGCCGTTGGAGGTGATGCGCCGATTAGCGTTCAGTCTATGACTAATACCTTGACAACTGATGTTGCTGCTACTGTAATGCAAATTCAGGAACTAGAAGATGCAGGTGCGGATATAGTAAGGGTGTCCTGTCCCGATGAGGGGTCAACCGCCGCGCTTAAAGAAATTGTTAAAAATGTGACGGTACCTATTATCGCGGATATTCACTTTCACTATAAACGGGGTGTTGAGGCTGCTGAGGCAGGTGCGGCCTGCCTTCGAATTAATCCTGGCAATATTGGAAGTGCTGACCGAGTAAAAGAAGTGGTGGCTGCAGCAAAAGACCATGGATGTTCGATGCGTATTGGCGTAAATGCGGGATCGCTTGAAAAACAACTTTTAGAAAAATATGGGGAGCCATGCCCCGATGCCATGGTTGAAAGTGCGCTGCAGCATGCAAGAATTCTAGAAGACAATAATTTTCAGGAATTTAAAATTAGCGTAAAAGCATCAGATGTTTTTCTTGCTGTCGCCGCCTACCAAGGCCTTGCTGATGTATGTGATTATCCTTTACATGTAGGGATTACTGAAGCGGGAGGCCTGCGGGCGGGCACTGTGAAGTCATCAATCGGCATGGGGATGCTTCTTTGGTCTGGTATCGGAGATAGTATTCGTGTTTCACTTTCTGCGGATCCAGTTGAAGAAATAAAAGTTGGTTTTGATTTACTTAAAAGCCTTGACCTTCGTCACCGTGGCGTGCGAATTGTGTCATGCCCATCATGTGCGCGTCAGGCATTTCCAGTTATAAAAACTGTTGAAGTGTTGGAGAAAAAACTGAACCATATTTCGACGCCGCTTTCCTTAAGTATTATTGGTTGCGTGGTAAATGGGCCCGGTGAAGCGAGAGAGACAGACATTGGCCTCACAGGCGGTGGTAATGGAAACCATATGGTATATCTCAGCGGCGTTACGGACCATAAGATTGACGACGATGGTATAATTGATCATATTGTTAACCTTGTTGAGGCAAAAGCAGCCGAAATTGAAAAAAATAAATAACAAAACTCATTATGACTTTAGGAGAAGAAAAGTGGCGCGGCTTCAACCGGTACGTGGAACACATGACATTCTAGGTGAAATGTCTCTAAGATTTCGCACTATTTTTGAAATTTTTAGATCTGTGGCGGAACGATACAGCCATGAGCAAATAGACACGCCTATATTTGAGTTTACCGAGACATTTAAAAAAACACTTGGCGATACTTCTGACGTTGTAACTAAGGAAATGTATACATTTGAAGATCGAGGCGGAGAACAGGTCACGTTGCGTCCTGAATTTACTGCTGGGATTGCCCGCGCCTTTATATCTAATTGCCTGCAGCAATCTACTCCGTGTAAATTTTATAGTTTTGGGCCGACATTTCGTTATGAGCGGCCTCAAAAAGGGCGGATGAGGCAATTCCATCAAATGGATATAGAAATTATTGGGGTTGCTGAAGCTCAAGCGGATATAGAAGTCCTTGCAATTGCTCAAGACCTTTTGAATGAACTTGGCATAGCAAAGCACGTCACGTTGGAGCTCAATAGCCTTGGCGATCGAGAAAGTCGTATGAATTATCGCGCCGCACTGGTGCAATATTTTTCACAACATCGAGATAAGTTGAGTAAAGATAGCCTTACCAGACTTGAAAAAAATCCCATGCGAATACTTGATAGTAAAGATGAAGGGGACCATTTACTAATAGAAAAAGCTCCGCGTATTAGCGAATACTATAATGATACTAGCAAAGTATTTTTTTCTGAAGTTAGAGAAGGACTGGAAGGGCTTGGTATAGATTACCACATAAAGGATCGCTTGGTTCGCGGTCTTGATTATTACTGTCATACAGCCTTTGAATTTACAACAGATCAACTTGGTGCGCAGGGTACCGTGCTTGCGGGGGGTCGATACGATGGTTTGGTCGAAATGATGGGAGGGCCAAGAACACCTGGAGTTGGTTGGGCGTCAGGAATGGAGCGAATGGCGGAACTAATCACCTATGATATTATTAAAAAGCAGGTTCGCCTAGTGGCTATAGTACCAGTCGGGGATAAATCTCATACGACGGCCATGAAGATTGCTCATGATTTACGAAAAGCTGGTATTGTGGTTGATATGGCCTACAAAGGAAACGTCGGAAAGCGCATGAAACGTGCTAATAAACAAAACGCTCGGTTCGCCATTTTAATTGGTGAGGATGAAATTGTACGTTCTGTTGCTATGGTTAAAAATCTTGATAAGGGAAGCCAGGAAGAAATTTCTTTATTAAAGCTTGTGGATTATCTGAAAGAAAATAAATTATGATACCCCGCGACAGGTTAGAACAGTTTATTACTCGTCATGAAGAGCTGGAACATATGATGTCTGGCGGCGAAGAGCTGAGCTCAGAGGACTTTGTTAAAATTTCTCGCGAATACAGTGATTTGACGCCGGTGGTAGAACAATCACGAAATTATTTGGACTTAATTGTTGAAATTCAGGAATTGGCTGAAATTATAATAGCTGAAGATACTGAAGTAGATATACGTAATCTCGCTGAAATGGAAATGCAGGAACTAAAAGGCAGAATTCCTTCTATGGAGCGCCAAGTTCAACTAATGTTGCTGCCAAAAGATGTCGACGATGATAAGAACGCTATGCTCGAAATTCGCGCCGGTACGGGCGGGGACGAAGCCGCCCTTTTTGCTGGTAATCTTTTTAGAATGTATCAAAAGTATGCCACGTTACAGGGTTGGCGTTTTGAAATAATGAGCACATCCTCAAGCGATGCGGGAGGGTTTAAAGAAGCTTTCGCATCTGTTAGCGGCCCGGGAGTTTTTGCTAAGCTTAAATATGAGGCGGGCGGGCACCGTGTACAGCGCGTACCTGAAACAGAAACACAAGGAAGAATACACACTTCCGCTGCTACGGTCGCTGTAATGCCAGAAGTTCAAGAAATTGATATTAAGCTTGATGATAAAGACTTACGGATTGATATTTTTAGGGCAAGTGGTCCGGGGGGCCAATCTGTGAATACCACGGACAGCGCAGTTCGTATTGTTCATATACCTACTGGCATAACAGTCCAGCAGCAGGATGAAAAATCTCAACATAAAAATAAAGCAAAAGCCATGAAGGTTCTTATGTCTAGGGTTTATGCTGCGGAAAAGGAGGCTCGTGACGCGGAACGTTCTGCGGATCGGAAGGATCAAATAGGGTCAGGTGATCGATCCGCTCGCATACGCACCTATAACTTTCCTCAAGGCCGCATGACGGATCATCGTATTAACTTGACGCTTTATAAACTTGATCAAATTCTCGCAGGAGAGGGTTTAGAAGAGGTTATCACAGCATTGATAACTGAGAACCAGGCAGCGCAACTCGCCGAGTTGGAAAACTGAGTGAGAACCTTGCGCGACCTCTCCGTAGATATAGAGAAAAAATTGGTTGTTAACAGTATTGATGACGCGAAACTAGATACCAGACTTCTTATTTCCCATGTTTTAAAACTTGACTATATCGACTACGCCCTTAATAAAAACAAGATAGTTTCTGAGAAAGAGTATACTGTTGTGATGCAGTTGGTAGCTCAGCGTCTCAGGCGGGTTCCTATGTCACAAATTTTTGGTGAAAAAGAATTTTGGGGTCGATCCTTTAAAGTCTCTTCTGCTACCCTTACTCCACGACCCGATAGTGAAACATTGATCAAGGTTGCTCTTTCAACGGTCCAAGATAAGAGAGAAGTGCTTAATATTTTAGATTTAGGGACTGGTACAGGCTGTCTTATGCTCACTTTACTTTGTGAACTGAAGAATGCATCTGGACTTGCCATTGATATATCAAAGCAAGCCCTTGAGGTGGCGCAAGATAATGCCCATAATCTAAAGCTGATGGAGCGAGTAAGGTTTGCTTGTAGCGATTGGACAAATAATCTTGGTAAAAATAAAAAGTTTAATCTCATTATTTCAAACCCTCCTTATATTGGTCTAAAAGAAAAAGAGGGCTTGGCTCCTGAAGTAAGGGACCATGAACCTGAAAGATCCCTTTTTTCTGGCCCTAAAGGCCTGGATGATTATAAAAAAATAGCTTCACAAGTAGAAGGTTTCATGACTAAGGATGCCACAATTATTCTGGAAATAGGCTATAAACAGGCCAGGGATGTAAAGAAAATATTTTTGCAAAATGGCTTTAGTAACATTGCTATACATCAGGATTTGGCTGGTCGCGACCGGTGTTTGCTCATTAAAAAATAAACTTTTTATTGATTAAATAAAAAAGCTGCTTGGCATTTTCATCTTTGCAGGGTAAGGTCGCCTTAGCGCAAATGTATAGCGTAAGTGCTGAAGGAAAAAATTCAGTAATAATTTCAAAATTTTTAAATATAACCGTGCTTGAGACAGTTAGAACCTTTGAGGTCACCTGTTGATCAGAGCCTACTAATTTAATAAGATATTTTATGAACCCAAATCAAAACTCCCGGCCAAATAACCGCCCTGGGCGGCAAAATAACAAACCGCATAACCGAGGAAGAAATCAAAATGTGCGTGGTGGGCGTAAGGCAACGCCCAATAATCAGTCCAGGCAACCATTAACCTCAAGCAAGCAGGTTGATAGTTATGGCCCGGCTGGTAAAATTCGAGGGAATGTTAAACAGCTCTATGATAGGTATTTGGCTCTTGCTTATGAAAATAGGACAAGGGACAGGACCGAATCTGAAGCTTATGGTCAGTACGCTCACCACTATTTCTCACTCCATTCTGAATTTGCTGAGGCCGAAGCAGCACAACAGGCCGTGCGCGCAAACGAAAAACAAAAAAAACAACAAGAAGAAGCGGAAAAACAATCAAATGTGGTCCCAATAGCGGACGAAGAGAGCAAGCCTTTAAAGAACAATAACTCCTCTAAAGAAAAAGGTGGTGAAACAATAACCATTGAGGAGGTTATTTCGCAACCTAAGCTTAACCTTAAGAATATAGAAAATAATACCAGCCCTGAGCATAATCTAAAACTCTCAGAAGAGGCAGCAAAACAAAAGCCAAAGCGGGCCAGAAAACCACGCAAGATAAAGGAAGAAGTGGCTGAGTAGCGCTAGAAAAATTAACTTTTAACACCAGAATATTACTTTGCCACTCTTGTGTTGCTAAAATATCACACTATATGTTGTTTATATTAAGAAGCATATAGTATTATTTTGGAGTTATTTATAATGGATTTTGAAAAATTTACCGATAGAACTAAGGGATTTATTCAGTCAGCTCAGAGCCTTGCTTTGCGGGAGGGCCACCAAAGATTTGCCCCCGAGCATATCTTGAAAGTACTGCTTGATGATGATGAAGGCTTGTGCGGGAATTTAATGAGTGCGGCTGGCGCTGACGCAAGCATTGCTCTTATTAATACAACGAAAGAACTAGAGAGCTATCCGAAGGTCAGTGGAAATGGCGCCAGCCAGCTCTATATAGATACTAACATAACTAATCTTCTTGACAGTGCGTCAAAACTGGCAACAAAAGCGGGGGATGAATATGTAACGACTGAGCGTTTGTTACTTGCTCTTACTCTTCATTCGGGAAGTAAATCAGCAAATATTTTAAAAAAATCAGGTCTGACCGCACAAAAATTAAATGGTGCCATCAATAAAATTCGTAAAGGGCGCACCGCGGATTCTGCAAGTGCTGAGGACAGTTATGATGCTCTTAAAAAGTACTCTCGTGACCTGACCGAGGCGGCTCGTGAGGGAAAGCTTGACCCGGTGATCGGCCGCGATGAAGAAATTCGACGTACAATTCAGGTTCTTTCTCGCCGCACTAAAAATAATCCAGTCTTGATCGGTGAGCCCGGTGTCGGGAAAACCGCTATAGCAGAAGGCCTTGCGCTGCGAATCGCAAATGGGGATGTTCCGGATAGGGTCAGTCAGAAGCGTATTATGTCTTTGGATATGGGGGCTCTTGTGGCTGGTGCGAAGTACCGAGGAGAATTTGAAGAACGGGTCAAGGCAGTCTTGCATGAAGTTTCTGCAGCAAAAGGGGAAGTTATTTTATTTATTGATGAATTGCACACAATCGTTGGCACAGGCGCTTCTGAAGGGTCAATGGATGCCTCAAACCTTCTAAAACCAGCTCTCGCACGGGGTGACTTGCATTGCATTGGGGCGACCACTCTTAATGAGTATAGAAAATATATTGAAAAAGACGCAGCATTAGAACGGCGTTTTCAACCTGTCTTCATCGGCGAGCCGACGGTTTCTGATACCATTTCAATCTTACGTGGATTAAAAGAAAAGTACGAACTGCACCACGGTATTCGAATTAAAGATAGCGCGCTTGTCGCTGCTTCAACGCTTTCTAACCGCTACATTAATGACCGCTTTTTGCCTGATAAGGCCATTGATCTGATGGATGAGGCCGCATCTAAAATTAAGATGGAGGTCGACAGCAAACCTTCAGAACTTGATGAGTTTGACCGACGGATTATCCAATTAAAAATTGAACGTGAAGCACTGAATAAAGAAAAAGATGAGGCCTCAAAGGATCGCCTGATTAGTCTTGAGAAGGAGCTTCGCGAACTTGAGGAAAGCTCTACTACCCTGACGGCACAATGGCAAACAGAAAAAGATCGAATCGAAGGCGATCAGAAAATAAAAGAACGTCTTGATGCTGCGCGCGTAGAACTTGAGCAAGCGCAACGGTCTGGAAACCTTGCGCGCGCTGGTGAGCTGACGTACGGTGAAATTCCAGAACTGGAAGAAAAATTAAAAGTGGTTAAGGACGCGGATACATCAGAAAACCAGCTCTTAAAGGAAGAGGTCTCTGAAAGTGATATTGCTGCCGTGGTCAGTCGTTGGACTGGAATACCTATAACCAAGGTGCTTGAGGGCGAGCGTGATAGGCTCATGAGCATGGAAGAAAATATTGGTCATCGTGTTATTGGTCAGGATGAGGCGGTAAAGGCTGTTTCTGCAGCCGTGCGACGCGCTCGTGCAGGTCTTCAAGAGCTAGGGCGACCTATAGGCTCATTTCTTTTCTTGGGACCAACGGGTGTAGGCAAAACAGAACTTACTAAAGCGCTCGCTGAGTACCTTTTTGACGATGAGACTGCGATGATCCGAATTGATATGTCCGAATTTATGGAAAAACACGCGGTATCTCGTTTAATTGGTGCCCCACCTGGATATGTTGGTTACGAAGAAGGTGGCGTGCTTACCGAAGCTGTGCGACGACGACCATATCAAGTAGTATTGTTTGATGAGATTGAAAAAGCTCACGGTGACGTATTTAATATACTACTTCAAGTGTTGGATGATGGCCGCCTCACCGACAGCCAGGGCCGCACGGTTAATTTTTGTAATACGCTGATCATTCTTACATCCAACCTTGGCAGTGACATTCTCGCTTCTCTCGGTCCTGAGGACAATGTTGACACAGCGCATGATGATGTTATGGGCTTAGTTAGGGCTTCATTTAGACCCGAGTTTATCAATCGTCTTGACGAAATAACACTGTTTCACCGTCTAGCTGAAAAGCATATGCACGCGATTGTTAATATTCAACTTTCTCAATTAGAAAATCGTCTTGAGGGCCGGAAAATAATCCTTGATCTTGACCAAAGCGCCCAAGATTGGCTTGCTCATATTGGTTATGATCCTATCTACGGTGCCAGACCGCTTAAACGCGTGATCCAAAAACATGTCCAGGATGGACTGGCTAATATGATTCTATCGGGAGAACTTATGGATGGCAAAACAGTTAATGTTACCGTGGGTGCTGAGGGCATTGAGATGAGTATTAATTAATTTCATTCTGACCTATAGTTAATCCTTTGATTGTAATGCATATCAAAGAAGATACTTAGATAATTAAATCATCTTTTTTTTATTAGGACCGGGCGTTAGTTAAGTGCACGAGTTAATAGAATATTAGATTTAATCTCCATAATTATCTGATTTTTATTTTCAATGACGGCTCTGAATCTTTGAAATTCTTCACCATTAAGCTTGATACCCGAAGGAATTTTGAGAGTGAGTGGGTTGACTTGCGTGCCGTTCATGTGAACTTCATAATGCAAGTGGCGACCGGTAACTCTACCAGTAGCACCGACATACCCAATAATTTGACCTTGTTGAACCCGCACACCCTTTTTTATTCCACGCCCATATTTGCTCATGTGGGCATAAATAGTTTTATACGTTCCGTTATGTCGTATACGAACGTAGTTACCAAAGCTACCATACCAACTCGCTCGCTCAACAACGCCGTCACCAGCAGCCATGATTGGTGTGCCTGTGGGGGCAGAAAAATCGATGCCTTTGTGCATACGATTATAACCAAGTACCGGATGGTTACGATTCCCATAATAGGATGAAAGCCTCGCACCCTCGATAGGTGTTTTCATTAAAGCCCGTTTTGAGCTCTGTCCATCCTCATGAAAATAACCTACAATTCCGCTCTCTGTTGGGGTGTGACGAAAAAGGCTAATTTCCTTCCCACTTAAAGTAAGTTTAGCAAATAGTATGTTTCCTTCCTGAACACTACGCCCGTCCTTTGACAGCTTACGCTCATAAACAATTTCAAATTGATCGCCTTTGCGAATTTCACGTTGAAAATCAACATCGTAACTAAAGATACTGATTAGGTTCGCAATGATAATTTGAGGCAAGCCTTTTCTTTGTGCGGCGAGAAAGAGGCTGTCGTCTATCTGGCCGAATACGTGCCGAGTAATAACCTGGCTTGGGAGAGAAATATTTACACTGCTATAGTTTTTTTGCTTTCCTTGAACGATAATAAGGTTATCAAAATCTTTTTGCATCTCAAGTCGATCAATACTTCCATCAGACGAATAATAAAGATTTATTTTCTGACCGACTTGAATTTTACGTGCATCGAAATGATCCTTTAAGCTGTTAACAGCGTTAAATGCATCTACCCTGTATGCGCCGCTATCTAAAAGGGCGTCCATTAGGCCTTGTCCATATTTTATTTTAATTTCTTTAAAAAAGGCTTGATCATTACTTTTTTCTACTAAGCCAAGGGATTTTGTTGGTTTATTAGATTGCTTCGGCAAATTTATCGAAAGGGAAGTTTTTATTTTCTCAACAGTAATTTTATTTGCTGCTTTAGGGATAGCTTCCTTTGGAAGAGAAAATAAATTACTGAAACCAAGAATAAGGCTAAGGATAAAAAAAGAACCGATGTAAAAAATACGTTTATAGTTCCTATACACATTTAGTATATATTCTTTAATGTTCAGTTCCTTTAAAGTTTAGGGAATATCAACGAGACCTTTTTTAGCTGAGTATAACTAAAATTTGTTTTAAAAAAGACTGGCTATGAAATCAAGGGTTACTTGGTTTAATTATTAAATATAACTAAATTAATGAGTCTAAACCAGTACTAAAATATTTATTAGAATTGATCTTTATTCATTATGATTAATGGTCTTTGGTTCGATTGAAAACATTCATAATAATTTATAACTACATATTTTTCTTTTCCTGTGACGCTTGTAGAGGTGTTTTATTTAATTTTTCAATGGCTAAGAAAGAGGGGGAAGAAGCTATGGTTTTTGATTAGTTTCATGGCCTGTTAATTAAAAATGATATTTTTTTATTTTAACTGTTTACAAGAAAGATCACTTCCCATATAACCCGCTGACCAACGCATTCAAGCTACTTTTTACAGTCTGTTAAATAAGACAGGCTATGGGGACCTTTTTTGTGGTGAAATTTTTTTGTTCTTTGACATTGTTAGATAGAAAGAGAAATGTAGGCAGCGGATGTTTGTTTTAAGCATTACGTTGTTTATATTTCAGGGCTCTGAGCTGGAGTATTTGCATACTTTGGTTCATTAAAGA
>JABGYD010000009.1 GCA_018675425.1 Kordiimonadaceae bacterium
GAAAAAACAAAGTCAGGTGATTATGAAGATTTGTTAGTTACTGGAGATGGGCAAGGTACTAATGGCATTTTAAAACTTATTAACCCTTTTTTTAAGGCTTGGGTATTAGCAGAGCGGGGTGAAATCGATCAGGTTGAAACAATAATTAATGAATTTAAAGCTGGAAATTCGCTTAATTTTTTCAATTATTTTCAAAGTGGTATAATTTATGAGTACTTAGGAGACAATAAAAAGGCAGAAAAATACTATTCCATGGCCCTGCTAGATAATAAAACAAAAAATCTAAGAGTTGCTGAAGCACTTGGTAAATTATTAAGTAGGCAAGGTAAGGATGAACAAGCACTTTTTGTTTTGAATAAATTTAGCAAAATTAATCCCTCAAATGAGCACCTACGGTTAGCATTGGAAACCATAAAAAATGGAGAAAAATTTGAGCCATTTATTTCTACATTAAATGACGGTTTTGCGGAGTTACTATATACGGTAGCATCAATTTTGATGCAGGATGATATGAAACGTGTCGCAACAAATTATTTGCAGTATGCTGTATTTTTCAAACCTAATTTTCCACTTGTGCACCTTCTTCAAGCTAAAATATTTGAAAGTGACGAATATTTTATGGGAGCCATAAGGGAGCTTGAAAAAATAAATAATAATAGTCCAATTTATTTGCAGTCAAAACTCCAGAGAGCTCGAATTTTTGATCAAATTAAACTACCTAGTGAAGTGCTAAAGGCACTTAAAATTCTTGAAAGTGAATATCCGACGAACCGAAGCGTATTAAATGAAATTGCAGAGTTTTACCGGACCCATGAGCGTTATGAAGAAGCTATTGAGGTCTACAACAAAGTAGTTACTTCAATTGTGAAAGAAAACAAAGATGATTGGGTACTATATTATTTCAGAGGTATAGTCCTTGATCAGGAAAAAAGATGGCCTGAAGCGGAGAGTGATTTTAAAAAAGCCCTTGAGCTAAATCCAAATCAACCTCTAGTTCTTAATTATTTAGCGTATTCATGGGTTGAGCAGGGAAGAAATTATAAAGAAGCCAAAATTATGCTTTTGCGAGCGGTGGAGTTACGTCCTAATGATGGATATATTGCTGATAGTTTAGGCTGGGCATTGTTTAAAATGGGTGATGGAGAAGAGGCTGTTCCAATTTTAGAAAGAGCAGTTCAATTGCAAACTAAGGATTGGGCTATAAATGATCACCTTGGTGATGCTTATTGGGTTGTTGGTCGTCAGAATGAGGCACGGTTTCAATGGAGACATGCACTTTCCCTGAAACAAGCCGATATCAAAGGGGATCAAATTGAATACAAAATTATAAATGGCTATAAATAATTAAGGAGTACTATGCTCGCACCAGCTAAAATAAATCTTGACCTAAGAATTACTGGCAGACGCAGTGATGGTTATCATTTGCTCGATAGTATTGTTGTGTTTACGGAATTTGGTGATGAGCTCAGGGCGGAATTATCTGATAAACTGGAAATTATTATATCCGGCCCTTTCGCGTCTGGGCTTAGAGAGTGTGATGATAATTTGGTTATAAAGGCCTGTAAACTTTTGTGTCAAGAAGCGGGTGTGGAGCCAAATTTAAAATTTTATCTTACTAAAAATATGCCTGTATCGTCAGGAATTGGTGGTGGCTCAGCAGATGCCGCAGCTGCTATGAAATTAACGTGCGAACTACTTGATCTCAATATAAATGACAATATTATTCAAGAAATTGCAATAACAATTGGTGCCGATGTTCCTGTATGTTTGATATCAGCTTCTTCGCATGTTTGTGGGGTTGGAGATGAAATTTGCCAGCTATCTTTTGATGGTGAACTTTACCTCCTTCTTATTAATCCAGGAATTCCAATTTCCACCTCAAGTATTTTCAAAAAGTATCAAAACTGTAAAACTAAATTTGATACTAAAAGGAGGATTATTAAAACTAAAATTCAATTAGATTTAATAATTAGCTCGCTTAAAGATAGCCATAATTCATTGCAGGGCATTGTATGTAGACAGAATGAAGAAGTACAAACAATTCTAGAAATCTTAAAAGATACCGAGGGATTGTTACTCTGTAGAATGTCAGGTAGCGGTGCTACATGTTTTGCTGCATACAAGACATTAGAGGAATGCAATAGGGCGGGCAATAAAATTAAACAGCTAAATAATGAATGGTGGATAAAAGAAACAAAAATTCTTTAATTAATGAAAAACTTGCTCTTAGCTAGCTTTCTGCTATTTTTGCGAAATAATTGCTTTGTTGAAATTTAGATTTTCTCCCAATTAAAAATTTTATTAGGATTTGATTACAAATGATAAAATGGAAATTTATAAAAATTGTCTCATTTTTTGCTTTAACCCAGATTATTTTTAATCCGGCTCTTTTCGCTCAAGGTTTAGATACAGATTTTTTTAATCAAATTAAAAGACAAACTGGCTCCACTACCGATAGGACCGTTATCCAATCGCCCATTGATGACGCTCGTGAAGCAGAATATCTCAGTCAGTTGGATGAGCAGTCGAAGAGAAAAATTAATGCTCCTCCATCTATAATTGAAAATGATTTCAATTCTCGGATTTTTAAACAAGACAATACTGATGAAACTGACCTTGAACAATTTGGCTATTCTATTTTTAATAGAAGCCCCTCGATGAACCAAATTATGACAGGATCAATTCCAGATGATTACGTGTTAGGGGTCGGGGATGATTTAATTATTAGTTTTAGGGGTTCTAAAGAAGAAATAATTTCTATTAAAGTTGACCGTGAAGGCCGTTTAGTAATTCCATCTATGAACCCGATAGCAGCATCTGGACTATCTTTGGCGGAAATTAGGTCAGTAATCAAAAACAATGTTGCGGAAAGCCTTATTAGTACTGAAGTCTTTGTATCTATAGCCACCCTGAGACAGATTTCTGTTCTTGTTGCGGGTGAGGTTGAGAACCCTTCACTTGTTCGAGTAAGTAGCCTTTCAACGCCTATGGAGTTATTACTTCAAGTCGGTGGTGTCAAAAAAACCGGTACTCTCAGAAATATAATTATTTTACGTGGTAATAAAAAAATTACTGTTGATCTATATAATACAATTGAAGGATCCCAAGCGGATATAACTCTCCTACGGGACGGTGATAGGATAATAGTTCCAACTATAGGTCCAACTGTTGCTATCAGTGGCCATGTAATTAGACCTGGTATTTATGAACTTCCAAGTGGCCAAGAGAGTATTCCAGCAAAAGATGTTCTGGAATTAGCTGGTGGTACGGTAAGAAAAAATGGAAATTCATATACCCATCTACGTTACGACGATACTGGTAAGTTAAATTTTGAAAGATTAAACTTATTAGGAAGTCTTTCTAGCAGCGAAATTGTTGTAGTCAATTTATTAGAAAATTCACAAGGTGGAGGGGTTACCCTTTCTGGTCATGTAAAAACGCCAGGCATTCGGTCAGTAGGCCTTTATAATAATGTTAAAGAACTCATTGGCTCTGTTAAAAATTTAATGGAAGACCCCTATCTTTTTTTTAGTGTAATTGAAAGAACTGATGAGATGACTCAAACTAGAAATCTTATTCCCTTTAATCTTCAAAAAGTACTTTCTGGTCAAAAAAATATTCCACTTATTGAAGATGATAATGTGATTATTATTGGAGCTGAGGATATAGATTTTTTGAGGTCTCAGAATGTTAAGCGGGCTATTCTTGGTATACCATATCAGGAGACCCGGCTCTCTAGTGATGGTGAATTAAATAGTTTGTTTTGTGAACCAATTGACAACTTATCAAAAGTTATTAGGTCAAATTCTAACGGAAGGTTTACTATCGCTAGCCGCGCATTTGAGAGCGAACGGATCCCGTTACAAGAAGAATACAATGATTTACAAGAAGAGTTAATCAGGAGAGAAGAATTTTTGGAGGTTCGCCAAAATAATTTAGTGGATGACCGAGTACCCCCTTATGAGGAACCAGAGGTTGAGAAAGCAGAAGTTTTTTATAATTGTCCAGATATTTATAAAACAACAAAAAATCTTTTAACATTAGCGTTAGAAAATGTGGCTTCTATAGACGGTTCTGTTAGATACCCCTCTGTTTACCCGGTTGCGGACAATATGTCAGTCAATTCTTTGATTACAGTGGCAGGAGGATTATTAAATGATGCTGATGTAACTAGAATTCAATTTGTCGAGAATACAGATTCGATAAGACAATTAAATATTGTATCTGATTGGGAATTATTAGACAGCACAAATTTAGATTTAAATACTAAATTTATACAACCTAGCGGCACAGTTTCAGTTAATGCCTTGGCATCTCAATTTGAATCTAGACCAATATTGATTTCTGGGGAAATAGCAAACCCTGGTAGCTATACTATTAAAAAAGGGGAGCGGCTCAGTACCCTCATTAACCGCGCAGGTGGATTGACAGAGCAGGCTTATCCATATGGAGCCGTTTTTACACGCGAGAGTGTAAAGATTTCCCAACGCTTAGAAATGGAGAAAACCGCCGAGAGATTAAAAACAGCGATGATGTCTGCAGCCATTAAGAGTAACGTAGAGAGTGATAGTATTGGGGGATTAAATGCTATGATTTCTGAAATGGCTCAACAAGAGTTTATTGGACGGGTTGTCATAGAAGCTGACCCGGTTGTTTTAAACACATTACCTGACCAAGATATAGTTCTTCAGGGGGGGGACACACTTTTTATTCCTGCACGATCAAGGTTTGTTATTACAGTGGGTGATGTCCTCAATCCTAGCGCCCTGCAGTTTTCACCAGGTAAAGGGGTAGTTGAATATCTAAGCGAGTCTGGTGGATTTAATATTTCTGCAGATGAAAACAGGGTATTCGTTGTTTATCCCAACGGTGAGGCTAAACCAATTAGTTTAGCATCTTGGGGTGGAAACAGAAACCTAAGTGTGCCGCCGGGCACTGTGATTGTAGTACCAAACGACCTAAGTCCGTATGATGCTCTGTCACTCACATCCGAAATAGGTGATATATTCAGAAACCTTGCTGTATCAGCAGCTTCAATAGCTGTTTTAGTTAGATAAAGTTTAGCCGAGTGTGGGGAAGGCAAAAGTCAGATGAGGTTTTTGAGATATGCTAAGTGGTCAATAATATGTTTGATCCCTGCTGTGGCAAATGCTCAAAATTTGATGCTGAATTCCAAAGATAATACTAGTTCTCCTGGTGTCTTTGGGGGTGTTGGTTTGCTTGAAATGCGCAGTGCGAGGTTCTTAGTAGATGGCACTCTGTCAGTTGGCGCTGCATATTTAGATGGCATAAATAATTATTATTCAACTTGGCAGGCAACACCCTGGCTTGAGACAACTTTAAGGTACTCTGATTATGATGGCACAGTTGGTGGCGTTGACAAAGGTTTTGATATAAAGTTTAAACTTCTTGAAGAGGGGGCTTATAGGCCGGCTATTGGATTAGGTTTCCAGGATTTTCTTGGTAATGGAATTTTTAGTAGTGAATATCTGGTTGCAAGTAAAAGAATTTATGATTTTGATGTAACTTTAGGCCTTGGTTTCGGTCAACTAGCTAATAGATCAAAATTAAATAATATAACTAGGCTCTTTGGCAGTAGCTTCAATAGTCGAAATTCAGATGTAGTAAGGTTAGAAAATTTCAAATTTGGTAATTATTTCTCTGGTAAAAATATGGGATTTTTTTGGGGGATAGAGTATTATACTCCAATTAAAGGGTTGTCGGCTAAAGTAGAGTATTCCACAATTGATAAATCAAAAATTAAAGTTTTCGAAAATTACAAAAGCAAAACTGCACTTAATTTTGGTTTAAATTATAAAGTTAAAAACTGGCTAGAGCTTGGAGCTGGCCTTTTACATGGAAATAAACTTTCCCTTCAAATATCAATAAAACAAAACTTGCATAAACCTATTCGACTTAAGTTTGCTAAGGGACCTGAAATCGACGAAATTAGATTTCGTGAATTGAAAAATAATGCTAAAAATATAAATAATTATAAAGATAACTCTAGCCCTGATATGATATTTGAACGCATAGAGCGAATGGGCTATGACATTAAAAATGTACAGTTGAAAAATAAACATATTGATATTGTGCTAGCCCCCAATCAAAAACCTATACAAGATAATGAAGTCATATTAGGTGCAATATTAGAAAACTATTACTCTACAAGAGTGACTTTTCCTAATAGCATTGAAACTGCTAACCTGCTTGATGATAATGGCAAAAAATCCCGAGAAATCTATCGTGGAAGTTCATTTTATGCTCGAGAATTTAATTTAAATGATGACCATAAAGTTTTAATATCAAATACAATTTTTAATAACTTGAATAATAGAAAACTGTCACCAATTGCGGTTGAAATTTCTAACTCTGAAATGATTATCACGAAGAATGTTGCTCCCTTTATTGAAATGCCTAAAAATATTGGACGTACAGTTCGTATTCTTACTAATGATGCCCCGGACAATATTGAAAAAATATCTATTTTATCTAAAAGTCGTGGCTTAAATTTGCCTAAAGTATCCCTATTTAGAAAAGACTTTGAAAATATAGCAAAAAATAATGGTAGTCCTGAAGAAAT
Source organism: Kordiimonadaceae bacterium (assembly GCA_018675425.1). Classification (GTDB taxonomy): domain Bacteria; phylum Pseudomonadota; class Alphaproteobacteria; order Sphingomonadales; family Emcibacteraceae; genus Pseudemcibacter. The sequence continues at coordinate 6,584 of JABGYD010000009.1, forward strand.
TTTAGCTAATGCCATTATAGAGAAACCAGACAATAATAAAAAAAGAGCAGTTAGCACTCAGACATTTCCAAGCTTTGAGTACGGTGTCTTTCCAGACTTTGAAACTCATTTTGGTTCTGAGAAAAATAATCATTTTAAAGGTGATTTAAATTTGAAAATTTTTGGTCGGGTAAATTTAAATGAAAATCTACAAATCTATGCTGAGGCACAACAGCACCTTATAGGTAATTTAGATTTAGTTCCCCGCTCTAAAAATAACAATGCAAATCACGTCAGAAGTAATGTTGGTTTATATTCTGCTCAAGGTAACACTAGTCTAAGGAGGTTAAGTCTTGAATATATAACAAACCCTGTAGAAGGGGTTTATACAAGGGTTACGGCTGGACATCTTGAGAAGATGTATTCCGGAGTTAGTGGAGAAATTCTCTACCGACCCTATGGGGCTAGTATTTCATTTGGTGCGGAAGTTAATTATGTGAAGCAGCGGGGCTATGAACAGCTTTTTGATATGCGAAATTATGAAACTCTGACCGGACATGCAACGGTCTATCATGTAAATAAAAAATATGACCTTACAAGCCGTATTAGTTTTGGACGGTACCTTGCAAAAGATTGGGGTACTACAATCGATATATCTCGTCGTTTTTCTAGCGGTATTCGTATTGGTGCGAGCACAACTTACACAAATTTAAAGAAAAGTGAGAGTGGTCGGGGTAACTCTGACAATCAAATATATATGATTATCCCCTTTGACTTCTTTTGGTTTAAACAAAGCAGTGACAAAGCTAGCTTTAAATTTAAACGTCTTGGTAAAAATGGTGGTCAAAAGATTGAACATAGTACAGATTTATTTGGGCTTTTATCTAACAGTCAACCCTATGTTCTGAGAAAAAATTGGAATGAAATTTTAAATTGAATAAGGTTTTGCAGTTTAGTACCATTTTTTTTTACTTAGATGGAAAAATTTTATTTGATCTGTCCTTTTGTCCGTATTTATTTAAAAATAAGCCGAGAAGAAGGATTAGAAAAAGAAAGTTTCCAGGTTGAATTAATACCCATAGAGATCTTGAAATAATATTATCCCACGTCATGATTATGATTACTCTCTCATTTGATATTTGGATATTATTGAAGACTAAGTTTTAATCAAAATAATTAAAAGGAAAAAAAAGAAAATAAGTCAAAATCGTTATTGCATGTTTATCTGAAACTCACTATGTTCGCACCACGTTGCGGCTTTCTGTTATTTTTTGGGGTGTAGCCAAGCGGTAAGGCAGCGGGTTTTGATCCCGTCATCGCAGGTTCGATCCCTGCCACCCCAGCCAACGGATATCTAAAAAAATTGATTTTATTTTTATCCTCATTATCGCGGTTTAACTTTATTTAGTGCGACAAAAAATTCATTAAAATGATTAATAATGATATTTGGTGATAATTCATTAATAGGCGTCAATGTATAACCGAATGAGACGCCAACAGACAGCATATTAGCTCTCTTTGCAGCCTCTATATCATTTATACTGTCACCAACCATAACGGCTTGTTTGGGATCAGCCTTCATTAACTTACAGGTAGTAATTAGATGGCGTGGGTCAGGTTTTTTATAAGCAAAGCTGTCTCCGCAGGTTACTGCGGTGAAAAAGTCAAAAATTTTGAGTTGTTTAAGAAGTAAATGTGTTAGTTCCATGCTCTTGTTTGTGCAAATTGCTAATGGGATGTTCTGCCTTGCAAGGGTCTCTAATGTTATAAATACGTTAGGAAAAAGGACGGTTTTATCGGCTATGTGACTTCGATAGTAATTGATGTATTCGTCGTGAAGTACTTCTACTTCCTGATCAGTAAGTTCTTCATTATTATATTCAAATCCTTTTATAATCAGAGCTCTCGCGCCTTCACCAACCATATTTCGAACGCGGTCGTGGTGAATTTCATTTCGGCCTGAAGTAGTGAGGAGGTAATTTAAAGTCGCAGCTAAATCTAGAGCAGTATCTGCAATAGTACCATCTAAATCAAATAGAACAGCACTTGGTTTATTATTAAGCATATTTACACTCATTTTTATATAAATTACAATTTATTGGTATAAATAAATATTTTTGTATAGTTTAATATTATTACGGCACTATATTGACAAAATAATGCCTTTGAGCAACATAAATTTTAGAAATAATACTATAAAATGAATATTCCTGATCTAGCTATCATCATTCTTGCCGCCGGTAAAGGGACTAGAATGAAATCTTCAAAACATAAGGTTCTTCATAACCTTGGTGGCAAGTCTATGTTGCAGCACCTTATGGATAAGACGGCACTACTAAAGCCACTAACAAAAATTATTGTGGTTGGAGCGCAAAAAGACCAAGTTGAGATAGCTGTTAATGGGCAAGCTGATATTATTATGCAGGAGCCACAACTTGGAACGGGTCACGCCGTAAATATTACTAAAGAGAAACTTTGCGACTTTAAGGGTAACGTACTTATTTTATTTGGTGATGTTCCACTTTTATCTCAGGTTACGATGCAAAAAATGGTTGATAACCTAAATCAAACAGATGCAGATATTGTTGTGCTTGGGTTTACGCCCGAAGACGCAAAAGGCTATGGGAGACTAAAACTTAATAATAAAAAGGGGCTTGAGGCAATCATTGAAGATAAAGATGCTTCTAATAAGGATAGATCCATATCTCTATGTAATAGTGGGGCTATGTGTATAGATGGTACAATTATTTTTGACCTACTAAGTGGACTTGATAATAATAACTCAGTGGGAGAATATTACCTCACTGACATAATTAAAGTTGCTAATTTAAGAGGTTTGAAATGTGCTGTAGTTGAAGCGAAGGCTGAAGAAGTAATAGGTGTTAACAGTCGGTCTGACCTCGCTAAAGCCGAGGCATTTTTTCAAGAGGAAAGACGTCAACACTTTATGGATGAGGGTGTATCGTTAACTGATCCAGCGAGTGTTTTTTTTAGTTATGATACAAAAATTGGTAAGGATGTTAATATTGGACCCAACGTAACTTTTGGCATTGGTGTACAAATTTCTGATGATGTTACCATAAACCCATATTGTCATATTGAAGGAGCTATAATTGGTAGTGGTTCGTCAATTGGACCTTTTGCCAGATTACGTCCGGCTGTCGAACTTGGTGAGAGGGTTAAGGTAGGTAATTTTGTTGAAATTAAAAAAACGAAAATTGGTAATGACACCAAAATAAGCCACCTCAGTTATATAGGTGACGCAAAAATTGGAAAAAATTCTAATATTGGTGCTGGAACCATAACCTGTAATTATGATGGTTACCTCAAATACCAGACAGTTATTGGAGAAGGTGCATTTATTGGTTCAAACAGCGCCTTGGTTGCACCAGTAAATATTGGTGCTGGGGCAATTGTTGGGGCAGGTAGTGTTATTACATCTATCGTTGAAAAAAATTCACTCGCGCTATCGCGGGTTAAGCAGAGGGAACTTGGTGGATGGGCCACTAAGTTTAGACAAAGAAAACAACATGAAATAAAAATTAAAGAGTAAACTTTTATGTGTGGCATTGTTGGTATAGTTAGTAATAGAGATGTTACAGAGCGTATTGTTGGTTGTTTGGAAGACCTCGAGTATCGTGGGTATGACGGTGCAGGCATTGCAACAATCACGACTAGCCTTGATCTTACCCGGCGTCGGGCTAGGGGAAAATTGACTAATCTTAAAAATGAAATTGTGACTAATCCAATTTCCGGAAATATTGGCATTGGACATACGCGCTGGGCAACTCACGGTAAGCCTTCGGTTATAAATACTCATCCCCATTTATCTGATAAAGTTGCTGTAGTTCACAACGGAATTATTGAAAACTTTCAATATCTACGTCATAAGCTAATTAATAAAGGGCATGTTTTTAATACTGATACCGATACTGAAACGATTGTTCACTTAATTA